>NZ_CALPDH010000012.1:0-161869 GCF_943193215.1 Acetatifactor aquisgranensis | reverse complement strand
CTATTAAAGTTACCCTTTTTCCCGAAAAACATATCAAAATCTTTTTCAAAAAACCCTTGACATATCACCAGAATGCTTCTTTCTCTTTATATCTGATAATATTCTTTCCAGCCGTTTCCATAAAATGCACGAAGCTCATTGATATAATTTCTTGCTTCTTCCATCGGCATATCATGAATTACTACCTCGAAGATGCCAGAGTAAAAAGCACTGGAAACAACATGAAGAAACCCATCCGTAATCCGCCCTTCCCGCATTGCTTTACTGCCAGTACGCAATAAAAAAGATTTCATACAGGCAGTATCCAATTCCACTAAACTTTCCAAAAATTCCTGATAATAGTTTCCTGGTGCCCCTGTGACCAAGAGCTTAATTTCATCGAAATGTTCGTAAATATATGGGACAGTTTCCTCAAATCCTTTGTCAGAATACTCTGTCATTTTTTCAGACTGCTCACTTGCTGACAGTGTCGTAAATTCTGACAGGGAACGTCCTATCAAATCCTTCAGTCCTTTTGCCGCCGGTTCTACAAGAAACCTGAATAGACCCTCTTTGTCCAAATATCTTGTATAAATTGTACTTGTGCTGACATCTGCATTCTGGGCTATCGTTCTTAACGAAGCATCTGCATATCCTTTTTTCAAAAACTCTTCTTTTGCACAAGCAATTATTTTCTCATCATATCCCTCAATTCTACTCGCCATTGTCTACCACCTTTCTCTTTCACAACAGCGTTTCCAAAACAACGTATTTAAAACATTGTTTTAATTATACTCGAAAAATTCCGTTTGTCAAGATAAGCAAAAGAATTTCTACAAAAATCTGATTTTTGTTTGCAGAATAATACCCTCTGGCGCTTATAGACAAGCTCCAGAGGGTATTTCCAATACCTTTATTGCCATCCCATTTCTAAATATAAATGAAATATCATCCTCATTACTCCATCGCCCAATTCCGGCTCTGCGTCTGGAGCTTCACCATGCGGGCATAGATACCATCCTTTTTCAGAAGCATATCGGAACTGCCCTGCTCTGCCACGGTGCCTTCCGAAAGGACAACAATCTTATCCGCCCCCGCAACGGTACGCATACGGTGGGCAATGATCATGACCGTCTTATTCTCGATCAGCCTTGACAGGGACTCCTGAATCAACGTCTCGTTTTCCACGTCAAGGCTTGCCGTTGCCTCATCCAGCAGGATGATCGGGGCGTTTTTCAAAAATGCCCTGGCAATCGAGATACGCTGGCGTTCCCCGCCGGACAGCTCGCAGCCGTTCTCCCCAATTAAGGTATTCCACTTATCCGGCAGCTTCTCCGCAAATTCATCCACATTGGCAAGCCTCGCAGCCTCCAACACCTCTGCGTCAGTCGCATCCTTTCGCCCCAGGCGGATATTCTCCATGACCGTGTTGTTAAACAGCGTCACGTCCTGGAACACGATGGAATACAGGGACATAAGCGTCTCGGGTTCGATTTTCGAGATGTCCATGCCGCCTACCGTGATCTTCCCTTTCTGGATATCCCAGAACCTTGAGGCAAGGCGGGAAACCGTTGTCTTTCCGCCGCCGGAAGGCCCCACCAGCGCAGTGACCTGCCCCTGCTTCGCGGTAAAGGATACATCCTTCAATACCGTTTCCCCGCTGTTAAGTGAAGAAGAGCATTCATAGGAAAAACCCACGTGGTCAAAAATAATGTCATATCCTCTGTTTGTCAGCTCCGACCTGCCTTCCTGTTCCGGGTGGCTTAAGATTTCGTCCATCCTTCTGCACTGGATATTCCTTATCATAATGACTGCGCTTAAATTATCCAATGCAGCGATCAATGGGTCATATACGCGGGAAACTAAAATCATAAAAGCAAAAAACGTGAGCAGGGTAATCTCTCCGTCTGCTAACAGCGCGCCTCCCGCCAACACAGTCGTGGCGATACCTACTTTAAGCACCATGCGCCCGCAGGTATGGAATACCGCATTGGTAAGCTCGCCGATCACTGTATACTTCTCCACATCCTTTATTTTTTTATCCAGCCCTTTCAGGTATCCATCTTCAGCATTGTTCGCTTTCAGGTCGCGCAGCGTTTCCAGGCATTCCTGGATGCCGTCCGAACACGCAATGGACACCTCCGTCACCTTTTCCTGCCGGATCCGCATAATCCCCGCCGTGGCAAGGATGATGCCGAAAGAAACAGGCAGCACCCACAGGGAGGCAAGAGCCATGCGCCAGTCGAAGACAAAGAGCCCTGCCGCAATCAAAAGGGTGGAAATAAGCGAACCTATAAATTCCGGCACCCAATGGGATAATCCGCCCTCCAATGTCGCACAGTCCGCCATAAGAACCGTTGTCAGGTCGGACAGATCTTTTTTTCCGAAAAAGGACAGGGGAATCTTCCGCAGCTTCTCCGCAAGGGAAAGCCTGCGCACGCCGCTCTCCACATAGGTGGCAAAAAAGGTGGCGTTGTACTGGATATAATATGTCAGCATTATGAGTCCAAGGGCCATGGCAAGCCCTGCGATGTAAAATGTGCTTTTCCCTTCCGGGATGCCCTCGCCCAGCAGGTCACCAATGAGGTTATATAACAGCACCACCGGAACCATCAGGGAAAGGTTATGCAGGATGCAGGCAGAAAACGCCTTTACCATATCCTTTGCGCCCTTGTCGGACAGGGCAAACGTGTGCCTTAATTTCTCATGCATTCGAAACACCTACCTTCCATTTTGCAGCTTTGTTGTACTGCTTCCACATTTCGGCATACAGGCCGTCCTTATCCTTAAGCTGGTCGTGTGTGCCTGTATCTTCTATCTTCCCGTCTTTGATTACCACGATTCTGTCTGCGCCGGTAACGGTGGAAAGCCTGTGGGCGATCATCAGCACAGTCTTTCCCTTTGCCAGCACAGAAAACGCCGCCTGCACCTTTGCCTCGTTGTCCGGGTCAGCGAAAGCGGTCGCCTCGTCCAGTATCAGGATCGGCGCGTTTTTCAGCATCACCCTCGCAATGGAGATACGCTGCTGCTCCCCGCCCGACAGATACACGCCTTTTGCACCCACGACTGTATCCACGCCCTGCGGCAGTTTCTCAAGGATATCATCGCACTGCGTGTCATGGAGGGCTTTCAGGATTTCGCCCCGGGAAGCGTCCGGTTTCGCCATCCTTACATTTTCCAAAATGGATGTCTTCAGAAGTTTGGAATCCTGAAAGACAAAGGATACCGTATCCATCAGCTCTTCCTTGGCAATCTCCTTTACATTGATGCCGCCAATCTTCACGCTGCCGTCCCTTACGTCCCAGAACCTTGCCACGATACTGGCAAGGGTGGTCTTTCCCCCGCCCGACGGTCCCACGAAAGCAACGTGTTCGCCCGGTCTGATTGTGAGAGAAATGTTTTCCAGCGCGTTCCTCGGCGTGGGATTCACGCTGACGTCCTTATACCGGAAGGAAACCCCGGAAAGCTCCACGGAATTGTCTTTCGGATGTTTCGGATGATCTGTTTCCGGCAGCGGCTCCATTTCCAGGATACTGTCGATGCGGGACATGGCGTCCGCCACGATCAGCTTATTCTCGCTGGCATACATGATTTTTGTCAGCGTCAGCGTAATGACCGGCGTGATGATGATGTAATACATCAAATTCAGTAAGAACCCATTTGTCACCCCGCCCGATGTCATCACCAGCGCCGCCGCGACCAGTACCGCAAAAATCCCGTTTACCAGCGTGGTATAGCACATCATCGGGAGGCGCAGGTCTTTTGTATAGGCGATCACCCATTTCTCATAATTGTCGATGGATTCTCTGAAGCGCCTGAAAGAGAACACCGACTGGCCGAAGGTTTTGACCACCGAAATTCCCCTTACATACTCCACCGCCTCACCCGCCATCTGCCCCAGGGCGTTGTTGTATTCTTCCATCTTCTTTTGCATGCGCTTTCCCGTCATGACGCTCATAATGACAAACGCCGCCGCAACCGGCAGGAGGCTTAAAAGCCCCAGCCGCCAGTCGAAGACAAGCAGAAGGACGATAAGCCCCACTGGTGTCGCAAGGGCATTCGCCTTGTCAGGGAGCTGGTGGGCAAGGTAGGTTTCCGTTGCCGCGCTGGATTCATAAACGATCTTCCTGACTTTGCCGCTGCCAGAGCCGCTCATGAACCCCATGGGCAGGGTCACGATATGGTGCATTGCCTTTGTCCGCATATTTGCCTGCACCCGGAACGCCGCCAGGTGGGAACATATCAGAGCCGCAATATAGATCAGGATCGCCGCCGCTGCGAAAACTACCGCCATCCAGCCGTTATGGGACAGATTCCGCACATCCCCGTAATCCGGAGCCACATCCAAAACTTCTTTGATGACTTTCCAGATGTACACAAACGGGAGCAATGCCATCAGTGCGCTCAGCGCGCTCAAAATCCATGACGCTATGGTCAGGTACTTATAGCCCCCGGCATACCGAAGGAGCCGCTTTAAATTGGATTCTTTTTTCAAAAGTAAGACCTCCTTGTATGTTTTTCTATGATGTCCGCGACATCTATGATAAAGGGAACGCTGCAGTCATTCCCTGTTATCCTTATGAAATATTAGTTAGTTTTCACTAACCTTCAGGGAAAATATAATAGAATCCAAAAGAGGATTCTATTATCCAGATTCTATAATAGAATCCAAAAGAGGATTCTATTATCCAGATTCTATAATAGAAAGCCCGCGATGCAGACTTTCTATTACCGGCTGTCGGCCCGGATCACTGTCCCATGATCTTCATCCACCCTGCGGTGTAGAAATCATTTAACTGCTGCAAGAAGACTTTCGCGTCTTCAAAGGGCATTCTATGAAGAACCATTTCAAAAAAGGCGCCTATCATCCCGGTTGCCATGATATGTTCCAGCCTTTCATCAATTTTGGGGGAAGGAGTCCCAAGCTGCTTTAAGACTTCATAATAGTGATGGGTAGCCTCCACCTCAATCTCCACCATGTCATCGATCATGGAAGCATATTTCGTACCCGCCGAACATTTCAGGATCAGGTAAAATTCATCCATATGCCCGCAGGAGTATGCCAGCAGGTCATTCATACACTCCGATGACATCTTCCCCATCTGCTCCGGCTGCTTTTCCATGGGCAGGCTTTCAAAATATTCATGGGTCTGCTTATACCGCCCCATCATATATTCATAGGACGGGTCCACCAGGGCTGCGAACAGTTCTTCCTTGCTGTTGTAATAACCGTAAAATGCCCCGGTGGTCACGCCTGCCGTTTTGACGATATTCCGCAGGGAGGCAGCCTGGAACCCCTTTTCCATAAATTCCGCTTTGGCCGCCCCATGGATCAGCTCCAATGTGTTCCTCTCCGGCTCACTCATTCTGCCGCACGCCCCTTTTCTTATAACACTGTTATATATCACTGTTACACAGTATAGTTCAAGTCGGAGTTTTTGTCAAGAGGATAAAATAATTTGCAATACCGGATATTCCGTAAAAAAAGAAAAGCCCCTGTCCGCACTTCAAGTGCGTCAGAAGTCTTTTCTTTCGCCTAAATCCTCTATGCCTTAATCTCCATCCCGTTCTTGAAGGTAAACCGGATGTCCTCCCTGCCATAGACCGTCGCATGATCCACCAGCGCATACCATGAGCCCTCGTCAAAGCTGTCCAAGGCATCCGGCATCCCTTCCAGCGTATCCACCAGGTTCTGCATCATCTCCCGCTGCGCCTGCTTTGCCACGATCCCGTCCTCCACCTCGCCGAGTCGCGCCTTTACCCTGTCGAACCGCTCCGCAAGGGCATGATAGCGTTTTTCGTATTCTGCCTGGTTCTGCGCGATGCAGGCGTTCTCGGCAATGTACTGCTGTATCAGCTCCGCCACCACGTTCATCTCCTCCTGCAGGCGCTTCTTCTCCCTGTCCAGTTCATCCGTCCCAAATGCCGCCTCCTTCATCTCCTCAAAGGCTGCCGTGATCTCCGCCCTTTCCCCGCAGAAACTGTTCAGCGCCCTCACGAACAGCGTCTTAATGACTTCCTCGTCAAGATGGGGCGTGGTGCATTTCTCCCCGCCGTCAAATTTGTGGTTACACTGCCAGACCACCTTGCGGTATTTATCATTGGAATGCCAGACCTTAGAGCCGTACCAGCTCTCGCAGTCCCCGCATTTTATCTTTCCGGAGAAAACGCCAACGCAGCTGTTCCGGTTCTTCCCCGGCCGCCTCGCCTTCATCAATGCCTGGACGCTGTCAAAGACGTAAGGCTCTATGATGGCCGGATGGTTCCCCTCCACATAATACTGCGGCACCTCGCCCTCATTGACCTTTTTCTTCTTGGAGAGGAAATCCACCGTGTAAACCTTCTGGAGAAGGGCATCGCCTTTGTATTTCTCGTTGGTGAGGATGGATTCCACCACCGCCTTGCCCCACACCTTCTTGCCGCCCGGAGTCGGTATGCCTTCTTCCGTCAGTATCTTTGCAATCTTATAAGGCGAATGCCCGTGCAGGAACAGTCCGTAGATTTTCCGCACTATTTCTGCCTGCCCTTCGTTGATGACAAGGTTCCCGTCCTCGCCCCGGTCGTAGCCGAGGAACCTGCCGAACGGAACGCTCACCTTGCCGTCCGCAAACCGCTTCCTCATGCCCCAGGTGCAGTTCTCCGAAATGCTCCGGCTCTCCTCCTGCGCCAGCGAGGACATGATGGTGATGAGCAGCTCGCCCTTGGAATCGAACGTCCAGATGTTCTCCTTCTCGAAATAGCACTCGCAGCCGTTCTCTTTCAGCCTGCGGATGGTGGAAAGGCTGTCGACCGTGTTTCTTGCGAACCTTGACACGCTCTTGGTGATGATTAAGTCGATGCGGCCGGCGAGGGCGTCCTCCACCATCTGGTTAAAGCCGCTGCGGTGCCGTGTGGAGGTTGCGCTGATTCCCTCGTCCGAATACAGTCTGACAAATTCCCAATCCTCCCGGCTCTGTATGTAGTTGGTGTAATAATCGCACTGTGCGGCGTAGCTGGTCTGCTGGTCTTCCATACCGGTGGAAACGCGGGCGTAGCCTGCCACCCTCCGCTTCTTCCGGCTGCTGACGGGGGCCGCCGTGAAGCGGTTTAGCGTAGCCGGTATCGTTGTCACGTTCTTTGCCATTTCCTCACCTTCCCTCCATAAAAATGACACGCAAGGCTCCCGTCCTCCGGTACCATAAGCTCCTGTACCTGTTTTTCAAATTCAGCCCCGTCAAATTCCTCCGTGGAAGTGTTCTCATGCCTGCTGCCGCGGAGCTTCAGGGCTTCATGCGTCCTGACCGTGCCGTCCTTCAGACGGAAATCTATGCTCCCCGTTTTCTGCACCACCATCCGCTCCAGCGTTTCCTCAAAAAAGTCCTCGTTAAATTCTTCCTGCCCATCCAAAGCCACTGCGGAGGCTTATGTATTTTACCCCTGCTTATTTAAGAAAGCCTCCCATTTCATTGCCACGGCAGAAAGGAAAACTTGAGGGCAAAATAAAAAACCGCCTTACAGCATCTTATGAGCCGCAGGCTTGTCACTATTCGCTGTTCTTTCATGTCGTTTTATGGACAATCTTCCCCTCATAAACCAGTACAGAAAAAGCGGCAGCGCCGCCTCTGATAAGTCCGAATTTTTACTGCCACCTGTAAACCGCCAGCCTGTTATTCAGCTTTCCTGCAACGACACTTCCGATTTTTCCAATCAGGGAATATTTTTTCGGTTGCGGAGCGTCACCTCCCAGACCTTCTGAACAGCCCTTTCTTCTCATACGGCTCACTGCTTACGGATACGGCATCGTATCCCGCCTTTGCCACCACGCTTCTCAGTTCCTGCTCCGGAATGTCCTTCTCCGCAAGGATGACCATCTGCTTCTTTGTATGGGAACTTGTCACTTTCTTTACCTGAAAGGCATTCCTTACAGCCTCGCCTAAATGCGCCTCGCACATACCGCAGGCCATTCCTTCTATTCCTACTGTTATCTTCACCATAAGATGTCCTCCTTGCTCTCCCAATCATGGTTAGTAAAAACTAACTCATATCTCAAAAAAATGCGGCTGTTTTGTATTAGTAGCCGCTAACTCGATTTTAAGTATAACTCTTATACCTTGCTTTTGTCAATAGGATAGAAAATCATTTTAATATACTTATCTTGACAAAATAGAATGCAACCAATAAATGTAGTATTGTTTTCAAAACAAAAGCCGACAAACCGTGATTGCTCACAAGTTCATCGGCTCAGTCTATGCGTCCGGCTCTTGTCTGGTACGATTTCTACCATTTTGTAATGCCCTAAGGTATTGCATTTGTTCATAAGACCAGGGAACTGTTCCAATTAACAAGAAGAAACTAATCGACTTTTTCAGAGGTTGGCAAATGATACAGAAGGAGCAGAAACGAGTAGTCTCATCTGTTCTTATGGTCAAAGCCTTAAATTTCAAATCTGAAAAGCTATGTTTTTCACAAATCTATACATATAATTGTGTTCGGCAAACCTTAAGATAGATTGCCAAAGTTGCCAGCAGTATTAGACAGGTAATACCAAACATAATTATCATTTGATACTGCGGAAAGATTATACAGAGATACAATGGCGTTAAGCTGCTTGCCATTCCACCTCCAACCGTAGCTAAGACTGAGATTGCCCCACCTTTTACCGCATAATACTCACTTGTCCAATCATACTTAGGAAACTTGATATTCAGATAAATACCAAGAACTGAAATGAAAAAAGCATATACCGTAGGAATAGCAAATAACAGTATAGTCTGCATCAAGGAACACAGAATCGCAATTCTGATAAAAATTGCACTAACATATAAAACAGGAAGTATTACTGTTAAATTTACCGCAATTTTAGAATGGTAAACTGTCCTTGCCTGCGTTGGAGCGGAACACATAATCCATCGGTTTTTCCCCTCTAAAGACAAGGATGCTGCCGTGGTAGAAGTCATCGTCACAAAAACAGAAAGCGCAATCGGCATAATATTTTGAATGATGCGCATAATTCCCATCGTTTCTATTTGCTGTCGTATAGCAGGCGGCATAAAAAATGCTGCCATAACTGCCACAACGAAAAGCAGGACGATTCCTATACATGAATTCAAGGCATAAATCGTACATGAACTTAATCGGCGAAGCTCCTTTTTATACAATGCCATAAATGGAGATGAAGATTTTAATGTTCCCATTTTATACTCTTTTTTTGCATAATGTGAGAATACCGCTGTATTCAATCTTTTATAGTAATGAGAAACAATCGTTATGAAAGCAATGCCCGGCAACAGGGAAACAGCGGCAAAAATAACAAAGCCTGCCCAATCATTGTGCAATAAGGCATTTGTAAAAAGAATAGCTGGCGGATAAAATTTGTTTACCGCTTCTGCCATTGCGACACCTAAATTAGTTATCTGCGTTGCATCCATTGACTGTGTTTTTGCGGAAGCAAATACAATCATCAGTACGGCAGCCGTACTCAAAACCAATGAAATAACATTTTTGTGTCTTGAATGTGATGAAACAGCAACAATTAGAACACCTAATGATAGTGAAATAATCATGGGAATAATCGGTGTCAAAAATAACGAACCCACTAAAAACAGGTAACTCAAAATCGGCGGCTGTTCGTATAAAACATAGATAATGCTTGACGGCAGCATGGCTATAAAGCCAATTGTCAGATTGATGAGATACAGCATCGTTATACGGCTTGTCACAATAGAAATCGTGCTTACAGGCATGGACATAACCATATCATAATCTTTTAATCCGATAAGCACTCCTGTACTTTTAACAAACGTAAGGGTCAAAGCTGCTAAAGAGCAGACCACTACCATGAGCGTTGGTAATGCTTCGCTGAGTCCCGCTAATGCCATACTATTGCTGAATTTTGTCGTATAGACTACAAGAATGGCAATGGCGGTTAATCCTAAAGCGCCAACAATCGCAGAACGTTGTTTTTCCTGTTTATCACGAGAATGAATCAATCGGTTAATTCCGAAAAGATTGTATAACTGCATCCTCAAGAGATACTTATACTTGCCTTTCATTTTCAACTACCTCCATGAATACATCTTCAAGACTATGGCTTCCTTTGATTTCTTCCATCGTTCCACTTTCTATCAATTTACCGTTATTGATGATAGTAACCTTGTCACACAATTTTTCGGCAACTTCAAGCACATGAGTGGAGAAAAAAATTGCTGTCCCTGTATCACAAAGTTGACGCATCATCTTTTTTAAATGGAAAGATGCTTCGGGGTCAAGACCGACAAATGGCTCGTCTAACACCAAAAGCTGCGGAGAATGTACAAATGCGCCAATCAACGCAAGTTTCTGCTTCATACCATGCGAATAGGAGCTGATTAAATCCCCAAGACTGTCCGTTATTTTGAAAATATCCGCATATTCCTGTATTCTTGAAACTCTTTCTTTGGCAGGAACAGAAAACATATCACACATATAGTTTAAATATTGGATGCCTGTTACATAGTCATATAAGTCGGGATTGTCCGGAATATAAGCTGTCATAGATTTGCATTTGACAGGCTCATCCTTTACAGAATGACCGTTTATAAGGATTTCCCCCTCGTCAAAGTCCATTATACCGACAATCGCACGGATTGTTGTTGTTTTCCCCGCACCATTGTGACCAATAAAAGCATGGATTTCTCCTGCTTTTACACTCAAATCCAGACCGTCAACAGCCTTTTTGTTTCCAGAATAAACTTTAGAATAATTCTTCATTTCTAATACGGCGTCCATTTTATTAGCCTCCTTTGGTTTTTAGTTTTTGTACTTTTTCACAATTGCCCAGTAAAGGATTGCGGATACAGGAGTAATTCATTTTTTCTTCATAGGTCTTACCTCCTTTTAATATCATGTTGATAATAATATCATATTGATATTAAAAAGTCAAGAAAAATCCCGTCCATCACTGAGGACAGGCGGGAAATTTTTAATCCATTTTAGGCGGAGAAACAATAACGCCAATAGAATGCAGCTTTCGCCCCGCTGCGGGCGTGTTGTTTCCATAAGGCTTTATTGCATCCCTAATAGTTCCAATCAGCATATCAAGTTCCTCATCCGTTAGATAAAGAGGGGATAAGGAAAAACCGGATTTATCCTTTACAATGTCTATATCATCCCGTTTACAATAATCTTGGAATAACTCCGCAAAGCCAATAATATATTGCATAAACGACTGCATATAGGCTTCACCAGAGTTGCTGTCTAAGATTTCTTTAAAATCTTTTGTCATATCAATATCTATCGCATAAGTCTTTTCTAAAGCGCCTCTGACTTGCGTTTGATTTACAATTTTTAATACTTTGTCATTTGTCATTCTCTTCAAATAGCGATAAAGCGTTGCAGGCGGAATATCCGAAAAGGTTTCGGATAAATGTTTAGCGGTAGTTTCCCCACAATTCTGTATTTCCAGAAATAGTTTGCATTTAATCGGGTTCGTCAATACATCCATAATTTTTTTATCCATGCCTATCCCTCCAATCATTCGGTCTATTTGATAATATTATCATCTTGGTACCAAAAATTCAAGAGCCTTTCCTTAATGATAATCTAAGATAACAAACCTAAAAGAGGCAAAGTTTTTATACGCACCCAGATGACGCTGACAGACGCAAGCACCGGGCAGATGGTACAAAGCGGCACCCGCAATACTATATATAGCTTATGCAGCATAACCGGCCCTGGGCGGTCTTCCGCCGGGACATGGGCTCAAAGGCGCCCGCCCTGCCGTCCAGGATATGGACATCCCGGACAGCGAAGCTCCCGGGCTTCAGACCGTCCCCCTGCCCAACTGTTCCCTTACCGCTTTCCCAGCCGTCTCCGACATCCACAGCCCGCCGTCGCGCCGGAAGATGACGCCCTCTTTCATGAACCGGCTGCCCAGCCCACCGCAAAGGGAGTACGTCTTTTTTCTGCCGATCCCCATGATGCCGGTGATGGCCACATGATCCTCCGCCCAACTGGTGGGCTCTTACGTGGGGAAACAGGTGTTCACCGGAATGCCGCCGTTGTGCCGCTTCATCAGCCAGATATAGGAAGCGGGCAGCTTGTAGCCCAGCTCCTGCTCCACGCTGGCGATCAGTTCGACGCCGGGAGCCTCCTCGGTATATTTCTCTTTCGCATAGCCGCTGTCCTCCCAGAAATCCGTGAAATCAAAGTCCTCGAAATAGTTTGCCATAGATAACCTCCCGTCTGTTCATTTTGTATGTCCTGCCGGAAACGCCCCGCAGCCCCGTCATCCGCGACACGGCCGAAATCCGCCGGAGCCATGCTGTTCCGGAATATCTCAAACAGGAACACGCGGCACAGTACAGCTCCCTTATCCTGACCGGGAAATCGTGGACGTACCTTGCCGACCTGAACGCAGACAAGCGGAACAGCCTGTTCACTGTCAGGACAGCGGACGGGAACGTATTTGAAATCATGTGCCCACAGGCAGCGGGGAAGGAGGACGGATGGACGACATTATCGAAATGACCGAAAAAGAAAAAATGCTTGCCGGAATGTTGTATGACCCATCTGATTCAGAACTGACAAAATTACTTATAAAAGCAAGAAAACTAGCCAGACAATATAATCAAATTGATGAAGATGAGTCAGAAAAACGTATGGCTATTCTTCGGGAGTTACTTCCCAATACTCCTAATTTGCCAGGTCTTCAGGCGCCTGTTTATTTTGATTATGGATGCAATACATACTTTGGTAAGTTTTGCGGAACGAATTTTAACTTCACCTGTCTGGATGTATGCCCGGTACATATTGGTGATAACGTGATGATCGGACCAAATGTTACCTTAGCAACTCCAATGCATCCGCTTTTACCAGAAGAGAGAAATGTAAGGCAACGAGAAGATGGCAGTTATTATAATCTGGAATATGCGAAACCGATTACCATAGGAAACGACTGTTGGTTAGCTGCTAATGTTATTGTCTGCGGTGGTGTAACTATTGGAGAAGGAAGCGTAATTGGTGCAGGAAGTGTTGTTACAAGAAGTATTCCTCCACATAGTTTGGCGGCCGGGAATCCTTGTCGAGTGATTCGTGAATTAACCGAAGCTGATAGAATGAAGTAAATATGATTCGTGAGGATGTAATGGCAGAGGGGGAAGCTGTATTCACTGGAACGCTGTCTTTTTACCGTAACGGACAGGTCACCCGGATTATGCATCTCTTTTTATAGAAACCGCTATGCAGCCCCTTAATCTGCCTGCACCCCGCACAGCTTTATCAAAACGTATGGTTGATCCTGGGGTATCAGAAAATTCCCCTTCCGGGTTCGCCTGTATCATTTCGTTGTAATAGCTCACCTGTGCGGAAACCACCTTCTGCCGCTTTTTCAGAGTCGGTATTTTGGGCTCTATCCTGTTTACTTTAGCCATTTTATCACTTCCTTCCAGGCAGGTTCTTTCTGCCTTTACCATATATCACTCTGAACCGGCTTTATAGCAAGGGTTTTCCGGCCAGTAATGTACCCGATATTGGGCGGTATTTTTCCAGAAGTTTTGTATCAATTATGGCTAATACTTCCTCGTCGATGATGCCTTTCCGGAGCATGGACCTGGCGATGGACATGGAAATGTAATATAGCTTTTCCGCTTCAAATTCTTTCTCATCCATTCCCGTCACCTCCGAACCGGTCGGCTATGTAGCATTCATGGGAGCAGTATTTCCGCTTCTTATTCCCATAGGCAGTGAACGCCTTCCCGCATTTCACACAGGTAAATTCATAGACCGCTTTCTGCCTGATCCGCTCCGGATGTTCCGTCCACCACTTTTCCCTGCAGGCTTTGCAGCAGAACACCTGCTTTTTCATCTTCGGCCGCTGCCTTATCTCCACGCCGCATTCGCGGCATCTGTCCTTATCGTCTGTTACCAGGATGTCCGCAGAGGTGAGGCTGTTCCTGCGGCAGAAGCTCTTGACGGTATCCTTGGAAATGCCAAGTTCCTTCCCTATGTCTGCATAGCCGCGCCCCATGCTGCGGAAACGGATAATCTTTTCTTTCTGTTCATCTGTCACTGTCAGCACATCCTCACTATATGGAGATTTGGAGACCGTTTTGAGGGGTATGGAAATAAAAAACAGCCCACAGAACAAAATATGCTCTGCAGGCTTGTCTCTATCCCCATTTCTTCCGCCTGTGTATTCGTCCTAACTGTTGCCCGTAAATTATTCTCACCTTTAACTTGCCGTCCACCATCTTTATGTGGCGTTACATGCTGATTCTTTCCCATAATTACTATGCCCCCTATCCAATGAAACCAGACTGGACACCGCCCCATCCGTCTTCAGCGTCAGCAGCGCGTAATGCATGTTGCGGATGTAATGCGCCAGCGCTTCCTGCTTTGGAATCGGTCTGCCGGGCATTTGGCAGAGTCTTGACGCAATTCTTTGCTGAAGGGGATGAGCCGGTGCCAATGACCGATGAGCAGAAAAGGCTCCTGCCGGACCTTATGAAAACGGTGTAAAATCCCATTGATTCGGGATTTATACTTTTTTATTTTGCCTCGCAAGGGGGTTCAAATCGGCTGGAGGGGTTCAAATTGCATCTCGATGGCTGTCCACCGTTTCAGAGCATAAAAAGAAAAGGCTTCCGGCAAATTATCGAATCTGCCGAAAGCCTTTATTTCAAGCGTTTTTCGCATATTTTCCTGGAGCCGATTGTATCAAAATGCGGTTTTACATATCCATATATCGGCCCACAATCTCGATTCTGTCCCTATGATGCCGATTCCAGTCCTCTACATATTTCTCCGCAATATGCATCTGCGTCTCAAGGCTGCTCTGCGGGCCAGCCTGGGATTCATTCTTTTTCGGATCCTGATCCGAGGACAGCCTTGCATAGAGCCCTGCCCTATAATATTTCTCTCCCCGCATCTTTCCCTGCCCCATACCACCGGAAACATGTATGCGTTTTGATATCCTGCCCATATCACACCCCCATCCCCGTTTCTGCAAGGGCAGTCCTTTCCTGACTTTCTGTCCGCCGGGAGGCTGCCGCAACGCCTGGAGCAATGCCATTATTATAGTCTTTCATCGCCTGATACCGATCGGTAAAATAGAACTCGATTTCCACCCGCTTTCCCTCATATACCCAAATCCTTTTCACAAGGCTTGCCAGGGTATGACGGTCTATCTCCGTCAGTTTCAGGGATTCCTTAAATGCCGCAAGCCGCCCTGCACTGAGCACACCTGCCTTGAACATCTCGCGGACAAGCTGCTCCTGCTTCTCCTCCGCGGCTGTCAGACTCTCTGCCTTCTTCTGAAACCCATTATGAAGCCTTTCAAATTCTTCTTTTGTAATGACCCCTTCCCTCAAATCCTCATAAAGGCGGGCACACAGGCTATAATATTTGTCCTGCTCCTGTTTCAGACGTGCGATTTCCTTATTAAAACTGATGACCGCCTGCAGATTGGCCTCCCGGTCCTGTGCCTGCCCGAACAGCTTCTCCTGCTCCAGAAAATCATTGGCATACTGGCGGACAACGGTTCCGGCCAGCCCTTTCAGCATGTTTTCCTCTATGCTGTGGCGGCTGCACCCCTCCCCCCGGTTCTTGGTAGAACAGATATAATACACTTTTTCTGCCCCTTTGTACCGGTTGACCCGTCTCACCATCTGCTCTTTGCAGTCCCCGCAGAACAAAAGGCCCATGAACGGATTCAGCTCTTTCTTTTCCGGACTGACACGGCCGTCCGCCTGCAAAAGGTTCTGTACGATTGCAAAGTCATCGGCAGAGATAATGGGCTCATGGGTATTTTCTACCCGTATCCATTCCTCTTCCGGCTTTTCCACGCATTTCTTTACCTTATAGCTGACTCGCTCCGTCTTCCCCTGCACCAGGTGACCTATATACACCTCATTGGTCAATATCCGCTGGACGGACGGGCTGCTCCACCCGGAGCTGCTTCCCCCGGAAAAGCCTCCCCGATAATTCAGCCCCAGGGACTTCTTGTATTCCCTGGGAGACAGGATATGGAGATTATTCAGCCTCCCTGCAATGGCGGAGACTGCCATCCCTTCAATCTTCCATGCATAAATTCTGCGTACAATGCCTGCCGCGTAATCGTCCACCACAAGTCGGTTCTTATCCTTCTGCGCTTTCCGATAGCCGTACACCGCAAAGGCCGCAAGGCACTCACCTTTTCTGCGCTTCACTGCAAGCTGGCTTTTTACCTTTGTTGAAATATCGCGGCAATAGGAATCGTTTATGAAATTTTTTACCGGCAGCACAATGGTGCGTTCTCCCCAATCAGCCGAAAAGCTGTCATAATGGTCCGTAAGGGCAATAAACCGCACCCCAAGAACCGGGAATACCTTTTCCAGATATCTCCCGGTCTCTATGTAATCACGCCCAAAACGGGACAAGTCTTTCACAACAACGCAGTTTACCCTCCCCGCCTCTATATCGCACATCATCCTCTTAAATTCCGGTCTGTCGTAATTGCTGCCGGAAAAGCCGTCGTCCACATAACTGTCATAAAGTTCCATATCCGCCTGTTCTTTTATGAAAGAGCGAATCATCTCCCTTTGACTGCCTATGCTGTTGCTCTCGGCTTTAGATTCGCCATTTTTACCTGCCGCTTCTCCGAGATTGTCGTCATCAAAGACGACCTTGTCGTCTTTGGATAACCGCAGATACATGGCTGTATAGAAATATGAATTTTCTTTCATAGTATCACTCCCTGCTTTTGGTTACTGGTTTCCGCTTCCTGTTCTTCAAAATAAGCTTCCAAAAAGCCGTCAGTGCATTCACCAAAATTTTTATCCTTTTGAATTGATTAGTCCAAACACGGAAATGGGCGTCTAACCAATGCTCATTTCTGCTCACTATATGTAGATTTCCGATAGCCTGCGCAGATATTCCGCCATCTTATCATCAATACTGGCTCCATTTTCCTGGAACCTGACCTTTACCACATAGTCTCCGATACGGTTACAATAGACATTTGCCGTCTGTCCGGCAAAGGATTCCAACTTCTTTTCCACGGGCATCGAAGTGTCTATCTCTATATCCCTTAAGTCTGTCAATGTGGAAATGTCCACTGTCCGTATGTCCACTGCCGCCATCTTGTCGAGCGCTTCCTTCGTCAAATTCAAATTCCGCATCCCCTTTCTGTATAACAAATTACCTGTCCGGTTTATTTTATTATTTTATCGGCCCGTCCTATGACCACCGGCTTTTGGCTTATTTTTGCTTTTCCAAAACCGGCCATGGCGGTGCACGGCTTCGGAAAAGCAAATCTTCATTTCCCTTCTTCCATAGCAAAAACTCCTTCCTGATCAGAATTTTTCAATTTCATCAGAAAGGAGTCTTTTTTCACATAATTACAAATCTTCTAGGCTAATGACAGGATCATCGGTCTCGTTTTTGCCCGGTAGCCTGAAAAACAGATGTAATCATCATCATTACAGAAACTGCCGGGCAGGTAATACAGATAATCCTGAGGAAATGCTGACCGTATGCAACCGTCTCTTTATCGTCAATAAACCCTTTTACCACCGGAACTGCACAGACAAATAGCAATACTGCCCCTGCAAGAGCAACAGCCACACTATATATAAATGCCGTTTTCATCACAGAACGCATACGCTTACGTTTGTTTGCGGCATAAGTATAGCCAATCAGCGGAAGCACCCCCTTTGTCATCCCGTTTGCAATGGTAAATGCAAGCATATCAATCTTTTTCGCAATCCCCATACCTGCTATCGCCTGATTGGAGAATCATCAACTTATTATTGACAATAAAGTTCAAGTCGTTATACAGATTATCCGCCAGCACATTTTCGATTGTCACATCAGTCAATGGGACTTCTGCCGCTGTGGTGTCCTCTGGACGGAGGGCTTGCCACGTCAATCTCCTGTGTCTGCTTTGTACCGCCCTGCACTTTATCACCCCGAATCCTAAATTCTATGATAAACGATATGAGATGTATTCTTCTGCCACATCCTAATTATACAAAAAAAGGCTTGTACTTACAACAAGATTCCCACCCTTTCCCAAATGGAAAAATCCGAAGAAGAAATCATTCTGGTTACAGATGGCGGTTATGACGGCCAGGACAATGCAATGTTTTGCCCCCGGCATCATGACATTGTGATTTTTCTGGCTTTCCACCAACTCGGCACTATAATAACATAAGACCCCGTATACTGGTTGGGATAGGGACTGGAGTTGCGATGGATGGACACGAAATAATCCCCCCGCACCGCATTCCCCTCCTGCGCCTTCTGCTCCGGAGCCTCATATATATCCGTTGTCCTGGTATAGTACACCTCCACCCCGCTCTCCTCCAGAATCTGTCCCACCGCCAGGGTCAGCGCCAATGCATCATCTTTCTCCTGCCTGCCCTGATACACCGCCCCCGGATTGTTTCCGCCATGTCCGGCATCCATCACCACCAAAGCCATAGTCCCGCCTCCGCGCACCTTTTTTATATCATATGTGAAAGGCCTGTCTTTTGTTCCTCCCGGAATCAGCCCTGAACCGCAGCGCAGCTCCTCCGGCATCGCAGAAAATTTTTTTGCCCCATTGACAACAGAATATATCGTGCTATAATAAGGTCTGGGCAGTTCGAAACCATCCTGCCTTGGAAATCACTCTGATTTCCTCAAACAAAACTAAGGAGCAAAGGGGCAAAGTATGCCCTGAGGCGTCCTTTAGGGACGCTTTTATTATTATGGAAAGATATAGTAAAATTCTGGAAAAAAGAAAAAGGGAGATTGTCCTTCTGCGCGGCAGGGGGTGCATCTACCAAAAATGCACGTTCTGCGATTACCACACCGACAAATGCGCCGATGAAGACGCCAATTTTACCTTGAACAGCCAGGTGCTGGACAAGGTCACCGGCGAATTCGGCGATTTGGAAGTCATCAACAGCGGCTCTGTCTTCGAACTCGACTCCCGGACTATGGCACTCATCAGACAGATCTGCCGCGAAAAAAAGATTTCCACCATCCATTTTGAATCCCACTACCTCTATCGGAACAGGATTTCCTCCCTCAGGGAAGAATTCTCTGACTTCCGGTTAAAGCTGAAGCTGGGGCTGGAGACTTTCGACTGGGATTTCCGGGAGAATGTACTGAAAAAGGGGATTCCCGAGAAAGACCCCTCCCTGATCAGCCAGGACTTCGATGAAGCCAATTTCCTCTTCGGCCTCCGGGGGCAGACCGCCGCCTCCATGGAACGTGACATTGCGCTTGGGCTATCCTGTTTTGAGCGCATCTGTCTCAATATCATGTGCCCGAATACCACGGACGTGGCGCCGGATGAGCATGTGATAAATCTCTTTCTGAAAGAGATTTATCCAAAATACAAGGATAACGACAGGGTTGACATTCTGATTCAAAATACTGACTTTGGGGTAGGTGACTGATATGACAAATGAATTATTACTTTTAGGATCCGTTGTTTTTATTTTTTCAATGGCAATTATTTCTTATCGTTTTTTTGGAAAGTCGGGGCTCTACTGCGTGTCCGCCATCGCGACCATACTGGCCAACATCGAGGTGCTGCTGCTCATCAATGCTTTCGGCATGGAGCAGACATTGGGCAATGTGCTCTTTGCCGTCACCTTTCTGATCACGGACATCCTCTCCGAATGCGAGGGAAAGAAAGCGGCGAACAGGGCCGTATGGATCGGCATGTTCACCTCCCTGTTCTTCCTGCTGCTGAGCCAGAGCTGGCTTCTGTACATACCCGCCGAGAGCGACTGGGCCATGGGGGCCATCCGGGAAATCTTCTCCAGCACTCCCAGGATGCTGATTTCCTCTTTCATCGTCTATGCCATCAGCCAGATGTTCGATGTGTGGCTCTACCATAAGTGGTGGGCTTTCACGGAGAAAAAGACCGGCGACAGGCGCAGATTCCTCTGGCTTCGGAACAACGGTTCCACGCTGATCAGCCAGCTGCTGAACACGCTGCTCTTTACGCTGTTCGCGTTTTACGGCACCTATGACATGGGGACGCTTTTGTCCATCTTTGCCTCCAGCTATGTCATTTATATCTTCACCTCTCTGCTGGATACCCCTGCGCTGTATCTGGCCAGGCGGGTGCATGAGAGGCATTCGGAAAAATAGTTTTCGGAAAAACAATGACAAATTCGGAAATTTTTTGTTGCATTTTCCATGATTTGTGCTATACTTAAATCAATGGGGCATTAGCGCAGTTGGGAGCGCGCAACATTCGCATTGTTGAGGCCGTGGGTTCGAATCCCATATGCTCCATGATTTAAAGAGCGGAATCCTGTCTTATACAGGAATCCCGCTCTTTTTTTGCATCTATGATATTGTAATCAGACTCATCTCCAGGAAACCAAGTGCGGTTCCTCGTCATGTTCCCATACCTCCAGCTTCAGCCTGTCCCTCCTCGCATCACAGCTCCTGGCACAGCAGAACTTCCCGGCTCCTGTCGAACTCCTCATAGCGCAGGCCGCGGTCAGCGGTCTCCAGCTCCCCCGTCTGATTGTCGTAGGGGTCAGCCCGCCAGTGGTTTTTCTCCACGGAGAACGGCCCCTGGAACTGCCGGTTGGCCACCATACGGTAGGGATCCAGATTTCCGAAATAGAACCGGCGGCGGCCCTCTTTCCCGGCACGGACGGCAGCAGCGCCGTAGGACGGATCCGCGTACAGCCAGCCGGACTCCGGCACATAGAACATAGCCCAGTCATGGCTGCCGCAGGAATCCGGCTCGGCGGTAAGGCCGCTCTGCCACTGGGCCGGTATCCCCACGCAACGGCACAGGGTGATGAAGAGCAGAGCGAACACCCCGCAGTCGCCGGTGAAGCTGCGGGCACAGTTCTCGGCGATATTCTCCAGAACGAAGTAATCCGGCATAAAGCTATACCGCATATTCAGCGTAATGAAGTCATAGATTCGCCGTGCCTTCTCCAAAGGCATGCCTGTCCCCCGGGTCAGTTCCCGGGCCAAAGACCGGATATAAGGGGTAAAGACAATGTGGGGAGCCTCTTCTCCCAGAAAAGCTGCCAGTTCCCCGCTGTCAAGCGGCCTAACCGCTCCCATGCCGGGACGTGACGTGTCATGGAACGCCGCAGTATGGATATAGGAATATGTAACAGAAAAGACAGGATTCTCCTGCCATTTCCCCTCCCAGCAAATTGTCCTTTGGGGAGCATCCTCCGGAGCGATTCGACCGCCTGCAGGACTCATCTCGTCGATGACGATATCCCGCTGCTGCTCACAGGCGGCAGGAATGGGCAGATGGGCCCGCAGAAACATACCGGGGAGAAACTGCCCGTCTTTCAATCTTATCTGAGCACGGATACGGATTCGGCAGGACAGGCTCCCCCGCTCCGCCATCAGCCGGATGCTCCGTTCCAGATGGTCTTCCTCCCCGGTGACGCCGGCAGCACTCTCCACCTCGTGAAGCTGCACTCCTGCCCGGCGGGCGAAATCATGGTCCGCCTTGCACATAGTTTTAAAAAAACGTACAAAATAGTGCGGTTGGCCTTTCAGATAGATCCATCCGATTTTTCCGGCATCCACCTGCTCGTCGAACTCCTCCTCCGTAAAATCCGGAATACGGTCACGAATCTGTGCCAGGGCCTGTTCCCTGGTAAAGGGATAGTCGGCAGGCATACGCAACATCATCTCCCGCTGGGCAATCATGCAGTCTCTTAGGCCCCGCGGAATGTCCTCCTGGCGCAGCCGCCTGTCAATGAGCCGGATGGCGCCATCAAAATCCCCATACAGCTTCCGGCGCAGGATATCCTCCGGGAGCCCTACGTTCAGGCTGCGGAAAGTCTCGTTAATATTCATAAGATATCTCCAGGCAAAATAATAGTCTTTTCATGTCTAAGCCCCGGGCCGGGTTCTTCGTTCACTCGGCCATTCCTCCGGTTTTCCGATTGCTCAGGAGGCACACAGTCTCTATATTGGCTGTCCAGGGGAACTGATCCACCGCCACGGCCCTCTCCACCGCATAACCCTGCTCCAGAAAAACCTCCAAATCCCGCACAAGGCTGGTAGGCTTACAGGATATGTACAAAATCCTGTCCACGCCATAGGAAATAATCTTCCGCAATGCCCTGGGATGTATCCCGTCCCTGGGCGGATCCAGCACGATGAAATCCGGCTTCTCCCGGATATCATCCAGGACTTTCAGCACATCCCCGGCCAGGAATTCACAATTGTCCAGCCCGTTGGCCTTCGCATTCTTCCGCGCAGCCTCCACAGCCTCCTCCACAATCTCCACTCCGATCACTTTCCCCGCCACAGAGGCCATCAGCTGGGCAATGGTGCCCGTACCGCTGTAGAGATCGTACACCACCTTGTCCGGCGCACCGTCCGGACGGCTGCTGCCCAGGTCTCCGATATATGTCCTGGCTGTCTCGTACAGCACCTCCGCCCCATAGGAATTAGTCTGGAAAAACGAAAAAACGGAAACCTTGAAACGCAGTCCCAGAATCTCTTCATAAAAGAAATCCTGCCCATAGAGCACATCCGTGCGGTCGCTCTGCACCACATCCGCCTGGGAATCATTGACAATATGCAGAATCCCCGCAAAACGGCCTTTCAGCCTGCCCTCCCGCTCCAATTCCAGCAAGATGTCCCCAAAGCCCTCTATCATCCGCTGTTCCGCATCTGTTTTCCCCGGCTGGACCTGTATCTGCCGTCCGGCACTTCTCCCGCCGTCAGCTTTTTCCGCAGACAGAATACCGGCCACATCTCCATCCGCGGCACAGCTCTCCGATTCTCCGCCTGCCTCAGATTCTTTCCAGACAGCAGCATCTTCGCCGCACGCTTCGGCCAAAGCAGCTTCACCAGTCCCACAAACGCCCCAGGGATTTTGGGACGTAGTCACCAATGCCACCAGAATCTCCCCTGTCCGTGAGGCTTTCCGCACCAGCAGATGCCGCAGATACCCCTCATGGCGCAGCCTGTGATAATAAGATATCCTGCCCGGTGCCGGATATCCCGCAAAATACTCCAGCGCCGTCCCCAATATCAACCTGTAATCCTCATCCACAATCCTGCAGTCATCTACGGTCACCACATCATAAAAACTGCCCCGCTTATGCATCCCCAGCGTCAGCGGGCCGTCCTTCACCTCATCCCCAAAGGAGAATTCCATCTTATTCCGATATCCGTAGGCCACCGGGCTCCCCTTGATGCCCTCCCAGCGCCACTCCCTCTCCTGCCTGTCCAGACAAGCGTCCAGCAGACGCTTCACCTGTCCCTCCTTCACCTTGAGCTGCTCCTCATAAGGCAAAGACAGATATGTGCAGCCTCCGCACATGCCAAAATGGGAACACGGACTGCCTGTCTCCAGAGGTGATTTTTCCATCACCTCCAGCAGACGGCCTTCCGCCCTCCCGTTTCTCACTTTACTGACGTTTAGCTTTATCCTCTGGCCGGGCAGGCTGTTCTTGACGATGACGGTGCCCTCCTGCGTGCGGGCTATGCCCTTGCAGGGGAAATCCACCCTTTCCACCGTGGCTTCATATACCTGTCCTTTTTTCATTTGCTCAGTTCTCTCCCTCGTCTACGAAGAAGTCCTCGTCATCCTCTTCTTCCTCGTCGTCCTCTTCATCCTCGAACTCATCTTCAAACTCGTCCTCGAAGTCGTCCAGATAGCGGGGATTCAGGTAACGGTAGACCGCATACGCAATGCCGGCCACTGCCGCGATGGCTCCCAGGACTGCCAGGATGCAGACCACCACGTTCCACTCCTTCTTCTCCTCTTCCTTCTTCCCAAGCAGTTCATTCAGCCTGGCGATATCAATCAAATTCTCAAGTTTGTTCATAAGATTACCTCCATCTCGGCAGATTGACTGCCCTTTATTCTTTGTATGTCTGAATCCAAATACACCCGCAACTTATTATATCATATTCATCAGAAAAATACTACAACCTTTTCAATTTTGCAAAAGATGCATACATAATTTTCTGTCCGGCCCTGTCGAAATCTACGGTCACCTTGTAGTCACGCGGCTCCCTGTCAATCTGCAGCACGCTCCCCTCGCCGTATTTTACATGTAAGACCCTGTCCCCCACGCCATAGGAAAGCGCCGCCGGAGCCTGATGGGGCACTCCCCTGGAAATGCCCGCCAGCTGGTTCAGGCTGCCGATTCCCTTTGCGATATAAGGCTTATCCGCCTTGGGGGTAACTTTCGGACGTATGATGGCCTTGGGACGGCCGAAAGCCGGCTGAGAACCTGTGCCGCTTCCGATACCGGCCCCACCGCCGTTTCCCATATTCCTTTTGCTCCTCTCCAGAAACGCGTCCGCATCCGCGATCACAAAGGCGTCCGATTCCTCTTTCCGGCTCTCCGTCCACCGCCTGGGCCCCGCTCCGTTGCTGTCTAAAAGTTCCTCCGGAATCTCCCCCACGAAACGGCTCACCGGATTGTACTGGGTCTCCCCCCTGATCATCCGCATCCTGGCGCAGGTCAGAATCAGCTCATCCATGGCCCTGGTGATGCCCACATAAGCCAGCCTGCGCTCCTCCTCCAAATCAGAGGGGTCTTCGGAGTTGATTGTCAGATATCCCGGGAACAATCCGTCCTCCATACCTGCCAGATACACATTGGGGAATTCCAGCCCCTTGGCGGAATGCAGGGTCATCAGCAGTACCCTGTCGTCATCGCCGTCCACATTGTCGATGTCCGCCACCAGCGCCACTTCCTCCAGGAATTCCGCCAATGTGGGCTCCTCATGGCTTTCGGTGTAGTTCACTGCCTTTGTGATCAGTTCGTCCACATTGGCCAGCCTGTCATCTCCGCCCTCATCGTCGTAATCCGCAAGATATGCCTCGTACTCAATTTTTTCCACAATCATCCGTATCAGCTCGGCGATGGTCTTCTGGCCCCGCTCCCTGCGCAGGCTCTCTATCAGGCCCACGAAGGTCCGGATTTTAGAAGCCGCCTTGCCAAGGCTCATGATTTCGTCCGCTTTCTCCATGGCCGCGTAGAGCCCGATGCCCCGCATCCGGGCATAATCCTCCAACTTCTCCAAAGTGGCATTGCCGATGCCCCGCCTGGGCACATTCAGGATACGCCGCACCGCCACCTCGTCCCTTCCGCTCTCTATGGTCTTCAGATAGGCCAGGATGTCCTTGATTTCCATTCTGGAATAAAAGTTTGTACCTCCTACCACATTATATGGCACGCCCTCCATGATCATGCGTTCTTCCAGGAGGCGGGCCTGGGCATTGGTCCGGTACAGCACCGCGCAGTCCTTGTATTTCGCTCCCCGCTTCCCCACTCTGCGCGCCACGTCCTCCGCAATGAATTCCGCCTCCTCGTAAGCGGTGTCGAACTGCCGCAGGCACACCTTTTCCCCGTCTCCCCTTCCGGTCCACAGAGTCTTGGACTTCCGGCCTGTATTGTTGCTTATCACGGCGTTTGCGGCATTCAGGATGGACTGGGTGGAACGGTAGTTCTGCTCCAGCTTGATAGTCACCGCCTCGGGGAAATGCTCCTCAAAGTCCAGGATATTGCGGATATTGGCCCCTCTGAACTTGTAGATGGACTGATCGTCGTCTCCCACCACGCAGAGGTTCCGATATTTTTTCGCCAGCAGCCCTACCAGTTCGAACTGCGCCGTGTTGGTGTCCTGGTACTCGTCCACCATGATGTACTGGAAGCGCTCCTGATAAGCATCCAGCACCTCGGGGCAGCTTTTGAACAGCTCCACCGTCTTTACGATAATGTCGTCAAAATCCAGCGCATTGTTGGCCCGGAGAGTCTCCTGATACTCTCTGTAGGCTTTGGCATATATTTTTTTCATAAAATCATAATCCCCGGCGGCCTCCAGCTCATATTGGCTCACATCTATCAGCTCATTCTTGGCGGACGAGACCGCGCTGAGCAGAGACCGCTCCTTGTACATCTTCGGATCCAGGTTCAGCCGCTTGATCACGGCTTTCATCACCGTCTTTTGGTCGTCGCTGTCGTAGATAGTGAAGCTGTTGTCATAGCCCAGCCTGTCGATATGTCGGCGCAGGATGCGCACGCAGGCGGAGTGGAAAGTGGAGACCCATATCTGGTCCGAGCCGAAGCCCACCAGCTTGTCCACCCGCTCACGCATCTCTCCCGCCGCTTTGTTGGTAAAAGTAATCGCCAGAATATTCCAGGGCTTCACTCCCATCTCCTCTATGAGATAGGCGATTCTATGAGTCAGCACTCTCGTCTTTCCGCTGCCCGCACCCGCTATCACCAAAAGCGGCCCGTCCACCGTGGAAGCCGCCTGCTTCTGTTCCTTGTTCAGTGTATCCAGTAACCCCATCTTTACTCCCTCATTTTCATTCTATGCAGCATCCCCGCCGCCATCAAAGCGCCGGCGGCATCTGCCATGTGCACCGGCGGCGGGGTTTCGTATGGCAAAAAAAGCATGCCAGGCAAAAAAGGAACGCCGCCCAAAAGCAGCGTTCCCGAAGCCTTTTGAAGCATTTATATCCTGTCGTTCTCATTGAAGACATCTCCGCATTCCGGGCAGAATTTCGGGGGATGCGCAGGGTCTTCGGGCTCCCAGCCGCATTTGTCGCACCGATACAAAGGCGCGCCCTCCGGCTTCTTCGTGCCGCAGTTAGTGCAGAATTTCCCCTGATTCACCGTGCCGCAGCTGCAGGTCCAGCCTGCCTCCGAGGGCTTAGGGCTGCCGCATTCCATGCAGAACTTACCGCGGTTGTCGGTATGGCCGCATTTGCAGGTCCAGCCCAGCATCGGCGCACCGGCTCTGCCCCCCTGTCCCGCACCGTTTCCGGCCTGGCTCCCCGCAGCCTGCGCCGCCTGGTTCTGCGCCGCGCCCATGGCGAACAGGGAAGAGGCGTCCATGCCTCCGGCGGCGTTCGCCATATTCATGCCCGCGAACGCCATCATGGGGCCTGTAGCCGTGTTGGCGGCGGCAGCCCTCATGGCGTCCGCCTGTGCCCCTACCAGAGTGGCCGCGGCCATATTGGGATTGCGCATGACAGCGCTGCTCTGCAGATCGCTGATGCGCTTCGCCATGTCCTCCGGCATGGAGGGCGGGTTCATGGTCATGCTGACCACCACGATTCCCCGGGTCTTTTGCCACTTCACGGACAGCTCGGCATTCACCGCATCCACCAGCTCCGTCACATGGCTGGGAATATCCGATACGCGCACCCGCAGGCTGCTGACCTTGCCCAGCGCGGGCTGCATGGCCGTCATCAGCTCCGCTTTCATCTGATTCTGAATCTCGCCCCGGCTGTAGGTATCGGACACGTTTCCGCACACATTCTGGTAGAACAGCAGCGGATCCGCTATCCGGAAAGAATAGGAACCGTTGCACCGTATGCTCACATCCATGTCCAGGCCGATATTGTCATCTATGTAACGGAACGGAATCGGCGTGGCCGTGCCGTACAGATTGTTCATAATCTCTTTGGTATTGAAGAAATAGACCCTCTGATCCTTGGCGGCTGCGCCGCCAAAGCTGAACCTTTTCCCAAGGGTCTTGAAAGTCTCTTTCAGATTCTCCCCCAGATTCCCATAGAACAGGCTGGGCTCCGTGGAATTGTCGTAGACGAATTCACCGGCCTCCGCGCAGAACTCCGCAATGCCTCCCTGCTCCACTATCATCATGCACTGCCCCTCGTTGACAGCGATGACGGAGCCGTTGGAAATGACGTTGTCCATTCCCTTATTGCTGTTACGGCCTCCGCTTGCGCGCCTCCGCCCCTTGGCCGCCAATATGTCGTTCGAGAGGGCGTCACAATAAAAATACTCCCTCCACTGATCCGCCAGCATAGAGCTGACCGCGTCCTTTGCCGCTTTTATCAAGCCCATTGTCCCATCCTCCGCCTTTCTGTTGATTTCATTCCTTGCGCTTCATATTCTGATTTCTATTTTAGCAAATTTTCTGTATTCCCTCAACCGCTTTTGTGAAATAATCTTTACAAATTAGTCTTTTTAGAATAAACTAAAGGAATATATATTTTATCATATCACAGAAAGAAGAGACTTGACATGGGTAAAAAAGCTACGAAAGCCGCCGATAATATGTATTACCTCGCACGTTCCGAGGCAGCCCGGACGAATTCTGATTTTTCCAGCCGGGAAAAGGCCGCTGAGCTCACGGGAATCGACCGCACCAGGCTGGCCCGCATCGAGCTGGACACCATCGCCCCCTATCCGGAGGAAGTAAAGGCTATGGCGGAGGCCTACAATATGCCGGAACTGTGCAACTCCTACTGCGCCAGGGAATGCCCCATCGGCCGCACCAGCGTGTCGGAAGTCACCATTGACGATTTTGACAGGCTGGCGCTGAAAGTCCTGGGTTCTTTGAAAGATATCGATTCCCTGCGGGCCTCCCTGATTGCCATCTCCGAGGACGGAGTCATCGAAGAAAAGGAACGCCCTGCCTTTCAGGATATCCTGGACTCTCTCCAGAAAATCAGCAATAACGCCAACGCGCTGAGGCTCTGGGCCATGAAGAATATCCGCCTGAAGCAATGAGGCGCAGAAAGCGCCTTTCCGCACCTTACTTCCCGGAAAAGCGCCTTTGTTCTTCCTATGCTCTCTGCTATTCCGCTGCCTTTTGGGCAAAGCCCCTGGTCACCAGGTCCCCATAGGGCACCTGCTCCTCCAGCACTCCCGCATCCTTCAGGATATTCTGAAGCAGAGAAAAGGCATCCTCTTCAAAAATCAGATTCTCTTTCCAGGTATTCTGCTGATGATAGCGGCTCACGATGGTAGTGAGGGTCTCCATGTCCGTCTCGGGGAACTGTGGCGCGATTGCCTTTGCGATTTCCTCCGGCGTATGGCTCTGGACGTAATCCATGCCTTTCTGCAGGGCATCCGTGAATGCCTGGACAGTGTCTTTGTTCTTTTCCAGATAGCTCTTCTTAGCGGAGAATGAGGTGTACGGCACATAGCCGGAATCCTCGCCCAGGGAGGCTACCACGTAGCCCTCGCCCTTTTCCTCGAGGGATGTGGCATGAGGCTCGAATTCCACGGTGAAATCCCCCTGCCCGCCCGAAAACGCCGCGGCGGTGGATCCGAAGTCAATGCTCTGGTCAATGTTCACCTCCGTGGCCGGGTCGATTCCGTTCTTCTCCAGGATATACTCGAACACCATCTCCGGCATGCCGCCGGCCCTGCCGCCCAGCACGTCTTTGCCTTTCAGCATATCCCAGGAAAAGTCCTCTATGGGCTCCCTTGACACCAGGAAATTGCCCGCCCGTTGGGTCAGCTGGGCAAAATTCACCACATAGTCCTCGGTGCCGCCCGCGTAAGTATATATGGTGCTCTCGCTGCCCATGAAGCCGATGTCCGCCTCATCCGTCAGTACCGCCGTCATGGTCTTGTCGGCCCCGAAGCCGGTCACCAGCTCCAGTTCGATTCCCGCCTCCTCGAAATAGCCCTCCTCTATAGCCACGTACATGGGCGCGTAAAAGATGGAATGGGCCACCTCATTGAGCACTACTTTCGTCTTGCTATTCTTCGCCGCCTCTCCGCCGCCCGCGCCGCAGCCGGCAGTGACCGCCGCTGCCGTCAGTACGGCCAGGCAGGCAGCCCCTGCCTTTTTTATGGATAACCTCCTCATAGCTACCTCCATATATTTGATAAGGTATCATATGAGGAAAGGCCTGTCCCTGTTACACTTTTTTTGCCTCTTCCGACTTGGCCTTATGGGCTTTCTTCTTCCCCGGCTCCTGTCCGCCGGCCCCCAGCTCGTCTATCATCTTTTCAATCATCAGCTTTTTCATATATACGTCAAAACCCAGCGTGCAGATAAAGGCGAACTTATGGAGGAACTCCATGTCCTCCTGGGGGGCGCCCTGAAAGGCTTCCTGGGAAACCCGGAACTTCTCCTCCACGTCCGCCTTCATGGACTGAAGCATCTTGTCCTCCATGCCGAAAGCCTCCCTGTAGATGGCCTCCATATCATATGCCTGTCCGTTCTGGAAATAATGCTCCGTGATAGGCTTCAAAAGCGTCTGTATGTCATTGATGGAAAGGATTCCCTTGTAATAATAGATGAATACCAGCAGCATCACATGCTCTCTGGAATATTTCTTCTTCACAGGAGGAGGCAGCAAATCGCTCTTCGCATAGTTGTTGATCATGGTCTTGGTCAGTATCTTGTCCTCGCCGGGATATCTGGCAGCCGACTGCAGATGGCTGTCCATGAACGTGGTGACCTGGTCCATATACAAATCAATGTTCGGGATATCCTCCGGGCTGATATATTTCACCCTGTCCAGACTTTCAAGTATGCTGTTCAATAAGTTATCATTATCAATCGTCATATCCGTCCCCTCTCTTGTGTTCTACAACAGAAAGCAAGGTCAGATTTCCGTTGTCCAAGTTTTCTTGTCTAAGATTGATTATATAGTATTCATTACTACATGACAACATTTTGTTTCAAAAAATTTCTTAAAGTTTTCCGCCTTTACTTTAAAACTTTAATATGGTAAAATGATAAACATCACAATGCAATCAAGAGGTACTTAACATGAACAAAAAAGTAAAAAGCGACGCCGTGGATTTCCTGTTCGATGCCATTCTCTGTCTGGAGAACAGAGAGGAATGCTACAGTTTCTTCGAGGATCTGTGCACGGTCAATGAGCTGCTCTCCATCTCACAGCGGTTCGAGGTGGCCGCCATGCTCAAGAACCATAACACATATCTGGAAATTGCCGAGAAGACCGGGGCCTCCACCGCCACCATCAGCCGTGTGAACAGATCCCTGAACTATGGAAACGACGGTTATGAGACAGTATTTAAACGCCTGCGCCGGAAAAAATCCCTTGGGGATTCCGAAGTTCCACAGGCATAAGATAGACAGACGAAAAAGCAGGCATGTCAGAAACGGCATCCCTGCTTTTTTATGTATATTACAGCTTCATCTTACAATTGCATCCTGCCGGCTGCTTAAGATTGGCTTCCCTCTTCCCCGGAACCTGACTCTATATTGTTCAGGGCCTCCGCAACGGCTGACCTGGCTTCCTTCTGCATCCCCTTCAGCTCCCTGCGGTTCGGCTTGGGCCGCTTGCTGGCATCCTGGTTCATGTTGCAGTTGCCCTGGAAGATTGCCTGCTCGTCAATCACAAGGCCGTTTGTGGTAATATCGCCGATGACTCTGGCCGTGGATGTGAGTTCCACTTTCTCCGGCACATTCAGATTGCCGTACACCTCTCCGCCGATGATGACCTTCTGCGAATTGATATCGCCATTGATGCAGCCCGAAACCCCCACGATCACGGTATCGGTCACCGTCACGTTGCCATTCACTGTGCCATCGATCCGGATGGCTCCCTCGGCCTTAAAATCGCCGTCGCATACCGCGTTCATTCCGATAATGGTTGAAATCTGTGTCTCGCTTTTCCTCATTTTCCCTTCCTCCGCTTTTCATCAGCCGCTGATTTCCAGTATTTCCATGGGACTGATATACGCACCATCCCGTGTCACCTGATACCCCAGCTTGCCTCCCTCGCCCGTAATCACGAACAAAGTAGCTCCCTGTGTGACTGTTTCTCCCTGCTTTACCTTTACTTCTCCCGCGCTTCTGTAAATCGTGGTATAGCCATTGCCGTGATCCACCCATACATTGTTCCCATACTCGGGATCTTCATTGACTACGATGACAGAACCGCTGGCAGCGGCCACCACCATAGAACCCTCGGAAGCCGTAAAGATACAGATAGGATTGCCATTCTCCTCTGCAGTTTCCTCCATGCTGGCCTTTCCCGTCAGCGGAAATTCCGTAGGCATGGTCTGTTTCTCCAGTTGCTCGGACAGTTGGGTCTCCGTCTGCGTCTTCTGGGTCACGGTCTCACTGAGAATCCCTATCTTTACATTCAGGTCATCTATCTCACCGTTCAGATCGGCTATCTGTCCCTCCAGCTCGGCTTTTTCCTGCTCCAGAGCCGCAATCGCCTCGTTCTCCGATTCCGTCTGTTGAAGCTCACCGGCCCACACATCCCTCTCATACAAAAAGAATCCGATCAGCGCGCCGATAATCACGCACTGAACCAGGATAACTGTCTGCAGAATCCAGGGTCGGACCCGAAACTGTCTCACTTTGCTGTCCGTTGCATCGGATGTAACAATCACCACATGGTTATTCTTGCGCTTATGTCCCTTACGTACCATAAAAGTCACCTCCAAATAACCTTTTAGTATTTTACCATAAACAGAGAAACACTTCAACGATAACGGCAGCTTTTTGTTATATTCTCACAAACAAAAAAACCTATTTTATGCATAAAAACATAAATAAAGGCTTTTTTGCGCGCATTTTCCACAATCATCTCAATCTTTCTTGCACATTTCCGACACTTTTTTCCAGGAAAGCGTACCGCCGAACAAATCCAACGCGCTCCCGATCGTGACGTTCAGGCGGTTCTTTCCCAGCTTTTTCAGCAGCTCCAGATCCTCATAGCTGTGCACGCCGCCCGCGTAGGTCATGGCATTTCCCCCCCAGTTGCCTAAAAAAAGGGCCAGTTCCTCCTCGATTCCCCGGGATTTCCCCTCCACGTCCACGGCGTGTATCAGGAACTCGTCACAGTATCCCGAGAGCCGCTCCAGCAGCGCCTCCTCCACCTTCTCCTCCGTCATCTTCTGCCATCTGTCTGTGACTACATAATAGTCTTCTTTCTTTTTTCTGCAGCTTAAGTCCAGCACCAGCCTTTTACTTCCCACTGCATCCCTCATACGCTCCAGCCTGTCGTAATCAATCTGTCCGTCCCGGAACACATAAGAGGTGACTATGACATGGGAGGCGCCTGCCTTCAGGAAATCCGCCGCGTTTTCCGGGGTGATGCCGCCTCCCGCCTGCAGGCCGCCCGGATAGGCCGCCAGCGCCTGCAGCGCCTGGTTCTTCGTAGCGGCATATTGGCCGCTGTCTTTTGCGTTCAGCAATATCACATGCCCGCCCCTGAGTCCGGCATCCCGGTAAAGCTCCGCGTAATACGCCGCCCCCCGCTCTGCCACAAAGTTCTCCTTGGCCGCGTCCCCGGCATCCCGCAGGCTCCCGCCTACAATCTGCTTGACGCTGCCGTTATGGATATCTATGCATGGTCTGAATTCCATTCTAAAATTTACCTTTCCCAATTTATTCCTAATTTATTTTTTGCTGTATAAAATCAATCAGAAGTCACATACTAGTGCATATCAGCTGTCCCGCGCGGGATTCCACTGGCAGATTCTGCGCGGAACAAGTCTGATGTATTTTCTATCTACCAATAGGAATTGTCGGAAAATTGCAGACACTTCCATATTCACGTATCAGAATGGAGGAAACTATGAAAAAAGGAAAGAATTTTGCAGGAGCCAAAAAGCTTTTGGCATTAGGGCTGGTGCTGGCCTATGTGTGCATGGCTACCGCCTGCACCAACAATGACAAAAAAGGCAACAGCTCTGACAGCATGGCCGGGACCAGCACACAGGGTTCCGGCTCCAGCGCTGCCGGCAGCAGCACAGACGGCTCGGACAGCAACACGAACGGCAGCAATTCCAACGGAAATAATACCAACGGAAGCAATACCAACGGCTCGGACAGCAATGGCAATAACACCGGCGGCGCCACAAACGGAAACGACGATTCCCTGCTGGACGACGCGGGCGATGTCATCGACGACGCGGTGGATGATGTCACTGACGGCATCGACAATATCACGGATGACCTCACCGGCAACGACAACAATTCCACAAACGGCAGCGGCACCACTTCCGGCGGAAACGGCACCGCAGGCAGCACCACGAACGGTACCGGCGCAGGAAACGGCACCGCAGGCAGTACCACGAACGGTGCCGGCACTACCAGAGGCGCTGTAAGATAAGCAATTGTCTCAGGCGTCTGCCGATTGCGCAGACAGAATCTGCGTCAGGGCATGCGCCTGAGAATGCCTTTAGCGCTTACTTATTCTTCCCTGATCGCCCCATCCCGATACGCCTCCAGCAGCTCCTCCAGATAATAAATCTGTTCCCTGATTTCCTCTCCAACATCCGTATCCGCCACCATTTTTCTGTGGACATAAGTCTCCACATCGATGGAATGGGAAAACAGATCGGACTCATTCACGATGGCCGCATAAGAAGACTCAAAAGGCTCGTGGGCCACCAGCTGCATCCCCCTGGAATTACATACCAGCGTATATCCGGCTATGCCGGTCTTTTTCTGATAAGCTTTGGAAAAACCTCCGTCGATGATCAGCAGCCTGCCGCCGCATTTGATGGGGGACTCCCCATGTATCTGCTCCACGGGCACATGGCCGTTGACGATGTGGGCCTCCCTGTCCCGCAGGCCGAATTCCTTCAGGATTCGGTCCACGGTCTCTTCCTTTTCCAGCAGGGTATAATAACTGTTCTTGCGCTCCGCATGGGTCTCCTTTTCCTCTATGAAATATCGTTCAAAAGTAGCCATTTTATCCTTGCCGAACACAGGCGAACCTTTTCCGGCCCAGATATACCACATCATATCCTGTCCGGCGGCGCGCTCTGCCTCGTCCTTGGCATAATACCCTCTCCTGGCATAATATTCCAGAATATCATACAAGGCTTTACCGCTGTACTGTTTTCCGTAAATCTCCACGCTGGCAAAGCTTCCGTCCTCCTCCATGGGCATGCAGCCATGGTAGAGGAGGTTGCCGTTGTAGATTTTGTACAGGCCTCCCTTGGAATAGAGAAAGCGCACATGGCGCTGCAGCTTCTCGCAGTTCATGAAAGCCTGCTGCAGCCCTTTCATGACCTGCTCCTCCTCTTCCGTCAGGGCAAAGGGGGCACCGGGGTCTATGGTGGGAAAGTCCATGTCCCGCATGGCATATTCCTTTCCGCCGATGCGGATGGTTCCCCTTTCGTAATCGATTCTGTTCAGCAGCATTCGGTCCTCCATGCCAAACTCCGGATGGCGCCCTAGCAGCTGTCCCTCCAGCTTGAACTGCAGGATGGCTATGGCCTTGTGCATCCTGATGTCCACGTCCAGTGCCTTTCCGTTGCGGTTCTTGCCCGTCCGGATGACGAACACGCTGCAGTCCGTATTCTCATAGGCATCCATGGCGAAAGTGGCCAGAGGCAGCAAGTTGATGCCATAGCCGTCCTCCAATGTATCCAGGTTTCCATAGCGGGCCGCTATCCGGATCACGTTGGCGATGCAGGCCATGTGTCCGCTGGCCGCCCCCATCCATGACACATCGTGGTTCCCCCACTGTACGTCCACGGAATGGTAGCCGCACAGAATGTCCATGATGACATGGGGTCCGGGGCCTCTGTCATAGATGTCCCCCACGATGTGAAGATGGTCTATGACCAGGCGCTGTATCAGCTGGCTCAATGCTATGATGAACTGAGGAGCCCGCCCGATTCTGATGATGGTGTGGATGATTTCGTTGTAGTATGCCTCTTTGTCGTGAATCTCTTCTTTTTCCGTAATCAGCTCTTCAATGACATAGGCGAAATCTTTCGGCAGCGCCTTGCGTACCTTTGAGCGGGTATATTTTGAAGACACCCTCTTGATGATCTGCACCAGCCTGTGGAGGGAAATTTTGTACCAGTCCTCCAGATTATCCTCTTCCTTTTTGACGATTTCCAGCTTTTCCTCCGGGTAGTAAATCAATGTGGCCAGGCTCTTCTTATCCTTGCTGCTGATAGTGTTGCCGAATTCTTCATCGATTTTCTTGCGCACGGAGCCGGAGCCGTTTCTCAGCACATGGTTGAACTGCTCGTATTCTCCGTGGATATCCGTCAGGAAATGCTCCGTCCCCTTGGGCAGGTTCATGATCGACTGCAGATTGATGATCTCCGTAGAAGCTTCTGCAACGCTCCTGTACTGCTTTGCCAGAACTTTCAAGACCTGATTGTCTTTCTCCTTCATGTATGCTCCCTCATCTCCCCAAGTGCGCGGACCTATTCCCGCACCGATAAGCTCCTTACAGCGCCGCCTCGATCACATCGCTCATATCGTATCTGCCCGCAGGCTTTCCGGCCAGGAATTTCGCGGCCTGGACAGCTCCCTTGCCAAAGACGGCCTTGGAGTAGGCCCTGTGGGAAAAGGTGATGACTTCGTCCGGGCCGGCAAAAATGACATCATGATCCCCCACGATGGTGCCGCCTCTGACCGCGCTGATGCCGATCTCTTTCTCCGGGCGCCTCTCCCGCCTTACGCTCCTGTCGTAAGTATAGGAGTAAGTCCCATCTAACTCCTCATTGATGGCATCCGCAAGAGCGATGGCAGTCCCGCTGGGCGCGTCCACTTTCAGGTTATGATGCTTTTCCACGATTTCCATGTCGAAACCAGCGGGAGCCAGCACTCCTGCCGCATTCTTCAAAAGCTTCAAAAGCAGGTTTATCCCCAGGGACATATTGGCAGACCGAAGCAAGGCGATAGCCTTTGCCGCCTGGTCCGCTTTCTTCAGCTGCTCCTCACCGAGGCCTGTGGTGCAGAGCACACAGGGGAGCTTCTTCTCCACACAATAGTCCAGCATCCTGTCCACAGCCCCGGCCGTAGAGAAATCTACCAGACAGTCGGCCTCCACATCACACTCCCTGATATCCGTAAAAACCGGGTACGGGCTCTTTCCGTCGTCGAACACATCGATGCCTGCTACCAGCTTCGCATCCCCGTCCGCCTCCAGAAGTCCCCTGATGACCTGTCCCATTTTTCCATTGCAGCCGTGCATGATAATTCTTATCATAAGCCTTCCTCCTGTTCATGGCAATCATATCAGTACCGCATCCGCCTTCTCAATGTCATGCCCTGCAGATGCCGTTCCACCATTGTTCCTAAATGCGTCAAAAGGGCTCCCGCGTCGGAAATAAGCCCGACGAAGCAGCCCAGTCTAATTCAGGATTACAGTATCCCGTATGCCCGCATTGCCTTTTCCAGACGCTCTGTATTCGCGGGCTCCATCTCGCTCAAAGGCATGCGCAGCGCGCCGTCTATTATGCCCATCAGGCTGAGCGCTTTCTTTACCGGAATCGGGTTCACCTCACAGAACAGCGCATCGCACAGTTCCATGGCCTCCAGCTGCAGCCTGCAGCTTTCCTTCGCGTCGCCGTCCAGATATTTCTGACAGATTTCATGGGTCTGGGCAGGCGCTACGTTCGCCAGGACAGAAATCACGCCGATGCCGCCCAGGGACATGACAGGAACGATCTGGTTGTCATTTCCGGAGTAGATGTCTATCTTGCCGCCGGAGATGGCCGCCAGACGGGCTATCTGGCTGATATCGCCGCTGGCTTCCTTGACGCCCACGATGTTCTCCACATCGGTGCACAGTCGCAGAATCGTCTCCGGTGCGATATTGCAGCTGGTCCTGCTGGGCACATTGTAGAGCAGGACAGGAAGCTTCACCGAATCCGCCACCGCCTTGAAATGCGCGTACAGACCGTTCTGGGTAGCCTTGTTGTAATAAGGGCTCACCAGCAGTAGTCCGTCCACTCCGGACTTCTCCGCCTCCTTAGACAGATAGATAGCCGTATCCGTGCAGTTGGAACCAGTGCCGGCCACCACCGGGATGCGTCCCGCCACCACTTCCGCACAGTAACGGATGACCTCCAGATGCTCCTCATGGGTCAAAGTGGACGACTCGCCTGTGGTCCCGCAGACTATGATGGCATCCGTCCCCTTTGCAATCTGAAATTCCAGCAGCTTCGCAAACTGTTCATAATTCACTTCACCTTTGTCTGTCATGGGCGTAACAATAGCCACACCCGAGCCCTTAAAAATAGACATCTTTTCTCCTCCATCATTTTTCATTCCTCTATTGTAATGAAACAATCGCCGACACAAAAGCGCCGGCGAATGAATCCAATAGGATATGTACCGATAGCGCACCATCTCATGAACAGATGACAGTCATGCAGCTCTTAACTGCATGCCCAAGAGTCAATGAGCAGATCATCCCCTCTTTCGGCGTGTTCCCCTTTCCCTTTTCTTCCTCTGCGCCTGCCGCATCCGAAAAAGTACTCTTGAAAAACGCAACCTCTATCTTCTTACATTTATTTTTTATACACCAGAAAACCGGCTTCTCCAGTCTCCTGTTGTCATAAATCATAACATCATATAGAGATGCTGTCAATGGATTTATTGTCAAGCCCTGACTTTCGCTTCCGGCGTCCAGGTCTCGATCCGGGAAATCTCATCTGCCAGGGCGCAGATATCCTCCCCCGCCTTTTTGCCTGTCAGGATGATATCCGTATCTCCCCTGCATTCCAGCAGCGCTTTCAAATCCTCCACGGACACGATTTTCTTCTCCACCAGCCGGAGCACCTCGTCCAGTATCAGCAAATCGCACTCCCTGGTGGCCAGCACCTTTTTGGCGAAGTTCATCTCATTTTTGATATTGGCAATCTCTTCCTGCTTCTTCTCCTCCGAGAGATTCTCGTAACTCTCATCGGATTTCTCGAAACAGAACAGCTTTATCTCCGGTTCCATCCTGCGCAGGAAATCCTGTGATTTCATGCCATTTCCTTTCAGGAACTGGAGGATGACCACGCTTTCCCCCTCCATCGCGGCCTGCAGGGCCCTGCCAAGAGCCGCCGGGGACTTCCCCTTTCCGCCGCCAGCGTATATATAAACCAATCCTTTTGCCATACCACACCTCATTTTCTTTGCAAAGGCAATATTTCGGATGGTTCTAGCATACCACACTTTCCTGATTTTGGCAAATCATTTGCAATCGGCCCCGTATTATCCCAGTTCACCGTCCTCAATCAGTTCCAGTTTGCTGACAGATACCTCAAAGGCCACTCTTCTCTCCACATTCTCCTCATCCAGCTTTTTCATATATTCCCTGCTCTGTATCCGCCCCCACACGGCACAGCGCTCTCCTACCTTGAAATTATTGGCATAGCGGGCATTCCTGCCCCAGCAGATGCATGGTATGTAATCGGACTTTCCATAGGGACGGTTCACCGCAAGCAGCAGATCCGCGATTTCTCTCCCAAGGGGAGTCTTCCTGTAAATGGGCTCCTTGCAGATGTAGCCGTCCAGGAATATCTGATTCGTCTTAGAGCTTTCCTCCATCTCGTCCACAAAGCTCACCTCTCTTGCGAACACGGAGAGCACGAGCCTGTTCTTGCGCTCCTCATGACGGTTGTAGGAGCGGAACTGCCCGTTCACGCATATCAGTTCTCCCGTATAATCCACAGTCACGTCCATCAGCCTCTCAGATACCATGATGGGAATGGTGTCAAAGCTTTCGCTGAGTCTCTTGCACCGCACGTCCATCATGTAGAAGCCCTCCCCGAAGATTTCATGGCTATAGGTAAAAGGACTGGATATCTCCCCCATAACCGTCACCTGGTTGTTTTCAATTACCTTATCTGTCATTTTCGTTCTCCCTTCTTGTTCTAAGACTTTTTCCGGTAACACCTCCGCAAAGGATAATCTTTCTGGATAACTATCCGAACGGTTGGATATTACTATTTATACAATAGAAATTGCCGTTTTAGTACAATTTCTCATCGCATACTTCGTCATTTTTTGCAAATCCATATTGTTTTCCATTTTTTTATCTATTCAAAATCGATAATCCTGCTCCGCATCCCCAATAATCCTTGCGCCCTGAGGCAAATAGTGCTATACTGTAACAGTTTGAAAATATGTTGAAAAAAGCCATCGGCAAGGATAGACAAATCCTGACACTCCCCGGATTTTAAGGGACTGCCGCCGAAACCGCCCTCACGCGCGGGGCGCAGAAATGAGGTAAATCATGAGACAAAAAAGAGAAGATGTAAGGAACGTTGCCATTATAGCCCATGTAGACCATGGCAAGACCACTCTGGTGGACGAGCTGTTGAAGCAAAGCGGCGTGTTCCGTGAAGGACAGGACATAACGGAACGCGTCATGGACTCCAACGATATCGAAAGGGAGCGTGGAATCACCATTCTGTCCAAGAATACAGCCGTCATGTACAAGGGCACCAAAATCAATATCGTGGACACCCCTGGACACGCCGATTTCGGCGGCGAGGTGGAGCGGGTGCTGAAGATGGTGGACGGCGTCATCCTGGTGGTTGACGCATTTGAGGGCCCCATGCCCCAGACGAAGTTCGTGCTCCGCAAGGCCCTGGAACTGAAGCTCCCCGTCATCGTCTGCATCAATAAAATCGACCGCCCCGAGGCCAGGCCCGACGAGGTGGTGGACGAGGTGCTGGAACTGTTCCTGGAGCTGGACGCGGACGACGCCCAGCTGGACTGCCCCTTTGTCTATGCCTCCGCAAAAACCGGCATCGCCTCCATGGATTCCGACGGAAGCGGCGCCAGCATGGAACCCCTGTTCGAGACCATCGTAAACTATATCCCGGCCCCCGAAGGCGATCCCGAGGCCGGAACCCAGGTGCTGATCAGCACAATCGACTACAATGAATATGTAGGCCGGATCGGCATCGGCAAGGTGGACAACGGCCTGATCCGCGTGAACCAGGAAGTGGTCATCTGCAACCACCATGACCCCGGCAAGCAGAGCAAGGTCAAGGTCAGCAAGCTCTACGAGTTCGACGGCCTGGGCAAGGTGGACGTTAAAGAAGCCGGCATCGGCTCCATCGTGGCCATCTCCGGCATCGCGGACATCCATATCGGGGACACCCTCTGCTCACCGGAGGCCATAGCGCCCATCCCTTTCCAGAAAATCAGCGAGCCCACCATCGCCATGCAGTTCATGGTAAACGACTCTCCCCTGGCAGGCCTGGAGGGAAAATACGTCACCAGCCGCCACATCCGCGACAGGCTGTTCCGGGAACTGAACACGGACGTGTCCCTGCGGGTGGAGGAGACGGACACTACCGAGTGCTTCAAGGTATCGGGCCGGGGCGAGCTCCATCTGTCTGTGCTGATAGAGAACATGCGCAGAGAGGGCTATGAATTCGCCGTCAGCAAGGCGGAGGTCCTCTACCATACAGATGAAAACGGCAAGCGCACAGAGCCCATGGAGCTGGCCTATATCGATGTGCCCAACGAGTTCGCCGGGGCCGTCATCGAAAAGCTGGGCCAGCGCAAAGGGGAGCTGCGCAACATGGGCAGCATCTCCGGCGGCACCTACACCCGCCTGGAGTTCTCCATCCCCGCCAGGGGCCTGATCGGCTACCGGGGGGAATTCCTCACGGACACCAAGGGAAACGGCATCCTGAACACGGTCTTCGACGGCTACGCTCCCTACAAGGGGGATATCCAGTACAGAAAGCTGGGCTCCCTGATTGCCTTTGAAGCGGGGGAATCCATCACCTACGGCCTGTTCAACGCCCAGGAACGGGGCACCCTCTTCATCGGCGCCGGCGAGAAAGTCTATGCCGGCATGGTGGTAGGACAGACCGGCAGGAGCGAGGACATCGAAGTCAACGTATGTAAGAAGAAGCAGCTGACCAACACCCGTGCATCCGGCTCCGACGAAGCCCTGCGCCTGGTGCCGCCCAGAATCCTGTCCATGGAGCAGTGCCTGGACTTCATCGACACGGATGAGCTTCTGGAGGTCACGCCTGCCCACCTGCGAATCCGCAAGAAGATCTTAGATCCCACCCTGCGCAAGAGGGCGGCTCTGCGGAAATAATCATGTTACGCCGCAGTCGATAAGGTATATCCGAAAAGTTCCCGATTTGACACCGGGGACTTTTCTTTTTCCCATGCAAAAATAAAGCATTCTCTCAGAAATTATTTTTAATCTCGTTCCAATCGGGACATTTTTGATAAAACTGATGCCAAACCTACTATAGATATCAAGATATTTCAGATGTATTGATACCCGCCCTCTGCGGATAAATCTACTTTACCAAAAGTTCTCTCCAAAGTCAAGCATTTCCTACAAATCTGTCATATAAATCTGCCATACAAAAGAGAAAAAGGGGGACAGAAAAAATCTGTCCCCGCAAAAAATCCTGAAAATCCCTAAATCTGCCCTGCCAGATATTCCTGTCTGCCCTCTCTCAGGAAAACAGGCAGGGTGTCAAGGGCCGCCTCTACCTCATACCATTTCCCGCCCTCATAGCGCTCCCCTGTGCCGGCGTGGAGGAAAAAGGTCCCTGACGGCAGATAGACGCTGCGCTTCCTGGCCTTTTCATGACATATGGGGGCCACCAGGATGTCAGGACCGAACATATAAGCATCCCGGATGTCCCAGCAGTTCTCATCCTCCGGGAACTCGTAGAACATGGCCCGCATGACAGGACTTCCGGTCTCATGGGCTTCCCGCATCAGGCCGCGGATATAGTCCCGCATCATCTCCCGGATGCGGATGAACTTGACCATGATTTCATAATTCTCCTGCCCATAGCTCCAGATTTCATTCTCCGCCCCGGTCCATTCCCGCACTTCCCCTGCCCGGTTGACGATTGATTCCGCCGGCTGGCGGCATCCGTGGAGGCGCATCACCGGGCAGAAAGCGCCGAACTGGAACCATCTGACCAGCAGCTCCTGAAAGCCCTCGTCATGGATATTTCCGCCGTGAAACCCTCCGATGTCCGTGGTCCACCACGGGATTCCGCTGATTCCCATATGAATTCCCGCACATATCTGCTTCCGGAAGTCCTCATAATTGGACATAATGTCCCCGGACCAGACCAAAGCGCCGTACCTCTGGCTTCCCGCCCACGCACAGCGAATCAGGTTCACGATGTCCTTCTGCCCCGCCTCGCGCTGTCCCTCATAGAAAAGCCTCGCGTACTCCCTTGGGTAGAGATTGCCCACCCGGGCCACCGGGCCTGCATGATACCGATAATCGCCGTAATCATAGGTGCCGAACTCCGGCTCCGCCTCATCCAGCCAGAAAGCGCTGATTCCGTAATCCCAGTAATTCTTCCTGCACTTGTCCCACACATAGGCCCTTGTCCTTGGGTTGGTGGCATCCAGGAACACATTGTTGCCGTGGAATACCATCTGTACATCAATGCCGGAATTGCTCTTGACCAGCAGCCCCTGCTGCTTCATCTCCTCATAGTTCTCGCTGCGCCAGTCCACCTGGGGCCAGACGGACACCATCAGCCGGATGCCCATATCCTGGACTTCCCTGATCATGGCCTCGGGGTCCGGGAAATATTCCTCGTCAAAGCGCCAGTCGCCGCATCTGGGCCAGTGATAATAGTCGATGACCAGCACATCCAGGGGTATGCCCCGCTTTTTGTACTCCCTGGCAATCCGGATTACCTGTTCCTGGTTGTAATACCGAAGCTTACACTGCCAGAACCCCAGGCCGTATTCCGGCATCATGGGCGCCCTGCCGGTCACCCGGGTATACGACTCCAGAATCTTCGCCGGGGTCTCCCCTGCCGTAATCCAGTAGTCCAGCTGCAGGGTCTCCTCCGCCGTCCATTCCGTGGTGTTGCTGCCGAAATGCACCTCGCCTATGGCGGCATTGTGCCAGAGGAAACCGTAGCCCAGGCTGGAGACATAGAACGGGACGCTGGCCTGGGAGTTCCTGTGGGCAAGCTCTAAGCTGCATCCTTTCAGGTCCATGACTTCCTGCTGGTACTGCCCGCAGCCGTAGATTTTCTCCCCGGGATTGGACACAAAGGAAGCCTTCAGGCGATATCCGCCGCCGGGCAGGGACTTGAAGTGCCTGGCTTTCTTCTGCAGCGCGCCGCCGTTTGGAATCTCCTGCAGCAGGATTTCACCTTTTCGATTGTAAAAGGTCATCTGCAGGGCCTTTCCCCAGTCCGCCACTTTCAGTTCCGCCCGGATGCCGCCGTTTACGATGGAGGCTGTATGCTCTCCGATTTCTATTCGGACTTCGCTTTCCGCATTTTCCGTCTCCAGGAGAGCCGCGCTGCCCTCCAGGATGTCCCCGAGGAACGTGGCCCTCACCCGCAGGCTGTCCGCCCCCCAGGGCGTCACCATCACGGTCTCTCCGTTCTCCCGGAAGACCAGGCTTTTGTTTTGTTCTTCAAAATAGTGCAGCATATGTATTCTCTCCTTAATCGTTTTCTCCTTGCTCAAGCAGCTTTTGTCTGTCTGGGAAGTCCGTCATGCCTCCACTTGCAGCTTTTTCCTGAATGCCTCCCACTTGCTTTCGTCCCCTGTCTCGGCGTTCCATCCGATGATACCGGGGCATGGCTTTCCATTGACGTCGTAATGGCGGATCACATGGTCGATATCCACGTCATATTCTTTCATCAGATGCCGAATCAGTTCAGCCGCACGCTCAAGTACCGCGTCCGTGTAGCTCCAGCCTGAGTCATTGTGTTCCTGCATTTGGCCTGTGCTGTTCGTGGAGCAGATTTCTACGCTGATGGAATTGGCATTCCGGGCTACTTCGTACAGGGCTCCCCCTTTGTTGCCGTAATGTTTGCCTCCCACAGACCAGCAATAGCGGTTGGCCGGATCCGGATTATACTGAACCGTGGTCTCGTCGTCCACGATGAAATCCGCCGACGCTTCCCTGGGACCATGGGCGAACCAGTCCGCCACATCCGCAGCCGCTCCGGCCTTGGAGCAGACTCCGGCCGTATAATGCACGACAATATACCGGATTTCTCTCCCTTTCGCCTCGGTGGTATTTACGGTGCTCGTTTTTTGAATGATGTCCATATTCATCCCTCCTCGTAGTGATGATAACTTCTCGGAATCTTCAGCCCTTATTTCATGGGGCTTTCAGAACCTATTTGGGAAAAAAGAAAGGAGCCAACGATGAAGATACTCTCTATTGCGCTCCTTTCTATGCTATCCCGCCTAATGCGCCAGCATATTCTCACTGAAACACTACCGGCTAAAGCCGGTGGGTTCGGTGAGCTGCAAAAGCAGCCTAAAGGGAGCGCATCCCAACCTTAAGGCGAGGGTTTTAACCCCATTATACAGACAATAAAAATCCCATACCCTTTCCGTGAATCCTACACCAGCACATGAGTCACGGCCCCGATGAACTTCCCATTCTGTATGATTGGGCTCCCGCTTAATAGCTTCCCCTCAATTTCCCTTCTTTTTTCAGTATTCCGGCCTCGACCATTTCCTTTAAAACCTTCAATGCACGGGAATCCTTCACATTCAGCAGATTCTGGACTTCTTTATTTGTTATTGACGGGCAGCCTGCTGGTTTCGCCGACCATCATGCAGAGGTTGGCCTGAGGGAGCTGCTCATGGTCGCGGTTGCAGCCCCATTCCGCATCCTCGATCAGTTCTGAATAAGAGGACTCGGACGTGATGTCGAGTGCCAGGTATTCCACGTCATTACGGGCGGCATACCAGCTGCCGTAGAATGCCTCTCTTCCCTGTGCCGGCAGGGAAAGCAGCAGTTCGCTGATACGCTGGGATGACAGGGAGCCAACCAGATAGGATTCCGTGTCCTTCAGCCAGTCCTCGCAGTACATCAGCGGATCTCCTGCAGAGACCATGTAACAGGCCAGGGTAAAATACTCCGTCCAGCAGGCGGGAAGGGCTTCCCTCAGGGATATATAACAATGCAGTGCACGGTCGAAACATGCACTGCTATTATAACACGGCTTGCTGTTGATGGAAAGCCTATTCCTCCAGCTTATCTTTCTATAGAGACATAGGAACGATTTTACCTGCGCTAAACTCAAAAATGTAATCCGAGAGTTCCTCGATATCACCCGAAATATGGCTTGTGAGCAATATAAGCCTGTCTGGAGATTTTAATTTTAAGAGCAATCGTTTTATCCGTGCTACACCTTGCTTATCTAAGCCGTTAAATGGCTCATCTAAAATAATGATTTTTTGGTCTTCCATAATTGCCTGAGCAATGGCAAGCCTTTGGCGCATGCCTAATGAAAAGTTTTTTACTTTTTCCTTATTGTCAGGATTCAATCCGACTACTTTTAATGCGGCTATTATATCGTTGTCGTCAATTATTTTGTTTATCTGTGCCAGGTATCTTAAATTCTCAAATTGTGTATAGTTTTCTATAAATCCAGGTTTTTCTATGAGAACGCCTAAATCCGGTAAAAAATCAATGTCCTTTCCGATTACCCTGTCGTCTATAGTTATAGTGCCTCTATCGGCTTTCAGGAATCCGCAGATGGTTTTGAAAAATACGGATTTCCCTGAACCATTGGCGCCTATAAATCCATAAATATTGCCAAAATGCAATTCTAAATTGACATTATTTAAAACTACATTCCCCTTAAATCTTTTTGATAAATTTTTTGTTCTTAACATACATTTATCCTCCTTCTCTTGATTAGCTTATAATACAAAAATATTAGAATGAAATCCATGCCTGCGACTAACAGTAAAAGCAGTATTATTGGAATTTGGCTTTTGAGAATTAAAAATCTCACTGTTGACATTGCAAGTAAAATTGGTACTGGTAAAACTGTGTTCAATATATAAATAGCAATAATATATAGGTAGCTGTTTTCTACTAAATAGCAATTGCTCAATATTATGTATATGATTATCATTCCACAAAATCCTAAAGCATCCATTAGTAAGTATAAAAGGCATGCCGTGGCCTGCTCAAAATAAAATCCAACAAAACAATAATATATAATGTGGGAGATGGTAAGACCTGATTCCCCTAACATGATTACGACTATGGTATACGCGCATATCAATTTATTATAATTGGTTATTCTGGCTAAAATATATACCATTATATCGCTTGATAGTTTATCTATGATTTTGCCTACAGTGATAAAAACTATCGAGATATTTAAAATCTTTAATATAACAGTGCTCAGATTGAATAAATAGGTATCGTTTCCGCCCTGCCAAAGTATAAGGCCACTTTCCCTGTTAAGGTGGACTCCGGTAAAATTTACATAGATAAAGTCTGCTAAAACCAAAAGGAAAATTGAAATAAAGATATCCTTTTTAAATTCTTTCGCAATTATTTTAAAGAGTGGAAACACTTTCATTTTCTAAAAACTCCCATTTTTTAGACAAGCAATCTATCGTCAGCCAGATATAAAATATCAGGTACCCTATCAAATGAATATTGTAAAAAATGATAGAATCCCACAGTACGATATCATCAACAATAAAGGAATAATTTTTGCCAGCCGAGAAGTCTAAAACAGGAATATAATCTCCTTTTGCTGACAGGAACTCCATGGGAGCTGTGAATGCAAAAAAAAGAAGAAAGGGGAAAAGGCAGATGCTTCCTCCTTTTTGCTGGAGCTTCGGAAATGCATACATAATAGAATATATTATATACTGGACAAGCAATCCGAGCAAAATATACCGTATTGACAAAAAGAAAAAGCTTGCAAACAGTTCCTGGCCGGCGAATGTCTTTGTCTTAATGATAAAAAAGCATAGCGGTATAGATAATACTATACAGGCAGAGATACAAGTGGAAATCGCCAATGATAAAAAGTCAACAACAACCATTCTTTTTCTACAATGAATTCTGGAAAGGCAATTGTAATATGTCGAATAAACGCTCACTTTATGCTGGACCACCAAAAGGGGGATAAAGATGATCCATAAAAAGAAGTCAGTTTTAAAAATATGAGTATAATCAGAAACAGTTGTAATTTTATTGGCACATATATAAATAATCAAAAAAGAAACTTGAAGAGCTAGCATGAAATATGCCAAAGGGGATGTATAAATTAATTTGAGCTTATATTTTATAAAACCTGAACACTTCATGATCTAATTGCCTCTTTTTTGATAGGATGATTCTGATAATGTCAATAAGATAAGACCCGTAATAACATACATGCTGATCAATATACCATACCCATTAAGGCTAAATGTTTGAGAATATGGCTGCATCACCACATTTGGCTGCAATGTTATTGGCAATGCCATATCCAACACTCCTACTACGATAAAGGGAGCCGCAATGACAGCTATTCTGTTTTTCAAAAATGAGGTTATTCCCACAGCAAAAATCGTAAAGCAAAAATAGTATATAATATGTGAGATATATATTAAGGCAAAATATGACATGGGATTACTCATAAAGTGACTCTCTTGAAAAGATACTATTTGCTGCATGAATTCTACAGACGTATCCTTCTGCGTCAATAACCCGGAGAAAAACGCAAAAAGCCCCTCGGCAGATGCTAAAATAATGGTGCCTGACAGTGCAATGGCAAGTGTTTTTTGCATAACATACTTAAAATTTCCTTTTCGGCTAACGCAAAAGAATCTGAAACGATTTGCCTTCTCTGATAAAAAGGAATTCAAATACGGAGCGACAAGTATCAAGGGCGCTAATGCCTGAACCATGTAATATGAACTTTTCCATACCCTGTAAATATTGCCGAAATATTTTTTATAATAGATAGCGTCCTCAGCATTCAAAATGTCCTGAGCAGATTCCGCTGTCAGAGCAGTTTTCCAGCCATCAAAGTAAGCATTTATAAACATCAGGCTAAAAACAACAAGAATAAGAATGATATTTGTTTTTTTCAGCAAAGCTCTTTTTAACTCATTTTTCATAAACTTCGATTCCTTTCCAATTTGAGATTCTTGCGCATTTTTTAAAAGTCGCTTTCATTACAATAGCACGGCTTGCAGTTAATTCACAAGGGACAGAGTTGTTAAAAAATCCCGGACTTTTTTTAACAACTCTGTCCCTTGCTGGCGATTGCTGACATTGGTATAATTGTAGTCAAGTCTCGCTTCTGACGAAGACAACTGAAAGGGGGATGACCAATATGAAAAACAGGTCTAAAAAAGCTATTGCTGCTGCTTTCGCTATCCGGGCCGACGATACCGAATCCGTACCCGCTGGAACCTCCTGAAGTGAAAAATAAGGAGGAGCCTGGGGGCGGGCATGGATGTGAGCCGCTGAGCAATAAACCGGAAGGAGAAAATAAAGAAGATAATTATGGATGAATCAATTCTGTAGCTTGTTGAATATAGAAGGCTTCATAAAATGTTTCTTTACAAAATCTTGCGAGATGGATGCACTTCTGTAGTTCCCGATCAATTAGAGTAATCGGGATTGCAGAAGTCACTTTTTTTGCAGCCTCTATTTGATTCCAAAGCCTGTTATACAGGCAGCCATCAAGCGTGCCCAGCCTTCGTGCCAAGAGGCATTCTTTCATTACCTTTTCGCTGATTTCCGTAGATTTTTCGTATTCGCCAGCATCTCCCAGGCGGCTTGCCACGCCGGTCATAATCAGTTCGTACATGTTGATAAACGTATGGATGCTGTCCTCGGGGATGCACTGTCTGGTGACGCTCTGGAGCAGGTCTAAATTGAACTCTTCTGCTTCATCCCTGGATTTCATTGCGATATTGTATACACATCCCAACTCTGCGCAGGTCAGATAGATGTCAGGGCCGTCCTTCGCCATCTTGATGCTTTCCAGTGGAATAGTGTACTGCAACGCCTTTTTGAGCCTGATGACGCATTCTTCGGCAGTAATCTCTTTCTTCTGTAGCTTGTTCAGACAGTCCTTGCGCTCCAGTTCCTGCCTGTTGATTAGGACGTCCATGGGGAGCAGGTCTTTCAGTTGCTCCAACAGCCTCTGGGTCTCCTCGGTGTCGTGATTGTTCAATGCGTCTCCCGATGCGCGATACAGGAGAAGCACATCTCGCTGCCCTGTGACGACGCTTTCCCGCTGGTACTCCGGCGACAGCCCCAGTCGGCAGAACAATTCGCTCCAGACGGCCCGCTGGCTCCTCGTTTTATTGTTTTCCAGCCTTCTCAGGGTCTTCTCGCTGCAGATGCCCTCGCACAGCTCCCGCACCGACAGGCCCAGCATCTTTCGCCGCTTCCTGATTACATCGCCGATGCGGTAGTTCTGGGTCTGGCTGTACAGGTAGCAGCAGTTCTCCGTGTTCATCGGTATGCCGTACGCCTGATATAGCTCTGCCAGGAGCATGCGCCATTCCCTGATCTGGGCGGTCAGCAGCGCCAGGCTCTCAGGATCCTCCGGCAGCGTCCAGGCTTCGGGACGTTCCGGGCCGCCCGCCGCAGCGCCCGCCGGAGACTGGGGCTTTGCCGCGGTTCCCCCGAGCTGATTCCAGACCTGTTCGAAGGAGACCGGGGCGGGTTCCTTTGGCCCGGGCTGAGTGAAGCCTGCGAAGATGCCCAGGACGCGCTCCATGAGCTCCAGCAGCTCGTAGAGCCAATACATCCGGTGGCAGGAGCGCAGGGTCTCCAGGGCTTGCGCGGATATCCGCAGTATCCTGCGGCAGAGGGCGATGTCCAGGGGAGCCTTCATGAGCTCCAGGCACAGGAAATACGCCGCCTTGGGGTACACCTTGGCATAGCTGTAGCTGTCCATGGAGGAGCCGCGCAGTGCGTCCAGCAGCTTTTCCAGTGCCCGGGCCGTATAAGCGGCGGAAGGATCCGTGCCCGTGACAGGCCCTGCGTCCCCACCCAGGCGGATGTATTCCAGCAGCAGGTTCCACTCCTGGGCGGCCAGGAGGCGCCCGGCCCATGTCCCTGACGCGACGTCCGGCACGGTGAGGGACATGGCCCTCCCGAAGGTTTCCCGCAGCTCTTCCCGGGAGGCTTCTTTGTACTGCATCAGCTGTGCCCGCATGGTCAGGACAAACTGGAGAAAGACAATGCTGTCTTCACTCGTTTCCTGTTCCAGCAGCTCCAACAGCCGCTCCGCCTCCGGTATGTCCCCTGCGTCCACGGCCCGCAGCAGCCTGTCCTGATTCTGCCACTGTTCATATTCGTCCGGCTGCAGGAAGTCCTCGAAGCCGTCGTTCTCGAAGCCCAGCCGCTCTGTCAGGCGGTCGCGGGTCAGCTTGTCCGGCTGCCGCTTGTCCGCCTCTATGAGGCTGAGCATGGCCGGGGTGCACAGGCCCAGGCTTAGCTGTTCCAGGGTGATGTCTTTGCCTGTGCGCATCCCTGTGAGGAAATTGTGGAAGTATATTTTATCCCTGTCGTGCATTTGGTTCCTTTCCGGTGTTCTCTCATTGGCCTGAAGATGCTGGCGGAAGGGCTGCAGTCCGTTTGGAGCTTATTATAACAAATTCCAGTACAGAAATCAACGATAGAGGCGGTATGGCTTTGAACATCATGAAGGGAATGTTATGATCAGAAGTACCAGATACTTGCAGACAGCGCTTAAGAAAGAGGTGAGGATATGGGCAATCCGGAGCTATGTATTTTGCTGGATTCCATTCTGCCCCTGCTGGAGACGGACAACACGGAAAAGGCAAAAGAGGTCATCAAGAACGGTATAAAACGGATTGACAGAGGGATGGCATCCGGCAGCACGGACACAGACCAAAAGCAGACCGGGAGCTGGATAAACAGGAGACATAGAGCAAGGTGTAAAGCCCTGATGGATTGAGGAGGGGCGTTACACCTTGCCTAAAATCCCGGTAAAATTATAACAACAGCCTTACTCGGTTAGCAGTTCAACATCAAATGCCTCATAAGTCATTATGGGCGGCATGCCAGCTGCCGTAGAATTCCTCTCTTCCCTGTGCCGGCAGGGAAAGCAGCAGTTCGCTGATACGCTGGGATGACAGGGAGCCAACCGGATAGGATTCCGTGTCCTTCAGCCAGTCCTCGCAGTACATCAGCGGATCTCCTGCATAGACCATGTAACAGGCCAGGGTAAAATACTCCGTCCAGCAGGCGGGAAGGGCTTCCCTCAGGGCGCGGATCATGCCGTTGCGTTCTGCTATCTTCCTATATAGATAGAAAGAGCCATAAGAACGCACGGAAGACTTACGGATGCTCCAGCATATTCTCAATAAAGATTCCATACCCTTTCCTGGAATCCTGCACCAGCACATGGGTCACGGCCCCGATGAACTTCCCATTCTGTATAATCGGGCTCCCGCTCATCCCCTGCACAATCCCTCCGGTAACTGCCAGCAAATCCGGATCCGTCACTGTAAGCTCTATCCCCCTGTTCACATTGTCATGGTCCAGGCGGAGTGCCGTAATCTCTATATCATAATACCTGGTCACTCCATCCACAGTGCACAGAATCTGGGCCGTCCCGGTCTCAATCTCCTGCTTCAGGCCGATGGGGAGAGGCTCCCTGACCCCCATTTCCAGCGCTTTCTGGTTGCAGATGCCGAAAATCCCCCGGTTGCTGTTGTTCGTGATTTCGCCCAGGATGCGGTCGTCGGAGTAGATGATCATGCCTGTCATCTCGCCGGGATTTCCCGAAGAGCCCTTGTGGATGTCCACGATATCCGTCTGGTAGAGGGTGCCTCCCTCCATGTGCATGAGGGTACTGGTGTCCACGTCCGTGATGCCATGGCCCAAAGCGCCGAAATTGCCCTTGTTGTCGATGTAAGTCATGGTGCCCACGCCCTGGGCGTTGTCCCGCACCCAGACACCGATTTTGTACTCACCGTTTATGTCCCGGGCAGGCGTAATCTCCACGTCCATGAGCTCGCCGTCCCGCTCGATGGTCAGAATCACAGGTTTTCCGCCGCTGTCTTTCATGCGCTGTATGAAATCGTCTTTCTCCGTCACCGTTTCGCCGTTTACCCTGCGCACATAGTCGCCTGATTTTAGGATGTATTTCCCGGGGGAGCAGCTGACGCCGTCCGGCCCCTGGAATTCCCCGGTCCCTACTACAAGCACGCCGTCAGTCTTCACATAGATGCCGATAGGCGCGCCTACGGGGATCAGTTCCTGGTCCTCAATGACCTGGATTTCCACATTTTTTAAGGTGATGAAGCCAAAGAGCTTCACCTGCATCTGGTAATCGGATTCCAGCGCGGTCTTTAAGGTAAAAGTCTTGCTTAAATCTATGTCCACTGCTCCCTGGGGGATATTGCTGGTCCCCTGGTCGCTGACGCTGATAATCTCCCCTCTGGCCGGCACACCCAGATGCAGCGATTCCTCTTCCCCGGCCCGCACATTGATGACGGAGGGGATGCTGCTGTCAATCTGATAGTAAAGCATGGCCACCAGCGCCGTGCAGCTTGCTGCCAATGACAGGCTTAAGATAAAACGGTAGATTCTGTAACGTCTGAGCCTCTCTTTCCAGTTCTGGAGCAGGACTACCATGTCCTGGCCCGCTTTCCTTTTGATGCTCTCCTCCTGCTCTGCTCCTGACTTTCTATGCTGCGCCGCTCTTTTTCTGATATCCTCTATATTCTGTATGTTCCCCATATCCTGCTGCCGTCCCATATCCGCTTGCTCCCATCTTATACTGCATAACGCTGAATACTGCCTCATGTAATCATGCGATTGAACCAGTCAGCATTATGCAGTCTGGTTTCACGGCAAGTGAAATCGTTAAGCAGTATAAATCGCCGTTTCCGCCCACAAAAAAAGACCCTCCAGGAGTCCTTTTTCGTGTATAGTATGTGAGATTTTTATGCTTTTCATTCCGACAGCTTTTGGAATTTTTAATGGGATTCTGTCTTGTGGGCGGCAGCCTGAAGACGCATCTCCTTCGCGTTGGACAGGGCGGCCGGAGTCAGGGTGTCGCTGCCCAGAAGCCTTGCCAGCTCTCCCAGGCTCTCCTCCTCTTTCAGCATCCGGATATCCGTGATGGTATTGTCCTCGGTGCTGCTTTTTTCAATGACGAAATGCCTGTCGGCCATGGCCGCTATCTGGGGCAGATGGGTGATGCAGAGCACCTGATGGGCACGGGCCACTGTGTCCAGCTGTTCGGAGACCCGCCAGGCCGTCCGGCCGCTGATGCCTGTGTCGATTTCGTCGAAAATCAGCGTATCGATATCGTCCCTGCCGGCCAGAACGGTCTTGATTGCCAGCATGATGCGGGACAGTTCGCCGCCGCTGGCTACCTGGCTCAAGGCTTTCAGCCCCTCGCCGGGATTGGTGGAAATCAGGAATTCCACATCGTCCCAGCCCTTTGCAGTAATCGTCCTGGCCCGCTCTACGGCGATTTCAAATTCTACCGCGGCGAAATTCAGATGCACCAGCGCCTCTTTCAGCTGCCTGGTCAGTACGGCGGCATTTTTCCCGCGGATAGAGGAAAGCCTGCCGCAGGCTTCCTCAAGCCGCGCCCTGGCCGCTGCCAGCTGGTCACCCAGCTGCTGCATATATGCGTCATAATCCCCAAGCTTGTCCAGAAGCTTCTGTCTTTCTTCCCCATAGGCAATCACCGCCTCTATGGTGCCTCCGTATTTTTCCTTTAGGTGGTTGAGCTGGTTCAGGCGCTCCTCCACTGCGGCGTAATCCTCATCGTCGAATTCGCAGTCGTCCATATATTCCGCCAGATCCCTGTTATAGTCGGCCAGCAGGTTGTCGATTTCCGACAGCTGTCCCTCCAGCTCCTCCAGGCGGCTGTCCAGACCCGACACATTGCGCAGCGACCGCAGGGCCCGGCTCAGCGCTCCTCCGGCTCCGTTCTCGGAGTCATTACCGGTGTATCGATAGCTTTCAGACAGATTTTCGACTATCTTTTTACTGTTCACCATGAGGCGGTAGCGCTGCTCCAGTTCCTCGTCCTCGCCAGGTATCAGACGGGCCTGCTCGATTTCCTGCAGCTCGAATTCCGCCAGAGCCTGTTCCCTCTCTTTGGCATCCTCGTCCATGGCTTCTTCCTCCAGGGCCCTCTCAAGGTCACGGCACTCCCTGTAAGCGCTTTCCACGGCCTCCGCCTCTTTCTTAAACTTCGCGCCGCAGTAGGCGTCCAGAATCTCCATGTGCTTTTTCCTGTGCAGCAGGGACTGATGCTCGTGCTGGCCGTGGATATCAATCAGAAGTTCCGCCAGTTCCTTTACCTGCTTTGCGGTAACGGTCTCGCCGTTTATCCGATAGACATTTTTTCCGATGCTCATTTTCCTGCTGATGATTACGCTTCCGTCTTCGGATTGCTCCAGTTCCAGCTCGGTAAGCTTTTCTTTCACCCGCTCGTCTCCCGTGAAGACCAGTTCCACCAGAGCGCTCTCCGCCCCTTTCCTGAGCATATCCCTCTCGAATTTCCCTCCAAGAGCCAGGTTCACGCTCCCAATCAGCAGGGACTTGCCCGCGCCGGTCTCTCCGGTCAGGATATTCAGGCCCCGTCCGAACTCTACCTCTGTCTCTTCCATCAGCGCCAGATTCTTCACATGTAAACTTGTCAGCATTTTCTTTCTCCTCTCAGGCATTCGGCGCCTGCTCCGCCCCCGGCCTTCCCAAACCGTAAGCTTCGCCCCGCCGGATTTGCCCTCTCCGACACATCTGCCTGTCAAGTAATTTCAAAACCAAATGCCTTATGCCGTGACGGATTCTATTTTATCCATCAGCGCCCTGGCCTCCTCCAATGTGTGTGTCGCCACGAATATGGTGTCATCCCCGGCGATGCAGCCCACCACCTCCGGGAATTTCAGGGCATCCAATGCTGCCGCCGCCGCCATGGCCATGCCGGACACGGTCCTGACCACCAGAAGATTCTGCGCCGCCTCCATGGAGGAAAAGGCGTCCCGCAGGACTCGGATGAAGCGGTCTCCCTGCTGTCCCTCCTCCTGCTCCAGCACCACATATTTCTGTCCCCCCTCCGCCGTAGGCACCTTGGACAGTTTCAGCTCCCGGATATCCCTGGATACCGTGGCCTGGGTCACGGAAAAGCCCGCTTCCCGCAGCCTCTCCGCCAGCTCCTCCTGGGTCCCAACCTCATATTTCCGAATGATCTCAATCATTCTCTCCTGCCTGCTTACTTTCATTTCCTGTCCCTTCTTACTCTTTGTCTTTCAAATCTCCTGCTCTCCACGGAATCTTTTCACATCACTATTCTTTCATTTTCCTGTGAAGCACATCCAGAAAGCTGACCTGATTCAGCTTCAGGAACTCCGTGGTCTCCTCAGACCTGACAATCCGCAGCTTGTCCCCTGTACGCAGGGGTATCACATGGCTGCCGTCAAAATTGGCCTCCACAGTCTGAATCCCGCCTTCCCTGCGCTTCGGTATCTCAATCTCGATGACATCCTCCGGGGAAAGGATGATGCTCCTCTGATTCAGGGAATGAGGGCAGATAGGGGTCAGCATAATCAGTCTGGCCCTGGGCTCCACCAGGGGCCCGCCCGCGGAAAGATTATATCCCGTAGAGCCGGTGGGCGTGGTCACGATCATACCGTCCGCGCTGTAATCGTTCAGGAACTGTCCGTTCACGAAGATATTGAATTTGATAATCTGCAGGGGGCCGCTGCGGGATATGACGATATCGTTCAGGGCCCAGCTCTCCGTCTGACCTCCGTCCGCGAATATCACCCTGCCGCCCAGCATCATGCGGCTCTCCTGCACGTAGTCCCCCGCTGTCAGCCGCTCCAGCGACTCCTCCAGATTCATGACCTCCACCTCGGTCATGTACCCCAACGTACCCAGATTCACGCCGATGATGGGGATTCGCAGCCTCTTGGTCAGCCTGGCGGCCTGCAGCACCGTACCGTCCCCGCCCAGCACAATCATGCAGTCCGCGTCTGTGGGAACATCCTGAGCGGTCTCCGGCAGGCTCCTGGTATCTTTTGAGGACATCTGTGTTCCCTCCGTCCCCCGCGGCTCTTCGTCCTGTCCGTCCGCCATGATGGTGGTGCGCTTTCCCTTTAACTTCAGGAAATCACAGATACGCTTCGTAGTGACCAAATCTCTGTCTTTATGTCGGTTCGTATAAATCAGAAAATGCTTCATGCGCGCAACCCTTTCATTCGCCGGCCCTCCCGGGGCATACGACGACATACAAGTCCGTAACTTTTACAGGCGCGCATGGGACGCGGCCACCGTCTCCCCTATCAGGCTCTCCCACTGCGGCAGGCGCGATAACCCCACGCCGCTTTCAAGCACCGCTTTCAGCTGTTCCTCCGCCTCGTGCTCGGACAGTTCCCGCACGGCTTCAGAGGGCTCCTCCTTTTTTCTAAGGTGCAGAAGATATTCGATATTCCCCTCCGGCCCTCTGACCGGAGAATAATCCAGATGCAGCACGCAAAATCCAATCAGCCCCGCAAAATCCACGATTTTCCGGATAACCTCCTTATGGACGGACGGCTCCCTGACCACGCCTTTCTTGCCCACCTTTTCCCTGCCGGCCTCAAACTGAGGCTTGACCAGGCAGACCATCTCCCCGCCGGCCATCAGCAGATTTCTGGCGGGAATCAGTATCTTTGTCAGAGAGATAAAGGAGACATCCGCGCTGGCAAAATCCAGCGGCTCTCCGATATCCTCCGGCAACATATATCGGAAATTCGTCTGCTCCATGCAGACAACCCTCTCGTCATTTCGCAGTTTCCAGGCCAGCTGCCCATGCCCTACGTCCACGGCGTATACTTTGGCAGCCCCTTTCTGCAGCATGCAGTCCGTAAATCCGCCGGTGGAGGCTCCGATGTCCATACACACCTTTTCCTCCAGGGAAAAGTCCCATGTGTCCATGGCCTTTTCCAGCTTCAGCCCGCCCCGGCTCACATACCGCAGAGCGCTCTCCCGCACCTCCAGGGAAATGCGCGCCTCATCAAAAAAAGTCCCCGCCTTGTCCTCTTTCTGCCCGTTCACATAGACATTGCCGGACATGATAACGGCTCTGGCTTTCTCTCTGGACGCTGCATATCCCCGCTTTACCAGTATGACATCCAATCGTTCTTTCATCTGTCTTTCAACGCCTCGCCGATTTCCCGGGAAATTTTCGCCACAATGCTCTCCGCGTCTATGCCAATCTGCCGCTTCAGCAGCTCCACATTGCCATGCTCCACGAATTCATCGGGAATCGCAATCCGAAGGAACCGATTCTCCAGACCGTTTTCATTCATGTACGCCAGCACTTTCTCCCCGAAGCCTCCGCAGGCCATGTTCTCCTCCATGGTGACAATCAGGTCATGATTCTTACAGGCTTCACGCACTGCCTCCTCATCAATGGGCTTCACGAATCTGGCATTGATCAGGCTTACCTGATGCCCCTTTTCTTTCAACATGTCCCGCACGGTCTCGGCGGTCTTCACCATGCTGCCCACCGCTAACAGCGCAATCTCCCGCTCTTTATAAATCCACTCTGCCTTTCCTAATCTTACAGGCTCCCTGTATTCTTTCAGTCCCGCGTAAGCCGTCCCTCTGGGGTAGCGGACTGCCACCGGCGCGCCCAGAGCCACCGCGAATTTCAGCATATCGGACAGCTCCCATTTGTTCTTCGGGGCACAGATATGCATATTCGGAATACCGGAAAGATATGTGAAATCGAAGACACCCTGATGGGTCTCCCCATCGCTGCCCACAAGCCCGGCCCTGTCTATGGCAAATACCACCGGCAGATTCTGCAGGCAGACATCATGTAAAATCTGGTCGTAGGCCCTCTGCAGGAAAGAGGAGTACACTGCCACGATGGGCTTCATGCCTCCCGCCGCCAGCCCCGCGGCAAAAGTCACCGCATGCTGTTCCGCGATACCAACGTCAAAAAAACGATCCGGGTACATATTATGGAACCGCTTCAGTCCTGTTCCATCCGGCATGGCGGCCGTGATGGCCACGATTTTCTCATCCCGCTGTCCCAGCTTGCACATCACTGTGGAAAAAATGTCTGTATAGTTGGCCACCGTCCTGGGGTGGGAGGGAATGCCGGTCTCGATGTCGAAAGGCTCCGTGCCGTGAAATCTGGCGGGATGGCGCTCTGCGGGCCTGTATCCTCTGCCTTTCTCCGTCAGCACATGAATCATCACGGGACCTTCCACCCGCTTGGCCGCCTGTATAGTAGCCACCATGGCGTTGATGTCATGACCGTCCACAGGCCCCAGATAAGTAATGCCCATGTCCTCGAACATCATGCCGGGGATTACCAGCTGCTTGAAGCTGCTCTTGGCCCTGCGGATCCGGCTGATGGTGCTGTCTCCCCTCTTGGTGCCCTGGAGGGCATTGTAGATTCCTTTTTTCAGATCCAGATAGCCGGAAGCCGTGCGGATGCTGTTCAGATATTTTGACATGCCCCCCACATTTTCGGAGATGGACATGTTGTTGTCGTTGAGAATGATGATGAAATTCGTCTCCAGCTTGGCGGCATTGTTCAGGGCCTCATAGGCCATGCCCCCGGTCAGGGAACCGTCCCCGATGACCGATACGATGGTCTCGCTGCCGCCTGTAATCTCCCGGGCTTTCACAAATCCCAGTCCCGCGGAGAGGGAGGTGGAGCTGTGCCCTGTGTCAAAGACGTCGCAAGGACTTTCTTTTCTCTTTGGAAAACCGCTTAAGCCATGGAACTGGCGCAGAGTCTTGAATTCGCCTTTCCGTCCGGTGAGGATTTTATGGGTGTAGGACTGATGCCCCACATCCCAGATAATCTTGTCCTCCGGCAGATTCAGGCAAAGATGCAGGGCCATGGTCAGCTCCACGGCTCCCAGATTCGCACCCAGATGCCCTCCCGTGACGCTGATGGTCTGTATCAGGAACTCTCTGATTTCCTGTGCCAGACTGCCCAAATCTTCCTTTTTTATTTTCTTGATGTCATTCGCCTGTCCTATGGTCTCCAGCAACATAACCGCGCCCCCACTATTTTCTTCTGTGTATCAATGTCAGAATCAGCTGCTTCAGGAACTCATGCTCGCCTGTAAAACCGTCCAGAATCCCGGCCGCCTCCCGGGACAGTGCCTCCACGTCCGCTTTTGCCTGCTCCAGGCCTTTCCGGGTCACGTAGGTTTCTTTCCGGTTCGCGGCATCGCTGCCGGTGGCCTTGCCCAGTTCCTCGCTGTCCCCAATCACATCCAGGATGTCGTCCTGTATCTGGAATGCGATGCCTATGTTGTAGGCACATTTCTCGATGGCGGCCACCTGTTCCCTGTCCGCCCCCGCCAGTATCGCGCCCGCCATCATGGCCGCCTGTATCAGGGCCGCGGTCTTGTGGGCATGAATGAAGAGAAGATTGGTCTGGCTCATTTCTTCCTGGGCCATGACATCCACCACCTGTCCGCCGATCATGCCGTAAATCCCGGCTTTCCGTGCAAGCACGGAAAAAGCTGCGGAAGCCCGTTCCAGCCGTACAAGCCTTTCGCTGTCAGGAACACTCTCCTCCGTTCCCTCCGTCCCGGTCTCCTGAAACGCCCGGATTGCCGTCTCAAAGGCGTAGTTCAGCAGACCGTCCCCGGCCAGGATGCCCATGGTCTCCCCATAGACGTACCAGGTGGTCTCTTTCCCCCTGCGGTAACGGTCATTGTCCATGGCCGGCAAATCGTCGTGTACCAGAGAGTAGGTATGAATCATCTCGATGGCCGCCATGAAGCGCTCGATGGCACGGCCATCCTCCCCGCCGCACATGCGGTAAGTCTCCCGCATCAGGATTGGGCGCAGGCGCTTGCCGCCTGCAAGCAGGCTATAGTTCATGGCCTCCATGATTTTCTCCTGAAGCCCCTCTTCCTTTGGCAGATGCTCCCGCAGCACCCGCTCCGCGTATGCCGTCTCTTGCTGCAGTCTCTTTTCAAATACTGATGCGTCCATTGCCGAATTCCTCCAACTGCCCCTCTTCGTTAAGCCTGAGCACCTGCTTCTCCACTTTGTCTATCTGGTCGTTGCACTGCTTCAGAACCGTCATCCCCTCGCTGTAGGCCTTGAACGCCTCCTCCAGCGGAATGTCGTCCCTGTCCAGTTGTCCAATCAGCTCTTCCAGTCTGGCGAAATTCTCCTCCAGACCGGGCTGTCTCTTCTCCTCTGCCATTCTTCCTCTCCTCGTCCTGCCCTTTCACAGGCTGCCTCCTGACAATGGTCTCTCCGCGACTGCTACCGCCGCAATCCCAGAGATGCCATGGCGATATTCCATCCGCTGCCAAGCTTCTTCAACATAACTCTCCCGTCTGTCCGGACAAAGGCAGAATCCTGGTGACTCTCGCCTGAATCCGCCCATCCTTCACCCGGATGGCCACATCCTGGCCCTCCCGCACCTGCCTTACCGAACGAACATTCCGTCCTGTGCCATCCTCCACATAAGAATAGCCGCTCTCCAGTTTCTCCAGCGGGGAAAGCCCTTTCATCCGTTCGATATAGATTGCCAGTTCATGGCGCCGCCTTTCCAGAAGCCGCTTCATCCGTTCCTGCAGCCTCTCCTCAGCCGAGATCACTGTCATCTTCCGCTCCCGGATGCGGCTGGCAGGGCTCGCCACTTTCAGTTTCAGCTCCATCTGCCTAATCTGCATGCGCTTTTCCTGAATCCTCCGCTGCATCAGCCGGTTCAGGGTGTCTCTTCCCGAATCCAGCGCCCCGCAGATCTCCCGGATATCCGTCACCGCCAGTTCCGCCGCCGCTGACGGCGTGGGCGCCCGCAAATCCGCCACGAAGTCGATGATTGTCGTGTCCGTCTCATGGCCTACTGCCGAGATGATCGGCACCGGGCAGTCGAACACCGCCTGGGCCACCTCCCTCTCGTTAAAGGCCCACAAATCCTCTATGGAGCCGCCGCCCCGGCCCACGATCATCACGTCCACCCCAAGGGCTGTCAGCGCCCGGATGCCCTTTACGATGCTGGGCACGGCCGCTTCCCCCTGGACGATGGCGGGATAGAGCACTATCTGCACATAGGGATTCCTCCTGCCCGCTATCTGGATGATGTCCCGGACTGCCGCGCCGGTATCCGCGGTCACTACTCCCAGCGTCTTTATGAATCTGGGGACAGGCTGCTTGTACTCCGGGGCGAACATGCCGGATTCCTCCAGTTCCCGCTTGAGCATCTCATATCTCTCGTAGAGCTGCCCGCTGCCGTCCAGCAGAATCTGCTTTGCATACAGCTGGTACTTCCCGTCCCGCTCATATACGTCCACAGTGCCGCCCACGATCACCTGCTGCCCTTCGGACATACGAAAAGAGAGGCCCGAACGGCTGCCGGCGAACATCACGCAGCTTATGGTCCCCTTGGAATCCTTTAACGTAAAATAAATATGTCCCGAGGAGTGGTACTTACAGTTGCTCACCTCACCCTTTACAAAGAGCCGCTGCAGCAGATAATCCTGCGTGAACATATTTTTGATATAGGAATTCAATTGTCCAACAGTATAGACATTCCGAATCTCAATCACCCGATTTCATGGACTATTCAAAACCTTTTCACACTTATAACTTCACAATCTTCGCGAGAATCGCGTTCACGAAACCGCCGGAATTCTCCTGGCCGTATTCTTTCGCGATTCCGACCGCCTCATCTATGGCCACGCCTGCGGGAATGTCGTCATCATAGCGCAGCTCATATACCGCAAGACGCAATACCGTCAGCTCTACCTTTCCCATACGCCTGGTATCCCATCCCACAGTATTGTCGTCAATCAGCTTGTCTATCATGGGAATCTCCCGATAGACAGCCTGACAGCGTGTCTCTATATAATCGGCATCTTTCTGAGAGCTGATTGCCTCATTGTCCTCCACGAACAGCCTCATCTGTCTCGGCATGTCCTCCGCCGGATGAAACTCCGCCTGGAATAAAAGCCGGAAAACCTGCTCTCTTTGCTCATGTCGTCCCATTTGTGTCCCCCCGTCAGCGCGGCTGCCATATTTTCTTCCATGCAGCCTGCAGCGTCCGTCTCCTTCTAATCGTCCAGACAGTCAATGAACTGCCGCAATCTTTACACCGGCTATGCGGATATTCACATCCGTGCAGTTCAGCCCTGTCATATTCTCAATCGCCGACTTCACTTTCGCCTGCACATGGTGACAGGTAGCCGGAATGCTGTAGCCATACTCCATCATCACAGCCAGATCCACACGCACATTGCGCCCGGTGACCACCACCCTCACGCCCTTGTTCAGCTTCTTCATGCCTACCCTGCCCATGAGCTCATTGGTGATGTTCCCTGCCATGGCACTGATTCCCTCCACCTCGGTGGCCGCCAAAGATGCGATCATCGCCACCACGTCATCGGCGATCTGCACCATGCCCACATTCTCCTCGGCTTTCAATACCACTGTGCTGTTCTCCATTTCTTTTCCCATGAAAATATCCTCCTGAAAAGCATCTCAAATATGAAATATATACTGCTTAACGATTTCACTTGCCATGAAACCAGACTGCATAACGCTGACTGGTTTGATTGTATGATTGCATTAGGCAGCATTCAGCGTTATACAGTATAGTATACCACACTTTCTACTCATTTGTCACCCAAAATGTCAGGGACAGCTGTTTTTCATTCTGCGCATAGGCAATCCTGCCCTCCTCGTCCGACAGATACCGGAAAATCTCCTGTCCGTCTATCAGCCCCGCTACGATTTCACTGTAGCAGGCGGCATCGGCGCATTTGATCGTCACATCCCGCCTGCCGCTGTCTATGGCCGCCTGGAACAGCGCCGCCATCTGCTCCTCGTCGTAAAAAGTAAAATAAGCGCCCTCCCGCACATAATAATTCGCTTCAATGGCAACGCATATCGGCATGGGCACTTCGCTCTCGATGGAATGGGTGCGCAGCAGCTCCTCCGTAGTCACGTTCAGGTAGTCATAGTTGATCTCCGGCATGGAGAATCCCCCGCCTCCTTCTGTGGCATTCTCCTCTATCTGGTAGGAGACATCTCCCCATGTGGTGTCCATGTAATAATAATTCCCGTCCACTTTCACCAGGTTCCAGGCATGCCCCTCCCCGGTCTCCACCGTCCCCAGGACCAGAGCGCACTCCACCCCCAGCCTGTTCAGCAGATACTGGGTGGCCTTGGCATAGCCCTGGCAGACAGAGGTGTGGTTGGCGAACACAGAGTAGATATTCTGGTTGTCCTCGGCGTTCAGGTCATAATCTGTCTGACAGATCAATGTGTCGTACACATATTTTACCTTTTCATAATCCGAGGCCTCTGTCCCGATGCCTGCCAGTATCTGCTCCGCGGCAAGCCCGATGGTCTCCGCCCGCTTCACGGCAGTGTCCAGGTCCACATTGTAAGTGCCGGAAAACTCCACGGCAGTAATCACACCTCCCCTGGAATATTTCGTGTAGGAATAACCGTCCACATAGAACAGCTCCGGATGGTCGCTGAGGACACATTGGAAGATCTTATCGATGCTCTCCTCGTCAAGCCCGGCGTCAAGCCCCTCTTCGCTCAGATTCTCCTGCCCTCCGAAGCTCCCCAGTATGCGCTCCATGTCATGATACCAGATCTGCTCTGTCTCGCTCAGGCTCCCGCAGGCGTAGGGGTAAGCCTCCTCCATCAGGAAATTCACGGCCGGCTCTTCTTCCACGGAAGTCTCTTCTTCCATGGGAGGCTCCTCCGTCCCGGGAACGCTCACGGAGACCTCCTCCGACAAGGCGTAATCCCTGGGGACATCGTGCCTGAAGTCAATCCCCGCGCAGCCTGTGCACGCCAGACACAGAATCGCCGCCAGGAACATAAGCCCTGTTCCATGCGCTTTTTTACTCATCTGTCCGCTCTCCTTTACCACGGACCACCCTGCTTTAATTCTTACTGAATTCCGCCAGGACAAGTCCTTTATTCCGGTCAAGCGTCATGCCGACGCTCCATGCGTTCACGAACAGAAGAAGCGGGTTGCCCTTCATGTCCTTTACCTTTTTCATATCGGAGGTGCCCGTCAGCTTTTCGATGTCCACCTCGTCCTTATTCTCAATCCAGCGGATATGCTCGTAGGGCAGGTTCTCAAGCCGGATTTCCACGTTATATTCGTTCTCAAGCCGGTACTTCAGCACATCGAACTGCAGCACGCCCACCACGCCCACGATGATTTCCTCCAGGCCTGTATTGAATTCCTGGAAAATCTGGATGGCGCCCTCCTGGGCAATCTGCTCCACGCCCTTTACGAACTGCTTGCGCTTCATGGTGTCGATTTGGCGCACTCTGGCGAAATGTTCCGGCGCGAACGTCGGGATGCCCTCATACCGGAATTTCTCCTTGGGGCTGCACAGGGTGTCCCCTATGGAGAAGATACCGGGGTCAAACACGCCGATGATATCCCCCGCATAGGCCTCACTCAAAATCTTCCTGTCGTCCGCCATGATCTGCTGAGGCTGGGAAAGCCGCATGACTTTGCCTCCCTGCACATGCCGCACTTCCATCTGGGCGTCGAATTTGCCGGAACAGATGCGCATGAACGCGATGCGGTCCCTGTGAGCCTTGTTCATATTGGCCTGAATCTTGAACACGAAAGCGCTGAACGCATTCTCCGCGGGCTCTATGATACCGATATCAGCCTTTCTGGCCAGGGGCGTGGTGGTCATCTGCAAGAAGTGCTTCAAAAAGATTTCCACGCCGAAATTCGTCAGCGCGGAACCGAAGCACACCGGGGTCAGATTGCCTGCCCGCACCGCTTCCAGGTCAAATTCCGCGCCTGCCCCGTCCAAAAGGTCTATCTCCTCCAGCAGCTTGTCCGCCGCATTGTCGCCGATCAGCTCCCGCAGCTTCGCCTCCTCCGCCACGGGCACTTCCGTAGCCGTCCCCTCCTTCGTCCCTTTCTCCGTGTCAGAATAGGAAATCACACATCTCTTTTCCCTGTCGTAGACGCCCTTGAATTCCTTTCCCGAACCGATAGGCCAGTTCACAGGGCAGGTAGCGATTCCTAACTCTTTCTCGATGTCGTCCAGCAGATCGAATGTATCGTTGGCATCCCGGTCCAGCTTGTTGATAAATGTGAATATCGGGATCTTGCGCATGACGCAGACCTTGAACAGCTTCCTGGTCTGGGCCTCCACGCCCTTGGAAGCATCAATCACCATCACGGCAGAGTCCGCCGCCATCAAAGTGCGGTAGGTATCCTCCGAGAAATCCTGATGCCCGGGCGTGTCCAATATATTGATGCAGTAACCGTCGTACTCGAACTGCAGTACCGAGGAGGTCACAGAGATACCTCTCTCCTTCTCTATCTCCATCCAGTCGGAGACCGCGTGTCTGGCCGTAGCCTTTCCCTTGACGCTGCCCGCCAGGTTGATGGCGCCGCCGTAGAGCAGGAATTTCTCCGTCAGAGTGGTCTTGCCGGCATCCGGGTGGGAGATGATGGCAAAAGTGCGGCGGCGGTTTATTTCTTCCGTATAATCGTTCATTTATTTACTGTCCTCCGTTTTCATGTCATAGCAGCGATTTGTTCCATACTGCTTTTCATCTTTCTCTTGGCTTCGTCGGTTCCGTCAGGCCGGGAAAGCCTCCTCCGCAGGCAGCCCGTCCTCTGCTGCCGTACAGATTCCCTTTCTCCCGGCAGATTCGCTTAAGGCGGAGTGACGCAGCCGTCCTCCCGGGCGGAAGCACGGACGCTCCCGCAAAGGCAGGCTCTATGCCAAAGCAGTGCGGCACAGTGGCCCCGATGTCCGTGAATGTCTCCCTGGCGCCCAGGTTTTCGGACGCGATTCCAGGGCCGTACATGAGAATTCAGGGAGCCTGCCGTCATGGAAAAGAACGGGCTGGAGGACACGGTCCCCAGCGTGTTGACATTCACGTCACCACAGGAAGCCGCATCCTCCGTCTCACCGATTCCAAAGCTGTCCAGTACAATCAAAAATACCCTTTTCATAGTCTCTTCTGTCCTCTCCGATGGCTTTTCCAGTACCAGTATACCACATGTGTTATGTAAAACAAACAATTTTTTTACGCCGTGCGCTGTGCCGCGCCTTTTACTGTGCCACGGTGCTGATGATGATGTTTTCCGCCGGAATCTCAGTCTTGCGCTTTACGATATCTTCAATCTGGGCCCGCATCGCATCGTCCAGAGCCGCCGCGTTGACCACTACGTCCACCGCATCTCCGTTGATGCTGACTACCACATCCTGGAATCCTTTCGCCTCCAGAAGAATCTCCGCCGCGGACTCTTTCTCCGCGATGGCGGTCATCTCTACCATGCTGTCCACTGCCGCCTGTTTCTGTTCATCGGAAATGCCTGCGCTGTTTATGATCTCCAGCAGCGTCTCCTTATTCTTGGCCCTGGTCTGTTCTTTTAAGAGCTTCGCATCGGAAAGCATCGCTGTCCCTGCTGTGGAGGTGAATACGGCCTCCCCCGGGATTTCTCCCTCTTCCGGCGTGTTTCCTGCCACCTCGCCCTCTGCCGCGCCGTCCGCGTCCACCACTTCCGCGCCCTCTACCTCCATTCCGGCATCCAGATAGTCATCCACGATGACGCCTCCGTCCGTGTCCAGACTCTCGATGTCCGTCTGCTCTTTCAGCAGATCCTCCTCCGATAAATCCAGCAGTCCATCCAAAGTGTAATTCTCGGTTATGACTCCCTCCGAGTCCACCGGGCTGGCGTCTCCTGTAACCACATTGCTGTCATCTGTCGTAAGGTACTCTTCTTCCATTCCGCTGCCGGCGAATTGCAGATAGCCCGCAATCGCAATCATAATCGCCAGAGCTGTTATCATAAGCTGATTTTTCTTGATTAGGCTTTTCACTTTCATTCCCCTCTTCGTGTTTTAATACTTCATTGTATGAGCCTTTGAAAAGATATATGCACCTGTCAGGGAAAACTTTTCCACATTTTATACTGTGCATCACTGTAAATCCCGGCGGTTTGCGGTATAAGGCGGACATCAGGGCGCGGCCTCCTCCATGGGCACCACTTTCACCTTGTGGGCCTCCACATCAAAAAGAGCCTGGGCTATTTCCACGATAGTGCGGCTCACTGTGCCGTTCCCAGCGCCCTCGGCGATTACCAGCACCCCCTCTATCTGCGGCGGCAGCGTCTTTACCACATAAGGCTCGCTGAGGCTCCCGTCGGAGCTGTATATCACGTTCTCCTCGGATGTCACCTCGCTGACGATGCGGTTCCCGCCCATGGCGTCGCTTTCGTTGGTGGAGCTGCGGCGCACCGGCTGTTCTTTCTCCACTACCAGCTCGCTGGAAGCTTTTAACGTAATCATGACCTGCACTTCTCCTACGCCTGCCACCCGGGAAAGGGCCTGGGTCAGACGCTCCTCCATCCGGGCCGCGTAGAGCGCATCTGCATCCGCTGTCTGGCCGGACTGTTCCTGACTGTCCCGGTTATTCGTTTTACTGTTTTCTTCTGTCTGTTTTTCCGTTTCCAATACATGAGAGTCTTCCTGCTCTTTTTTCTCCTCCGTGGGAAGCGCAATGATAATCAGCAGGATTCCCGTCAGGACAAGAATCAGAAAATTGTCTCTGCGGAACCATTTCTGCAGCCCTTTATCCATCGCCCACTTCTTCCAGTCCCTGCCCATATCTGCCCCGCCTTTCTCATTGATTTCTGTTCATTATCATTACTTCTCATTGCTTTCTGTCACTCTCCGCCATTCTCAGATACCCCCAGGCTCCGTTCCGCTTTATGGCCGCCCCATATCGGACAGCCTCTTTTTGGATTGTATCAGTCTTCTCCCCCTTGCCCGGACTGTACCGGCTCTATGGGGTCTATGACTACAGGCTCTATGTCTCCCACGCTGATTTCTGATATTCCCGAGTTTTGCCCCTCTCTTGCCGGCTCTCCCTCTTTCTGATTCTCCCTCTCCTGCTCCTCCCCGCCCCGGATTTCCTCATCCCTCTCCTCTTCCTGCTCCTCCAGGCGCTTTCGGATTTCCTCCAGCGTCATCTTCTCCAGCAGTTCGTCCGCGGCGGCAGCGTCCTCATTGGCCTCCTGCATGCTCTTCTCCAGTTCCTGTCCCAGCTTCCCCAGAGCCTTCAGGGCGTCCTGCCTGCCATCGCCCAGAAGAAAATTCCCAACAGGCAGAAACACCTGTATCAGAACCATGACGCTGACCATCAGCTTTAAATATTTCTCATACACCTCCTTTGGCCTGAAATGTATCACCGCCTGGGCGCATATCATGAAAATCCCCATGCGGCAGATTGCCTGAAACAACGAATTCTGCATTCTTCACCTCCGCTCCGCATCTACACCGCCGCTACCGCTATAGCTATGATGAACAGAAGCACGGCTGTCCCCACAGTGCGCAAAAGCAGCAGCACGGCGTCCCCCATCCGATTCACGCAGGCTGTAATCCGCCTGTCGCTGACAATGCCCATGAAAGCCGCCGCGCATTTCAGCAGCCCGGCAATCATCGCGATTTTGAACACCGGCACAGCACACAGCAGCAGGAGCAATATGAGCAGCACCACACCCACGCTGTTACGGATGACCATGGCGGATCCCACCACCAGCTCCATCACACCGCCCGCCATGGTCCCCACCCCCGGAATGGCGGATATCAGCTTCTGCAGCGCCGAATTTCTGGCGGAATCCATCACCGGGGTAATCAGCCTCTGGAATACGCCGATTCCCGTTATCGCTCCCAGAGCCCCTTTCAGCACCCACCCTACTGCCTTTCCCAGCAGATCGATCAGAAAGGACAGCTTCTCCTCTGCCCAGATGCCGTTCACCACGGACAGCATGCTGTAGCTGTATATCAGAGGCAGGAGCCCCCTCTCCAGAATGTACTCCACTCCATACACCGCAAAGAGCATCATCTGGTAGGCTGCCCCCGCAGTGGCCGATCCGGTGGAAATGCCCACGGTCAACAGATAGGCAGGCACTAAAAGCTTTATGAACAGAATGATATTCTCCACGGTCTGCCTGACGATATCAGCAGCCTGCGAAAAGCATTTCAGCAGCACCGCGGTAAAAAGGAGATACATAAAGTAAAAGCCCATGTCCGCCACCTGGCGCCTGTCGAATATCTCCACGAAATGCGTCATCAGTGAGGACACGATTCCCAGTACCAGGAGCCACACGAACACATCCCGCATCCCTGCCAGCTGCATGACAAAATCCGTGATGCTGTCTTTGAACAGCGAAGCCAGCGCGCCGAACACATCCCCCGACATCACCCGGGCCAGAAGCTGGTTCAGATCAAGGCTCCTCTCCGGGAACAGCCGCAGTATCCCCTCCTGAAGCTGGTCCAGGCCATAATCCTGCCAGACCAGGTTCAAATCCATCTCCATATGCCCCTCCCCTCATTCCGCGCTCCTGTCCGTTCGGCCATCCCTGTCGGATGCCCTCCCCACAGATCACAGGAAGCTCTGAATCTGTTCAATCACCGCAAACAGAATAGGGAGCCCCGCGAACATCACGGTCAGTTTCCCCAGCACCTCAATCTGTCCCGCCACTGCCTGATAGCCCGCGTCCCTGCAGATATCGGCGCTGAATTCACAGATATATGTAATTCCGATAACTTTGAACAGGATGGACAGATACCTTTCCGACCCGTTCAGGTAAGTCCTGATTTTCAGGAACTGCCCCGTTATGGTCTCCATCTGACGCATGGAAAAGCAGAAAATGATGATGCTGACAGCCAGTCCGATGTAAGTGGCATATTCCCCTTTGGTCCCCCGGAACTGTATCGCCAGCAGCACTCCTGCTATCCCCAGAAATCCAATCTTCACAATCTCAGTCAATTTTATACCCCCGGAAGAATGCCCTCTCTTCGGGCACACTTACAAAGCGAACAATGTCTGGATGGTCTGGAACAGCTCATATATATAGGGCACTATCCAGGTAAGGACCAGTATCAGTCCGGCCAGGCTGATCAGAAAGGCATGCTCCTCCCTGCCGCTATGCTTCAAAATCTGGCTCAATATGGTCACCAATATCCCCACTGCCGCTATCTTAAATATCAGACTTACTCCCATAGCTCCTCACACTCACCAAAGCACCAATATCAACAACAGTCCCCCCATGGCGCCCAGACCCACCGCCATCCTGCACTTCTCCGCGTTCTCCCGCTCCAGCCGCTCTCTGGTGTCCCGCAGAAGTTCCCCGCTCTGTTCTATCTCCCGCAGCTGCATCTGGCTGTCCGCATACCCTGTCCGGGCGGCGAACCGCAGGAAATTCTCCCTGTCAGCCTCCTGCAGAGGCAGCCTGCCCAGGGCCTTTTCCATCTCCTCCTGAAAGACTTCCCCGAAAGAAAGCCCCATGTTCTCCTCCATTCTGCGCCCCACCTCCAGGAAAGCCTCCTCGAAGCCTGAATCCAGCCCTCCCGCGATATGGCTGCAGCACTCCGGCAGCGTAGCCCTCCCATAGCGCACCTCGCTGGCCAGAAGCTCCAGCATGCGCTCCAGATTGTGCAGAGCCTTTATCCTTGCTCCAAACTGGTACCGATACCACAGCCCCAGTCCCAGGCATCCCGCAAAAACCATACAACCGCCCAGCATCCTAACCATACGCCCCGCCCCTTTCGCTTACCTGCCGTATCACGCATCTCCCATCCTCTTTCCCCAGCACCAGGAACACTTCGAACAGCCTCTCCCAGTAAGCCGCCTCCAACCCGAACCGGCGCTCCACGTCCCGCCTGTCCTCTCCATGGACTGTGGCCAGAATCCGGCAGCCACAGGCCGCTGCCTGTCCCAGCGCTTTAAGCTCCCCGTCCCCGCCCAGTTCATCTATGGCGATGACCTGGGGCGACATGGACCGCAGAAGAAGCAGCATTCCGATGTCCTTAGGGCAGCCGTCCAGCACATCCGTGCGCATCCCCATATCATTCTGGGGCTTTCCCAGAAAGGAACCCGCCAGTTCCGAGCGCTCATCCACCACCCCCACGGTCATCCCCTGTCCCCAGGCATTACCGTCCGAAATCTGCCGTATCAGATCCCGCAGCAGCGTGGTCTTGCCGCAGCCCGGCGGCGAGATGATCAGGGCGCTGCGCAGCCCTCCCTCCCGGTACATGACCGGGAGAATCTTATCCGCCGCTCCTTTCATCTGATGAGACACCCTGATATTGAGATAGGAAATATTCTTGAAAGTCCTGACCCTGCCGTCCGTCTCCAGCACGGCTTGTCCCGCCACCCCCACCCGATGCCCTCCCGCCACGGTGATGAAGCCCTGGCGCAGCTCCTCCTCAAAGGCATAGGGGGAATAATGGCAGATATGCTCCAGCGTCTCCGAGAGCTCCCGTCCGGTGGCCAGATGCCCCTCCGCCGGATTCCGGGACAGTCTCCCCCAATCTGTCAGGAAAAGTTCCTTTCCTTTTCTATGTATGATTATGGGCTGTCCCGCCCGCAGGCGGATTTCCTGAATGGACGCCTGCTCTTCGGCCACGCTCTGCCACAGAGCCCGGCTGCCGGAGGGGAACAGCTGCAGAATAGAGTTTTCCATCGACATGTCCTCCTTTCTCCAATATATGAAAAAAGAGACAGGATATTCCTGTCTCTTTTTTTATTTCGTTCCGTTCCCCTTAGTAGGTGTATACATTATGGTAAATCCGATAATAACCTCCGCCCAGATCCTGTATCTGAAGCTGGATGGCGAAGTTGTCCGCGCCCATATCTTTCAGCGCCTGCTCCACATACCCTTTCCAGTAATCGCCGCTATTGTACGCCCTCTCCACAGAGTTCCACATAGACTGCGGAATAACGTTCACAAACTGTCTGTCTCCCGTCCCCACGCTTTTCAGCAGTTCCCTGCAGTCCTCATAATACTCCTGCATAGTGTCGCGCACCTGCTCTTCGGTGACTCCGGCTTTTTCCAGGTTCTGCTTCCTTATCTCATCCGCCGTGGGCTGTGAATCGACAGGCCCCGCCGGAACCTTGCTCTGCCACCCCAGCGGCTGGATGGGATTGGGATTGATCAGACTCGATATGTCATCCGCCTCACCTGTATCCTCCGCTTCCGTGCCGCTGATGTCTCCCGGCTCCCCCGAATCGCCTCCATTTTCTGCCTCATTGCCGCCATTCGGGACTGCCTCCGCTCCCTCGCAGGCCGGCAGGTACACGGAAAGACCGGTGCGCCTGTGGGTAGACGCATATTCCTTGTCCGTTTTGTTGAAATAATCGTAGGTGGGCTCCTCCGTGTCGTCCCAGGTCACATCCACGTTGTGGTAAGTCCCATCTAACTTTACGATATTCCACGCATGATCCTCTCCCGCGTATCCCGTGCAATAATAGCATGGAATATCCAGCTGCTGCATGATATACTGGAATGCCCTGGCATATCCGGCACAGACGCTTCTGCCGCCCACCAGCGCACTGTAGGCGCTCTGGTTCATCGGGGCCGCCACGTCATATTCCACCATCTGCATCAGCGCATCGTGGACATACCTTTCTTCCTCATACTGACTGCCCAGCCCCCGGGCCTGGGCAGCGATATTTCCTGCCGCCCCCTCGAAAGTCTGCCTGGCCTCCTCCAGATTATTCACGGTCTCATTGAATTTCAGAGTGATTTCCGCGCATCTGCCGCTCCTGATATACTTACAGGAATAGCCCGTGTCCAGCCAGAACAGCTCCGGGTGGTCATTGTAGACCGCCTCGAACACAGTCTTAAGCTGATTCACGGACACCGTGGTCACCGGGGTAAAAGAAGCCGTCAGACTTACGGCGTTGGCGTAAATCTGGCTGTATATCTGCCGCATGTCCGGTTCCAGCATGGCATAGTAGGGATAGATTTCCTGGTCAAAGGTCAGATTGCTGCCCGTGTCACCGGGATTGTCGCTTCCCGACAGGCCATCCGCCTCATCCTCGCCTATCTCCTGGGCTTCCTCCTGCACAGGCTCGTAACCGGTCCGGCCGCTGACAGAGTCCGGAGCCTCTAACGAAGAGCTCTCCGGCGGCTCATAGCCGGGCTGATTCTCCAGCCAGTCGGCATTGATGCCCGGCTGGCTCTCTATGGACACGGACGTACCCGGCCGGCTGTCCCCGTCCTGAAACAGACCTCCCAGTCCCCCGGATTGTCCGTCCTGTGCGGATTGCGCGGGATTTACGCTCTCCACCCTCTCCGCCAGCATGGCCGTCAGCGAGGGATTCAGCGCGCAAACCATGACTCCCACGCAGCACGCCATGATAAGTCCCATGATACAAAAGAAAATAGCTTTCAATACTTTCACATTTTCACGCATTCTGCCGTCCTGCGGCTTACTATACTCACAAGCGGTGAAATCTGCCATGATGTTCACAGACTCTCTCACTCATGAGTCTGGCTGCAATGAAAGAGAACATTCACGGCAAGTTTCTGTGACCGTCGGTAAAATCGTCGATGATTGTATTATATTTTACCATGAAACCCTTTGTACTGCAAGCCATCATCTGCTGTCCAGATTCACATACTCCCGCTCCTGCATGACGCTCTTGTATGCGGGACGGATGATTTTGTCCATATTGATCAGCTCTTCAAGCCTGTGGGCGCTCCAGCCTACGATTCTGGCGATGGCGAAGATAGGCGTGAACATCTCCAGCGGAATTTCCAGCATGCTGTAGACAAAGCCGCTGTAGAAGTCCACATTGGCGCTTACGCCCTTATAAATCCGGGATTTCTCCGCAATCACCTGCGGTGCCAGGCGCTCTATCATGGAATACAGCGCGAAATCCTTCTCCCTTCCCTTGGCTGAGGCCAGCCTTTCCACAAAGCCCTTGAACACCTGTGCCCTGGGGTCGGACAGGGAATAGACCGCATGGCCCATGCCGTAAATCAGCCCCTTGCCGTCAAAGGCCTCCTTGTTCAGAATTTTCTTCAGATAAGCCCTCACCGCGTCCGCGTCCTCCCAGTCGGACACATTGGCCTCTATCTCCCGCATCATCTCCACTACCTTGATATTGGCGCCGCCGTGCTTAGGCCCTTTCAGGGAGGACAGCGCCGCAGCGATGACGGAATAGGTATCCGAGCCGGAGGAGGTCACTACACGAGTGGTAAAGGTGGAATTGTTACCGCCGCCGTGCTCCATGTGCAGCACCAGCGCGATATCCAGCACCGCGGCCTCCAGCTCCGTATATTTCTTGTCCGGGCGCAGCATCATCAGCAGATTCTCCGCTGTGGACAGCTTTTTGGAGGGACGGTGTATGTACATGCTCTCATCGTTCTGATAATGGTTATAGGCATGATACCCGTATACGGCCAGCATAGGGAACACGCTGATCAGCCGGAAGCACTGGCCCAGCACATTCTCGATGGTGGTATCGTTGCAGTTCCTGTCATAGGAAGCCAGGGTCAGGACGCTCCTGGTCAAAGAATTCATGATGTCGCTGCTGGGCGCCTTCATGATGACGTCCCTGGTGAAATTGGTGGGCAGCGTTCTGTAGGCCACCAGGATGTCCCGGTACTCTTTCAGCTGCTTCTCACTTGGCAGCTGGCCGAACAGAAGGAGATAGCTGACTTCCTCGAAGCCGAAGCGCCTCCCCCTGAACCCCTTCACCAGTTCGATGCAGTCATATCCGCGGTACCACAGCTTGCCCTCGCAGGGCGTCTTTACCCCATTTATCATCTGAAAGGACTCTATGCGTGATATGTTGGTAAGTCCTGTCACAACACCGTTTCCGTTCTTATCGCGCAAGCCCCGTTGTACTTCATACTTATCGAACATCTCCGGCTCCAAGTGGTCGGCTTCTCTGCATAACCGTGCATAATCATTCATTGCGATCTCGTTTTTCTTCAATAGACATTTCCTCCTTATACTCGTTATTCTTATATCTTATCGTTTGAAAGCGCTTTCTGTCAATTAAAAAAACATTAACAAAATATGCTATAAGTAAAAAAGGGCAGCCCTCCGACGCTTTCCGCGCCTGAGGGTTGCCCGAAATCCGTTCCTTATCACTTGCACAGCCCGGCCACCGTCTCATTGATAACCTTGCCGTCCGCCTTGCCTTTCAGCACGCCCATCACGGCTTTCATAATCTGTCCCTTATTCTTAGTCGCAAGCAAATCCGCGAAATTCTCCTCGATATACTGCTTCACCTCTTCCGGAGACATCATCTTAGGCGCATACTCTGCAATTACGTCATAACGTTTCCGATATTCCGTTTTCAAATTCTCTCTGTCCGCGGGACAGGTGTCCAGCTGCTCTTTTGCCGTCTTCAGCTCCTTGATGATGACCCTGTCCACCAGTTCCGCAGGTACATCCTCGCGGCATCCCTCGTCGATCGCCACTTTCTTCACTGCGGATACCAGAGAGGAAATCGCGTCTTTCCTGTCCTTGTCCCTGGCCTTCATGGCGGCCACCATATCGCTTCTCAGTTGCTCTAATTCCATATCTTCTCTCCGCCTTTCTGTCATGCTTTCTACACTATAGCAGATTTTATGGGAATCGGCAAGCCTATTTCGCCGGGCAAACCGCTATTCAGTTTTCAGAGAAGATGCACCGGCAGCTGCTGACCTATTCCATAGGCTTCATGGCCGCTTTTTGCCTCTCTCTTCTTTGCTTCTTTTTCTCTTTTTGTTTCTTTTGTATTCTCCGGCTTTTCCGCTTCTGTTTTTTTCTCTGCTGTCAGGGTTTCTGCCGGTTTGGCTTTTGGCTTTGATTTCGTTTTTGCTTCCGGCTTATCCACCGGATTCGCGGCCGGTTTTTCCTGAGCCGTCTTGGCGGCCCTCTTAATGCTGCTTGCTCCCACTGACATATTCCTCTACCTCCTTTGCCAGCTCCAGATACTCTCCCGCACTTCTGGCGGATTTTTTATGTGCCATAACGGGCTTGGAGTTATCCTGTGCCCACTCTATCTCGCTGTCCACACGGATGACAGTCCGGAACACATTCACTTCCTCAAATTCATGCAGGGCTTCCAGGGTCTGTCTGCCATAATTCTTCCTGGCGTCCATCTTGGTGATGACCACGCCCAGCAGGTTCAGTCCCGGCGCCAGTTTCTTCACATGCTCCAGGAACTCGAACATGTTGGCCACGCCGAACAGTCCCCAGGGGCTGGCTTCCACCGGCAGCATCACGTAATCGGACGCGGAGAGGATGTTCATGACCCAGCCTCCCAGCGTGGGCGGGGCGTCGATCAGGATATAGTCGTATCCGCCCTCCCGTTTCAGCCGCTCCAGGCTCCTGGAGAGAATCAGTTCCCTCTGCCATTTGGTGAAAAGGTCATACTCGATGCCGCTCATCAGCGTGGAGGAGGGAATCAAGTCCAGGTTATCATAGGGCGTGTGCACCACATAGTCCCACAAGTCCTCTTCTTTCTTCATGGCCAGGTACAGATTCCTGTCCCCTGAGGCGAATCCCAGGACTTCCTCCTCGGAAAAGAAAGAGAGGGAAAGGTTCATCTGCATGTCGCCGTCAATCAGGAGCACCCTCTTCCCCAACGCCGACAGGGAATAGCCCACGTTGGCACAGGTGGTGGTCTTGCCGCTTCCGCCCTTGTTATTGGCGAAAGCTAAGGTTATTGTCGCCTTATCTGTTTTCTTCGCCGCTCTCTTCTCTGCCATAGAGACATTCGATTCCTTTCTCCGCAAAATAATCCATCCACTTCTGTTCCGGCCGGATATCCGTCACAACCATGTCGATATCGGACAGCTCGCAGATTCGCGAAAACGCTACATTGCCAAATTTTGTATGGTCCAGCGCAAGGATGCGCTGCCTGGCGGATTTCAGCATGGTATGCTTTATCTGGGAAAGTGCCTCATGGGCGTCGGTGACACCCCGCTCTAAGTCCAGTCCCTTGCAGGAGAGAATCACCTTGTCCGCCTGAAAGGAACTGATGACATCCGCCGCCCTGGAGCCTACCAGTGTCAGATAATTCTCCCGCAAGGTTCCGCCGGTACAGATGACCTCCCATCCGCTCACGTCCGAAAGCTCTATCAGCACTTCGATGGAACTGGTGATCAAAGTCAGCTTCTTCCGGGTCTTCAGCGCCTTCACCACTGCCACAGCCGTGGTGCTGGGATCTACGATGATATGCTCTCCCTCCTGCACAAGGCCGGCCACCAGCGCGGCGATTTCCTGCTTTGCTTTCATGTTGCGTTTCTTGCGCACATTGAAAGGCATATCCATGCCCGTATTCTCATTCAGGACAGCGCCGCCGTAGCTTTTGATGGCCAGGCCCTCCCTGTCCAGCTTATCCAAATCCCGTCTGATTGTCTCTTCAGAAACGTCAAACAGGGTGCTCAGCTCGCTGACCACCACTTTCCGCTCGTTCTGAAGTTTATCCAAAATCAGGTTCCTGCGCTCTACCGCCAGCATCCGCGCCCCACTCTCCGTCCTTTTTTCTTTTCAGCAGTCTGTTCCAAATACCAGATCTGTGTCCGTCGGTTTCCCTGTGCACTTCCTGCTCCGCGCCGGAGAAACCGCTCATATGGCTGTTTGCGTACTCGTGTCTCTTGATTGTTATCCTTTTCTACAGAATTGACTTGCAAATCTGCGGATCCGGATGGGCGATGACGGTGGAATCCAGATACATGCCTCCCTCGGCTACGCTGGCCCTGGCTTTTGAGATGGCCGCCTCCACGGCCGATACCTCCCCGCACAGGAACACATAGGACTTGCCGCACATGCCCTTGGCGATACGAAGTTCGATCAGCTCCACCTCCGAGGTCTTCGCCGCCACATCCGCCGCAACGATGATGGCTGCGGCGTCGAAAGTCTCCAGGATTCCCAGGGAACTGATATGCTCCACATGGGTGGTCCCATAGATTGCAGGGAAGATTCCCTCATGGGGATTGCCCAGCACGAAGCTGTCAATCAGCTGTTCCCCATACTGCACCTTGGCAGTTTCCACTGCTGCATCCACTGCGCTCAAATCCCCTGTAATCAGGGCAATATATTTGCCGGGGCATACGGTCTGCGCCTCCACCAGCTCCACAGCCGCCGTCTTCACCATGGCGTCCGCTGCCGTCACGCCTGTGGAGACCGTCTTGAATTCTATCATTCCCAAAGCCCTGCCCATCGCTCTTACCTCCTAATTCAATTGCCGCCTGCAATAAGCCATATGCCGTTTCATCCCTGTCTTCCGGCATTGCGCCTATTTCGTGCCCATAATGCGCTTCCTCTTATCGGCGCAGAATCAAAATATATTTATCCGTGACCTCCTGTACGACACCATCCACGGAGGAATGAATGCCCACGCTTAAACCGCCGGCAGGCTTTGCGATGCACTGCCCGCAGGCCACCTGCTCTCCCTTTTCCACCGCCGCTATTGCAGGCGCTCCGATATGCTGGCCAAGCAGGATCTTCACCTTATGAATCTGCTGCTCCCCCTTCCAGTATTCGTCCGGCTGCAGGGGCGCGTCCACATTATATTTCGCCAGGCCCAGCCTTGCCTCCAGCCTCTCCTCCGGCGCCTTGCGGTACTCTCTGCCTGCCCTTATGGGTGCAGGCCTCACATCCGCAGGCGGCTTCACGCCGGCTTTCCGCAGGCCCAGCTTGTAGTCCGCAATCAGGCTTCTTGGCGAAAGTCCCTGGGGACAGGAGAAATTCTCGCACAGTCCGCAGGAGCTGCAGAAAAATGTATTCAGGAACACATTGGTATCCTGAAAGTCCCTGTTGGCGGCGCTGCGCATGAATTTATGGGGCTCTATGGGGTGCCCCAGCGCATGGCGCGGGCAGAGGCTGGTACAGGTCTCGCACTGACAGCAGGAGGCTGCCGCCCGGTTCAGATCTATGGCAGCGTTCCTGTTCTTGCGCTGTATCAGGTTGTGCCCTTTGTCCAGCACGATAATCGCATTGGTGGTCTTCGTCACCACATCGCTGTCCGTGGCCAGATTTCCCATCATGGGCCCGCCCACCAGATAGGCGGGATCCTTTACCTTGATTTCCCCTGCGCAGCTCACCACGTCCCCGATGGACGCGCCGATGGGCACGCGCACGGTAATCGGGCTCTCTACCTCGCCCACCACGCTCACCAGCTTGTCGATGACCGGAGTATTATGCCTGACAGCCCGGTATACATTATAGACTGTCTCCACATTGAAGACAGCCACGCCCTCCTCAATGGGAAGTCCCCCCGGCCGGATGACCCGCCCTGTGGCCTCGTAGATGAGCACTACCTCGTCCCCCATGGGATATGCGCTGTCCAAAAGCTGTATACGCATGTTCGGATATGCGTCTATGTATCTTTCAGCCGCCCTGACGGCGGCTTCATATTCTCTTTTAATGCCGATGACAGCCTCCTTTGCCCCCACAGTCCGGGCAATGCCGTCAAAGGTCTCCAGAATCTCTTCCGCGCGCTGCTCTAAAAGCTGTCTGTGGAGCTTTAAAAGCGGCTCGCATTCGGCGCAGTTCATCAGAATGACCTCCGCCCTTTCATCTAATTTCGCATAAGTAGGAAAGCCGGCGCCTCCGGCACCGACAATGCCGCTCTCCTGCAAAATCTGCTTCAAATCCTGCATCTCCATGAAATGCCTCTTTTCTATAGAAATACCACTTCTCTGTTCATCTCATGGAAGATTCTCTCTTCCACGGATGGCCTGTTTCATACCTGCCCCAAACGCTGCGCCGTTAATTTTCGTCCACGATTCCGACAACGGCCGCATCCACAGGCGCATTCTCCATTCCTACACGCGCCGCGCTTCCTGTGGCCACCAGGACTGTCTCCCCGATGCCCGCGCCTATATTGTCGATTGCCACAAAGCGCCCGGCTCCGGCGGCCATCTCCGCAAGCGGCTCTATGATCATGAACTTGTTCCCTACCAGATTCTCGCTCTTTCGGGTAGAGACGATGCTCCCTATTACCTTGCCTACAACCATTTCCAATCCCCCATCGGACGTAAAAGCTGCCGGCAGAGCGGATTTCCCGCCCCGCCGGCCGGATTTATGCCGCAATGGCTGCTTTCGCAGCCCATCTTATCCATGACAATAGATTCCCGCCAGGCGTACATTCTATTGTCTGATGATTGTCACCATATCGCCGGTCTTGATCTTGCTGGCATTGGCTTCGTCCGTGTCGATATGCATCTCCAGCGTGAAGCTGTCGTTCACACGGATTTTCACCTGATTGAATACGGTACCTCTCTCGTTGTCCGCTTTCACGGAAACGATATCGCCGTCCGCGACTCCTGCAGCCATTGCGTCAGCCGGTGACATATGGATATGCCGCATGGCTATGATGCAGCCCTCTTTCAGGTAGACGACGCCTTTCGGGCCTACCACGGCTATGGGAGCGCTGCCCGCCACGTTGCCGGACTCCCGGATAGGAGCCGCCACGCCCAGCTTCATGGCATCCGTAGCGGATATCTCCAGCTGGGAGGCCTTTCTGACGGGCCCTAAGACCCGCACGTTCTCAATGGCCCGCAGCTTTATCCCCACCACGGTCACAGTCTCGTTGCAGGCGTACTGGCCGCCCATCAGGTCCTTTTTCTTCGTCAGATGATAACCCTCGCCGAACAGGGCCTCCACATGCTCCTGCGTCAGGTGGATATGCCTTGCGGACACGCCCACCGGCACCTGATAGCCGCCTGTCTTTTCTTCCATTCTGCCTATGGTCTGAAGCACCATCTGCGTGATCATCTCAACAGTCTGTTGTTCCATATTCTCCTCCAAATCTGCCGGAGGAAGTCTTCCTCCAGACAACTTTCCTTATTTCGCCTTGGGAAGAATCATCTCAACATCGGTATGAGGCCTGGGAATTACATGGGTAGCTACCAACTCGCCGAGCTTGGACGCGCTGGAGGCGCCAGCTTCTACGGAAGACTTCACGGCTCCTACATCGCCGCGCACCATTACGGTCACCAGTCCGGAACCGATTTTCTCGGTGCCCACAAGGCTCACGTTTGCCGCCTTGCACATTGCGTCAGCTGCCTCAATCGCAGCTACAAGACCTCTTGTTTCCACCATTCCTAATGCTTCCTGTGCCATTTCTTTTCCTCCTGATTCCAATTCTGTCTCTCCGCTGCGGCGCCTTTCTGACACCTCCGCTTCGAAACCGTTTTTAGTTTCATTATCCTGTCTGAATCAAACTTCCTGAATGGTCCTCGCGTCAAGCGCACCTGCCTGCCCATCCGCTTTCATGAACCGGCTTGCGCTCAGGTTCACGAGTCTGACGATTTCTTCATGGGGATTGGCGATGACCCCGCTGGCCACGGGCTTCTTGATTGCCTTGGCCGCTGCTGTCTCCACCGCCTCCGTCACGGACGCCACGTCGCCCCTCACTACGATGGTGACCAGCCTTCCGCCCAGTTTCCTCTCCCATGTGGCCAGTTCCACGCCGGATGTCTTGCACATGATGTCCAGGGCATCTATGGCGGCAACCACGCCTGAAATCTCGATAAAGCCCAATGATGTACTGCTCATTTGCCGGCTCCTTTACTTATACTGAAGATCACTGAAATTTTCCAAGCAACCCGACTCACGAGAGAAAGATATCAGGGACATCGTGGCAATTTAATCGCCCGTGAGTACAATTATGTTTCCCGCTCAAATCTTCGGCAGAATCTTCTCTACGTCGCTGTGCGGTCTGGGGATGACATGTGCTGCCACCAGTTCGCCAAGGCGGCTTGCTGCTGCGGAACCGCTCTCCACGGAAGCCTTGACAGCGCCTACATCGCCGCGTACCATAACCGTTACCAGTCCGGAACCAATCTTCTCCGTGCCCACCAGAGATACCTCTGCGGACTTGGTCATCGCATCGGCTGCCTCAATCGCCGCCGTCAGACCTCTTGTTTCTACCATTCCCAATGCTTCCTGTGCCATAATAATCTCCTTTCATTCTGCCTGTCATGAATCGTCATTTCATTTTAATTCTTGTCAAAAGCGCTTATCTTCAACATTTTCTCTGTGTCCCCGGTAGGCCTCGGGATGATGTGACGCTGCACCACGCCGGTGAGGGATTTTGCTTTTTGCTCGCCTGCCTCCATGGCAGCCTCCACCGCCGCTACGCTTCCCCGGAACTTCACTGTCACCAGCAAAGGCACCGGCAGCGCATCCGCATTCGCGGGTTTGTTTTTGTCAAAGGTCTCCAGCCTCACGTCAGCCGCCTTACAGCCCGCGTCGGCCGCAAGGAACGCGCAGGTCAGTCCGTATACCTCCAACAGCCCTACCGCTTCTTCCTCGGACTTCTTTTCTTCTATGGAATTCATTTCTCCTATGGAATCCACTTCTTCTATGGAATTCTTTCCTTCCATTCATCTCCTCGCTTCCCCGATTGCACATGGTGATGTTCATTATATCGTCCAGATACAGTCGGATTAGTGTCAATCCGTCACTTTTCGTCTCAGATGCTACTTATTTATGATAGCAATCTTTAAGCCCGTCATAGCCAGATTGGTCTTCAGCGCCTCGTTGATTTCCTCCAGCGGATAGGTGTGGGTAATCAGCTTATCCATGGGAAGTCCCATCTTCTTCGCGCTCTTGAGGAAATCAAATGTGGTGGCATAATCCCTCAGGGTGTACACCCAGCTTCCCACGGTGGTAATTTCCTTGGAACAGATATCAAAATGCGGATTGATGGTGGCATCACCGCCGTTGATGAAGAATCCCAGCTCGCAAAGCCCGCCGCCGTTGCGGATGAACTTATAGATATTGGAATGTCCCGCCGGGGATCCGGTACACTGGAAAGCGAAATCCGCCAGATGGCCGCCGCACTTCTCGGCAACCGCCGCGGACAATGCCTCGATGCCCTTGTGATCCTTAAAGTTCACGGAATCCGAGGCTCCCAATTCCTTTGCGAAGTCAAGGCGCTTCTGCTCTCCGTCCACCGCTACGATCTTGTTGATGCCCATGGTGCGCAGAATCGCGATACAAATCAGGCCGATGGGGCCGCAGCCCTGTACCACCACTCTGCTGTTGAAACGCAGGATTCCCGTGCTCTTGGCCCGCTCTACCGCATGAATCAGCACCGCGCAGGGCTCAATCAGCACTCTGGAATACAGATCCAGGTCGCTTACATTAAATACGGTAGAACCTCCTCTGATCAGGATGTAGTCAGAAAACCATCCGTTCAGATGGATATCGTCATCGGGAAGAAGTCCGTATACGTCCGCGCCGCCCACGTTCTGCTTGTTCAAGTCGAACATGGTGATGTCCGGGTTGTCCTTGAAGATCATGCAGGTAACTACCTTGTCACCAAGCTTCAGATCCTTGCCCGCGCTGTCCTTCTTCACGTTCTTGCCCATCTTCACGATCTCGCCGGTGCCCTCATGGCCCAGAGCAACCGGTATCAGGCTGAAAGGATCTCTCTTGAACTCATGGGCGTCCGTGCCGCAGATGCCGCATCCCTCCACCTTTACCAGAATATCGTCATCGCCCACTTCCGGCATGGGAAACTCTTTTACATCAAAATGCTCCAGACTTGTCAGCATTGCCACATGGGCCGTCTTCGGAATGGCGCCATTCCCTGCGCTTTTAGCCGCAGGCGCCGCACTGACTGTGCCGGACATACTGGCAAGCACCTGTTTTACAATCTCCTCTATCTGTGCTGTATCAGCCATTTTTTACTCCTTTCATCTTATACATAAACTGTCGGACATGACGCAGCGCCTGCTCTTGGTGAAGCTCTTGGTGCTGGTCAGGCCCTCGCCGGTGCGGCTGGCGATGGTGAAAGTACAGTACCCCTCCCCGCCGAAGCCCAGCGCCGCGTAGGAGGGTGCGTTCTTTACCAGGATGGCCGTGTCGATTTCTCTTGCGTACTTCGTGATGTTGTCAATGTTCTTGGAGTGGATGTGGGCGGAGTGGCGGTTGCCGTGCTCCAGCCATACAGCCTTCTCGATGGCATCGTCGATGTCCTTCGCCCTGACCATGCCAAGGATAGGCATCATCAGCTCCTCCGCGATCAGAGGATGCTCCTTGGGTCCCTCAAAGACGATGCAGCGGATATTGTCGGGAACGGTCACGCCGATCATGCTGAGCAAAGTCTTTGCATCCCGGCCCACACACTTGCGGTTCAGACCCTTGGGCGTCAGGACCGTGGCTGTCAGCCTGTCCTGCTCCTCCTTGGAAATCAGATAGCAGCCCTGCTCGGAAATCATATAGTGCATCAGCTCGTCCGCGATGGACTCCACTGCCACGATTTCCTTCTCGGCGATACAGGGAAGGTTGTTGTCAAAGGTGCAGCCGTTGACGATGTCCTCCGCTGCTTTTCTGATGTCCGCTGTCTCATCCACCACCGCGGGAGGATTGCCGGCGCCTGCGCCGATCCCCCTCTTGCCGGAGGAGAGCACTGCGGTCACCACGCCCGGGCCGCCGGTCGCGACGATAAGAGGAATATCCTTGTGCTTCATCATCACATTGCTGGTCTCCAGCGTGGGCTGTTCCACGGTGCAGGCCACATTGTCAGGGCCTCCGGCCTCCATAGAGGCCTCATTGATCATATTGATGGCAAAGATAGTGGTCTTCACCGCCTGGGGATGGGGATTGAACACCACCGTGTTCCCCGCCGCTATCATGCCGATGGAATTACAGATGACCGTCTCGCTGGGATTGGTGCAGGGCGTGATGGCGCCGATGACCCCGAAAGGTCCCATCTCAATCAGAGTCAGTCCCCTGTCTCCGGACCAGGCCGTTGTCTTCAAATCTTCCGTGCCGGGAGTCTTGTCGGCCACCAGCTTATGCTTTAATATCTTATGCCCTACATTGCCCATTCCTGTCTCGTTTACGCCCATTCTGGCAATGACTTCCGCATTTTCATGGGTTTTTCTGCGGATATTGCTGATAATCTGTTCTCTCTGATCCAGGGACATCTTACGTACTGTCTTCTGTGAAGCTTTTGCGGCTGCGATGGCTTCGTTCATATCGGTGAAGATGCCGTGCTTTCCGCTTGCGGATTCCGCAATCTGCATTTTCGCCACCACTTCCTGTACGATATCCTGTACCAGATTCTCGTTTACAAGCACTTTGTTACCTCCATTCCAGTTCCGCATCTGCCGTCCAGTAGCGGGTCATCACAGAGAATTTCCGGCTGGCAGATGCTGATTTCTATTCCAGTTCCGTGAAAACACTTTTTCCATAGGCTGCCAGCGCGGTGTCCTGCTCGGCGCTTCCGCCGCTGACGCCCAGAGCCCCGACGATGACGCCGTCCTTTTTCAGCACCTCGCCGCCGCCGAATATGACGATTTTTCCGTCATTGGTAAACTGTATGCCGTACAGGCTCCCATCGGGGCCGCTCAGCCGTCCAAGTTCCGCGGTGGACATCTGAAACGCTATGGATGTGTAGGTCTTGTTCAATGCTACGTCAAAGCTTCCTATGTAGGCGCCATCCATGCAGTGGATGGCCACGGGCCGCCCGGAGGCATCGGAGACTGCGGTGACCACCCGCATGTCCCACCGGGCCGCTTTCTCCTCAATCTTTTCGATGAGCTTCACGGCCAGCGCTAACGGCATGGTGACATATGTCTGTCCTCCGTTCGCCGCTGCCTGTTTCACCGTCTTAGGCTTCACCGGCCCGCCGCTTTCTGTCCGTCCGTTTTCCGCCCTTTCCAGGACCTCCCGGACGATTGCCTCTATTTCTTTATTTTCCATACAAATCTCTCTTATTTCCCTAACTGCTCCAGCACTTTCCTGGTAATCTCCGCCACCACGTCCGCTGAGACATTCGCGTTCTCTTTCTTGTCGTGGCATCCGCCTCCGCAGGTATGGCAGCTGGGCTTTCCCTCTTTTGCGTTGGGGCAGAGGTTAGCGGGATGGCGGCCTTTCATGCCGAACTGTCTCCTGATTTCGTAGAGGTCTTCCACCTGCTGAGGGGTGAACTCCTTGGGGCCGCCCAGCATCCTTGACTGATACAGGAGCTGTGCGTAGAACTCTACGGATTCCATCTTCAGATAAGCCGCAAGCAGGGAGTCGGAATAGGTCAGCGCGCCGTGGTTCTCCAGGAGGACTGCGTCAAAGTGCTGCACATACTCGGAAACGGCATCGGGAATCTCCATGGTGGAAGGTCTGCCGTACTTGGCGATGGGCACACAGCCGAGAGCGATGACTGCCTCGGGCATGATGGGCTGGGTCAGAGGAATACCGGCGATTGCGAAGCTGGTGGCGTATACGGGATGGGCATGCACCACGCTCCTTACATCGGGCCTCTCCTGATATACTCTCATGTGCATCTTGATTTCGGATGAAGGCTTGAAATTGCCGTTGGACTGGATGACATTGCCCTGTGCGTCCACTTTGCAGATATACTCGGGAGTCATGAATCCCTTGGACACGCCCGTGGGGGTGCAAAGGAACTCATTGTCGTTCAACTTCACCGAGATGTTGCCGTCGTTGGCGGCTACCATGTTCCTGTTGTAGATTCTCTTGCCGATGTCGCATATCTCTTTTTTGACTTCGTACTCGTTCTGCATTTTGATTCCTCCTGATTCGTTTTGATTCCTGTGTTTGCAGTTGCTGGAGTGCTTTTCCTCCATTATAAGCCTATATACCACACAAGTCAACATGCAAATGTTGGATTGTGCCGTTTTTGTTTTATTTTTGTGGTTTCTTTATTTGGGGACGGTTCAAATACGCCAGGATTTCTTCCACGCCCTCCCCTGTCACCGAATCCACAAAGAAAATCTCCCTGCAGCCGGAATTGCGCAGCCACAGTTCCGCCAGCTTTCTGTCGGCTTTGGGTTCATTGATTTTCGTCACGATGCCGATCACGTCCCGGTTCACCATGCAGGTGATGTTAGGCGGGAACAGCGTGTAAGGCTCCGTTGCCGCCACCAGCAGCCCCACCACGTCCGCCTCATAGGCGTAGAGAGCCAGCGCATATCCCAGACGGTGGGTCTGGGCGTATTCCCCCGGGGTGTCTATGAGCACATCTTCATAATGGATGTACTGAGTCTTGCGGTATTGTATCTTTTCTCTGGAAAGGGCCTGCTTCAGAGTAGTCTTCCCGCTTTCGCTGCGGCCCATCAGTATCAGTTTCTTCATAAATATAATGTAGCCTGAAGAGCGCTACTCCCGGAATGCCCGGAGCATGTCCTCTATCCTCTCCAGATCCCGGGCCTCCTCCGCGGCGTCGTAGGTATAGTTTTCCGGCACGGATTCAAACAGCTCGACACGGCTCATTTCGCTCTCGGGCAGCTCCCCCAGGGCATGGACTTCCGCGAAGTAGACTCTGCCGTTATTGCGGCCCACGCCGTCCCCCCATTTCTGTTCATAGTCCCACAACGGTATCAGCTTGCAGTCCGTGATGCCGGATTCCTCGTACAGTTCCCTCTTTGCCGCCTGCACGGGGGTCTCATTTTGCTCCACATGACCGCCCGGATGCTCGAAGCTTCCGCGGCGCTTATGCCAGCAGTAGACCCATTTTCCCTGGTATTTCGCAAAGATGACTACGAAGCTGATGTCGGACAGCCAGCCCGGTGGGTAATTCGTCTTTGTCATAGTGCGCCTCCTTTCCGTTACCCGTCGGATGTCTTTTCCGGAAAAATTCTCAGATACACGGTATTTCCATCCGGGTCATAAAAGCTCATGCTGACCGCTCCCTATGGAGGCTGTGGGCGGTTCTATGACTTTTGCTTATATTCTGATTCTTGTAATTTTTCTCTGAACCATCATTGCAGATAGCCAGCATGGTTTCTTCGCCGATAAGCGTGCAAGTCAAGTCCGAGTGATTCCGCAGACTGTATATTGCAGCACATTCCTCACATAATCCAGAATTGCCTGTTCGGAAGCCTCTACCTCTGATACGGTGCCGGATATGATCAGGGAGCCGCTGAACCTGTCCACGAATCCCAAATCGATGGCGGCCGCTTTCATCGCCACATCCGCCATGATGATAGCCGTCTCCGCCGGGGACACCGTCATAATGCCGATGGCGGCGCGGACGTAATCGATGCCGGGATTCAGGCCCAGCTTTTCATATAGAACAGGGTCAGGGCTGGCAATGATGTGGGCCAGCGTAATCTGCTTGCCCGGTACCAGTTCCTGCACGATTCTCTGTTTGGTCTTGTCATCAAGCCAGTCCATTTCTTTTCCTTCCTTTCGGTCTTGGCAGTTCTTCTTTGTATCACTTCAGCAGTCTTCCCGCTTCCGCCAAAGCCTCTTTGCTGACATCAGCTATCTACAGATGACCTGTCAAATCCTTTCAGTTCCGGCCCGAACTGCGTCCCCAGCCTCGTCAGTTCCCCCAGCACCTTTTCCTGCCCCCAGGCCGTCCGGTACCAGTTTTCCCTGGTCACGTTGACGTACACCGGCGCCATCATGAACTCCGTCTCCGGGAAGCTGAACTGGTAGTACATCAGGCATCTTCTGGAATGGAATCCTTTGCAGCAGATGATGGCTTTCCCGGGGCATAGGCCTTTCGCGTCGAGAAGCTTTCTGGTAAATCTGGCGTTCTCGGCTGTAAACTGCGCTTCGGCCTCCTGAAGGATGCAGTCGGGGGCGACTCCATTGATCTGCAGCACATCGGTATAGAATTCACATTCGGTGGCGTACTTTTTTCCGTACTTTTCCGCTTTGGATTTCACGCCCGCGAATTCCCCTCTGGTGATGGAAAATCTGCCGGAGGGCACCACATACGGGGCATATCCCTCTTTCCACAATTCCGCCGCCCGTTCCGGCAGTTCCGGATAAGAACCGCCGGGGACGAAAATCGCGTCCGCCTTTTCCAGCCTGTCCTCCAGAAAAATGAAATCCGTTATATCGTTGACGATTCTCCTATTCATCCTACACGTCCTCCGCAGGTTCCCGCGCATATTAGCCTGGTGCATCTTTCAGCGTTTCTCACACGTATATTTGGTGTCAGCCACTCGTTTTTCATACACCGACCTCATTTCCCAAGTTTCATAATACAGTTTCCTTCCAGCCATTCCAGCCTGTCGCCGAACATCTCCGCCATAAGGGAACTGTCCATCTTCCATGTGGCAATCAGAAGGATATGCCCCTCCGGCTTCAACACCTGTCGGCATTCCGCCAGGATCGTATCATATTGGTCTTCAATATGGCAAAGGGCATTGTACAGAACCACCGTGTCAAACGCATCGCATGCAAAGTCCATTTCGACGGCGTCCATCTTCTGAAAACGGATATTTTCCCGCTCTTCCACCAGGCTGCTCAGGCGCCCGCTGTCAATATCGATACAGGTGACCTGCTTCGCGCACTGTGCGGCGGATAGGGAAAATTCTGCCGTGCCGCAGGCTACCTCCAGTATGTCCTTATTTTCAATCTCCTGCCTGATAAGCCGGACGATTGCATCTGTCTTTTTCATATCTTATTCTTTTAACCGCCTATGTGGCATCTTAATTTCGTACAAGCTTCCGCTTCTCGCTTCAGCCGCTGCATATGCTCCGGTTCCGGCGGCAGGATGTCCGGCAGTTCATAGGTTCTGCCCAGCCCCTCATATTTGTCCTGTCCCAGCCTGTGGTAGGGGAGCAGATAGATTTCCTCCACACCGGGCAGGGCGTCCGCATACCGGGCAATGGCCCTGATTTCCCCCGCGGTATCGTTAAAGGTGGGAATCACCGGTACCCGGATGCTGAGGCGGGTCTGGCGGGAAGAGGCGATTTTCTTCGCGTTCTCCAGCATCAGTTCATTGCCTTTTCCGGTGAAGCGTTTGTGCTTTCCGCTGTCCATATGCTTGATGTCACAGAGATAGTGGTCAAGGTACGGCAGAATCTGTTCTATCACTTCCCATTTGGCGCAGGCCATGCTCTCCATGGCGGTATTGATGCCCACCGCTTTCGCCGCCCGGAGCAGATCTCTGGCGAATTCCGGCTGGCAGAGGCTCTCACCGCCGGAAAGGGTCAGGCCGCCGCCGGAGCGGTCATAGTAGGGCCTGTCCTTCTCCACGGTCTCCATGACCTCCGCCACCGTCACGTCGCGGCCGATAATCTTCGTCTTGCCCTGAACGGTCATCTCCTGGATTCCGTACTCCTGGGACTCCGGATTGCAGCACCATTTGCACCGCAGTACACAGCCTTTCAGGAAGCAGATTGTCCGGATTCCCGTTCCGTCATGGATGGAATACCGTTGTATATCAAATATCCGGCCTTTTGTCTGTAAATATTCTGTCATCATTTTTCATCTCATTCCGCCGCGCGAGCAGCATTTCATACTTACGGTTACTGAAGTCTGGCTCCATTCAGCGCCTTATCATAATACCCTTCATATACTGTGTATCATTATGGGCTCGATATACTGACAGCTTTTCTTCTTCCGTACATCCAATCAAAATCTTGATTTCCGAATCCCGTTTCAGGCAGTCAACAGTACACATGACCGCGTCCACCCGCTTTTCCCCTGAGCCCACCCACACATCAATGCCGGCACCATCCATGGATGAAGTATCCTTTAAATATCCATAGTCAACCTCATAGACAAAATCCGGATATTTCGGATGGACTGTCCCTTTTGGCCTGTCTATCACGATTTCCGAATCCCTCACCAGGGAGTCCAACATTTTCCAAAAAGCATCATCAAAACCATTCATCCGCATTTCCCCTACAGCATGCACAGTGCCTCCAAGGCGAGAGCGAACAGCCTCTCCCTAGCCGAAACATTATTGTTCCAGTCCCTGTCGTCATAGTCCTCCGCATCGCCGATGAGGATGTCGCCGCTGTAGAGCAGCTGGCCAAAGACCTTGCCCCGGAACTGGGCGATGGCGGCCATGGTGGCGCACTCCATCTCCACGGCCCTGCAGCCCTCTTCCCTCCGGTAGGCCACCATCTCTCTGGTCTCCCTATAGAATCCGTCCGTAGACCAGGTGGCGCATTCTATGTAGGGGACGCCGTGGCCGGACAGGACTTTCCGGAAGCGCTCGATGGGCCCGGACTGCAGCTCAATGAAACGGGCGGGCGGCAGATATTTGTAGGATGCCCCCTCGTCCCGCAGGGCCCGCACCGGCAGGATGACGGCTCCTTCCGGAATGTCGTCCAGCACCCCGCAGCCGCCGCAGCAGACAATCACCTCCACGCCGCTGCCGTAGAGCATCTCGGTCATCATGGCGATGGAGCCTGAGGCCACCACTGCCTGTACGGCGCAGACCTCCGTGCCATCCACCGTGAACCGGTACACATGGAAGTCCTTCATTTCGGAGACATATGTCCCTATCTTCTCTCCCCCGTACCTCTCTACCGCGCTGTCAAGCACCTCCTCGAAGAACGTGACCAGGCAGAGCCTGGGGAAACGCCCAAACCCGCCCCCGCCCTGACCGTCCCTGTCGGCTTTGGACGCATTTCTGTCGGGATTGATGACGGCGGTTTTGTCCGTACTGTATTCCAAAATCGGATATTCGTTTTTTATGACCATCTTACTGCCTTTCTTCTAAAGCAAAGCCGTGCTGCCTTGAACCTTACTGAATTGTCTGAAAACTTTCAGAATCCCTGCTCCGTCCTGCGGATGATATCATCCTGCAAGGACTTGGACAGGGTGGTGAACAGCGCGCTGTACCCTGCCACCCGCACCACCAGGTGGGCGTACTTCTCGGGATGGGCCTGGGCGTCCAGCAGGGTCTCCCTGTCCACCACATTGAACTGCATATGGCTCCCCTTCTGGTCGAAATAGGAGCGGATCAGCGCCACGAAGTTCTCCAGCCCCTTCTCCCCGCTGAGTGCCGTGGGATGGAACTTCTGGTTGAACAGGGTGCCGTTGGAGGCGATGCCGTGATCCAGCTTGGACACGGAGTTTGCCGCCGCGGTGGGGCCGTACACATCCTTGCCCGCCGAGGGGGACACGCCGTCCGCCACAGGGGTGTGGGCCAGCCTGCCGTCCGGGGTAGCTCCGGTCTGGGCCCCCAGTGGCACATTGGCGGACACGGGATACAGCCCCGCCTGGAACTGGCCGCCTCTGGGATTGCGGTAGTTCAATAGCGGCTTGGTGTAAGTATACGCCACGTCCCGGGCGAACATGTCCACTTCCTCGTTGTCGTTGCCGAACTTGGGCACTTCGTCTATCATGGCCCGCAGGGCTTCGTATCTCTTCTTCTCCTCCGCCGGAAGCTCCGTGTTCATCACTGTCTGAATCATACCCGCAATCTGGGCTTCGTCCACGGCCATGCCGTTTCCGTCCATCTCAGGGAGATTCACCTTGCGAATCTCCCTCAGGATCTCCGTCACGATTTCTCCCGCGCTGACGGCATCGAAGCCCTGGCCGTAGTTCATGGCCAGCGCCCGCTTGTACTCCGCCAGGGTCACCTTCTTCTCGTCAAATACCAGCTTCTTAATCGCGTACAGCGAGTCCGCCATGTTGGCGATGCCGAAGCCCTGAGGCCCGGTAAAGTTGTAGACGGCGCCGCCCTCCTGGACGCTCTTGCCCCGCCTGATGCAGTCGTCCACCATGCAGGAGAGGTACGGCAGCGGGCAGCGGGTGGCATGGGCCACGTCGATGGCATTGTCCGCGTTCACCAGCAGGGAGATGTTGTAATCCATCTGTTTCTTATAGGCGTCATAGAACTCCTCAAAGGTAGCCATGTCCTCCACGGCCCCGGTCTCTATGCTGATCTTCTCACCCTTGTCCCAGCCGTTGGAGAACACCAGCTCCAGAGGGCGGCACATGTTGTAGAAAGCCGCGTCATGCCAGCCTTCCGTCTTCCCGGCCTTCTGGGGCTCCACGCAGCCGATGATATTGTAATCCCTGGCGTCCTCCAGGGTAAGGCCTCTGCTCAGCAGCGAAGGGATAATGACTTCATCATTGTAGTACGCCGGCAGGCCGATGCCCGTCCGCGTCAAATCTGCCGCCTTCAGCAGCAGCTCGTGGGGCGACTTGTTCCACACCCGGATGGAAAGGGATGGCTGGGGCAGGAACACATGCTTGGAGGCCGTGATGCACATAAAGCTCAGGTCATTCGTCACATCTAACCCCTCTTTGTCCTGTCCGCCCACAATCAGGTTCTGGAACAGGCTGTAGCCCGCGAACCCTTCCGCGCTGGCGGCGTCACGGCATTTGTTCAAATCGTTCAATTTCACCCAGATACAGTCGATCAGCTCCTGGGCGGATTCCCTGGTCAGCCTCCCGGCCTCCAGGTCTTTCTTATAGTAAGGATACATATACTGGTCGAAGCGACCCGGGGAGATGGAATGCCCGCTGGACTCCAGCTGCAGCAGCTGCTGCACGAACCAGAAGCTCTGGCAGGCCTCATGGAAGGTGGCGGCTCCGTGTTCCGGCACCCTGGCGCAGTTGGCCGCTATCTGCAGAAGCTCCTGCTTTCTCGCGGAGTCAGTGCAGGAAGCTGCCTCTTCCTCCGCCAGCCGGGCATATCTGCGGGCATAGCGAATCACGGCCTCGCAGCTTAGGACGGCCGCTTTCAGGAACTGGCTCTTGGTGCAATAATCTTCGTCGCCAGGGCTGCACTTGTCCAGCTCCGCCTGTATCTCTTCGATAAGCCCCCTGTAGCCTATGGCCAGAATCTTGTCATACTGGACGGTCACATGGCCCACACCGTTGTAGAAATAGTTGCCGGGGGTAAAGATATTGTGCTCAATGGCTTTCTTCGTCTCCTCGGTCATGAGGGAAGTGGCCAGTTCGCTGGTGGTCTTCCCCTCCCAGTAGGCGTCCGCCTCCAGCAGCTCCCGCTTGGTCTGTTCGGCTATGTAGAAGGGGTCTGCCTTGCGGGCGGCCACGGTGTCGAATTCGCTCTCCAGCCATTTGTAGGAAAATTCCGGGTAGGTCTGGCAGCCTCTGGGGGCGATGGTGGTGCTGCCTACCACCAGCTCGTCCTCCCGGATGATGATGGGGATATTGTCCAAAATATGGGCAAATGCCAGGGCGCGCCGCATGATTATCGGTTTGTCTTCTGTCGCCTTATAGGATTCTGTGATCAGCCTGGCCCTGGCGGATTCGATTTCCGGCATCTTGGCGTAGAGATGCGCTACCAGCCTGGGGATTCTGTCCGTTTTGGGGATTTCCTGTGTGTAATATTTGGCCATTGGTGCTCCTTTCTGTGTTGACCGCTTCGCGTTCTTTTGTGTTCTATTTTCTCTCAGTTCGATTTTGTGTTCTTTGAGGCTGTCATTTACACTGCTTAACAGTTAAAATTTCCGGGTAGCCTGACTACATAACGCCAGCCATATACGTTTCACAAATGCAGTATGGTAAATTCTGGCGTTATGCAGTATATCTTCTTGTGAGTCGTGATTCCCGGAACAAGCATCTTTCCTATTCAGTATATGCCTATGTTATCCAAATGTCAATAAATCTGGCACTATTTCCCTTAATATTTTTGTGGGTTTATTTTGTTTTTTGTTGTTTTCGAGAAGCCTTGCGTTTTTCCGAGAATCCGGAATCCTGCTTGCCACATGGCTGATAAAGTGTCCAACGCTCAGATTCCTTCCTCTTTCAGCATTCCCAGGAATCTCTCCAGCGGCATCCTCCCCAGGTCGCCCTCCTCCCGTTTCCGGACAGAGACGTCTCCGGTTCCGGTTTCCTTCTCGCCTACGATGAGCATATAGGGCACCCTTTCCATCTGCGCCGTCCTGATTTTGCAGCCTATCTTCTCCCCTCTGGCATCCGTCTCGCAGCGCAGGCCCTCCTTCTTCATGGCGCTTTCCATCTCCCGCGCATAATCCATATATTTATCCGAAACAGGCAGCACCTTCACCTGTACCGGGGACAGCCACAGCGGGAACTTTCCCTCGTAATGCTCTATCAGGATACCCATGAACCGCTCGATGGAGCCGAACACCACCCGGTGTATCATGATGGGGCGGTGCTTCTTCCCGTCCTCCCCGATGTATTCCGCCCCGAAACGCTGGGGCAGCTGGAAATCCAGCTGGATGGTTCCGCACTGCCATGTCCTCCCGATGGAATCCTCCAGGTGGAAATCAATCTTCGGGCCGTAGAACGCCCCGTCCCCGGGGTTCACCTCATAGGGCAGCCCTAAATCCTCCAAAGCATTCCGCAGGCCGTCGGTAGCCATCGCCCAGTCCTCATCGCTCCCCACGGAATCCTCCGGCCTGGTTGACAGTTCTACGTGATATTGGAAACCAAATTTCGAATATACCTCATCTATCAGCCGGGCCACCCCTTTAATCTCCTCCTGGATCTGCTCCGGCATCATGAAGATGTGGGCGTCGTCCTGTGTGCAGCAGCGCACCCGCATGAGTCCGTGGAGGGTTCCCGACTTCTCGTTTCTGTGGATCAGCCCCAGCTCGCTGACCCGCATGGGGAGATTGCGATAGGAACGGGGCTCCATCTGGTATACCAGCATGCCGCCGGGACAGCTCATGGGCTTTATGGCGTAGTCCTCCCCGTCGATCACCGTGGCGTACATCTTATCCCTGTAATGCTCCCAATGCCCGGAAGTCTCCCAAAGCCCGCGGTTCAAGATCACCGGCGTGGATATCTCCCGGTACCCCTCCCTGGCATGCAGTCTCCTCCAATAGTCGATGAGCAGATTCTTCAAAACCAGGCCCCTGGGAAGAAAGAAAGGGAAACCAGGCCCCTCCTTTAGCAGCGCGAACAGCCCCAGTTCTCTGCCCAGCTTTCTGTGGTCTCTGCGCTTCGCCTCCTCCAGGCGGTTCAGATATTCCTCCAGCATCCTGGAATCCGGAAAGGACGTGCCGTAGATCCGGGTAAGCATCCTGTTCCTCTCGTCGCCGCGCCAGTAGGCCCCCGCCACGGACAGCAGCTTGAACGCCCTGACCGCGCTGGTATAGGCCACATGGGGGCCGGCGCACATCTCCAGATGCTCTCCCTGCCTGTAAAAGCTAATCTGCTCCTCTGACCGCAGCCCGCACAGAATCTCCGCCTTATAATCCTCGCCCCGCCTTTCCATCTCCTCCAGGGCCCACTTCCGGTCTGCCGTGAATTGACGCAGTTGGAGATTTTCTTTCACAATCTTCCGCGTTTCCGCTTCCACTTCCGGGAAATTCTCCTCCGAGAACCGGAACGGGAATTCGAAGTCATAGTAGAACCCCTCCGGAATCGCCGGGCCGATGGCGCATTTCGCGTCCGGATAGAGCCGCTTTACCGCCTGGGCCAGGATATGGGCCGTGGTATGCCGGAACGCGTCCCTCCCCAGCTCCTCCTCAAAGGCCGCCTCTCTCATGGAACCGTCTCTCATCTTGATCTTCATTTTTTCTCTTCCTTTCTTTAAGATTATTAATCCACATAAGAAAAGCACCCCCAAAGATATGTGTCGCATACCTTTAAGGGTGCCCATTGCACGGTTCCACCTTAATTTTTCACTTCAGATTCCATCAAATCCTAACCTTTAACGCAGGTGTACGGCAACGCTTACGTCTACTTTCAGCATTGCAGCTAAGGAATGGTTTTCACATAGAATCCACATAAGCGTCTTCCACCCTGTGACGCTCTCTCTGTCTGCGATTTTTATGCTACTTGTTTCCGTCATCGCTTTTTCTTATGTTGATTTGTCTCTTATCCTATCATGGCGCAGGCCGCTTGTCAAGAGCCGGATTGCAGGCGTGTGGGGAATTTTGCACTGCATTTTTTCGCGCAACCGGGAGTTGCTGAATTTTCCATGTCTGATTGGCAGACCTGTCCCGGGGAATCTGTTACACTGAATATGCTCTCGGATTTCAGGGAAGCACAATCCGGCAGAAAAAATGTGTTTTGCTGTTTCCAGGCAAAAGAAAGAGCGTACAGACTGGTCTTCTATACGCTCTGGCGCTGTGCTGCTGATTCAGTTGTGGTCGGCTCATGGTCTCACGGTTCCGTACTCCTCCGCCAGGGATTCGATCCAGCGGCGGCTTACCACCAGATTGACCGGCTCTTCCGCCTTGCCCTCCTGGCCGGACACCGGCTTTTTCGTGTATACCAGGTAGCCCTCCGCGTCAAAGGGCTTCTCCTTATAATAGACTCTGTTGCCCTTTTCATAGCCGATTTTGCCTGCCATGATACGGCGGGCGCATTCTGTCAGCTCCTCTTTCGTTCCGTACCGCTTTTCCACCGCGTCCTGCAGCGCCTTTTTCTCCACAAAGGCGTACATCGCGTATCGGATACTGTCCACAGTCAGCGAATCGCCCTCCGCATGAGGCCAGATGAACATATAGTACTGTGTCTTCAGGCCATCCTTGACGAACCACCCTTCCGCCCCCTTCACTCCCATGATTTCCAGCGCGAAAGTGGGCAGGGGCGCATCGTTAAAGATGTAGTCCATCTGCGCTTTTTCATCAACCAGACATGTCCTCCCGTTCCGGGTGTATTCCACGTCTACCCCGGCCCGCTGTTCCTGTTGGTCGACGATTCTCCGATATGCAATCTCCGTCCTGTCGTCATTCCGCAGCCGCGCGTAGTAGTTCCGCCTCATGAATTCGGCCATGATGTCTTCCTTGCGCATGTCCAGCCGGAACGTGGAGCCTCTGAAGACAGGCTTTTTGTCGTATGCTTTGTCGAAATCAGGCTTGAATCCTATATATTCCTTTCCATTATAGGAGCAATACTGTATATGACCGCGAATATCTCTTCCCTTGTATCCAAAACATATCTCTTCCCCGTTCAGGAGCGCCCGTATCTCCTCTTCCGTAAAGATGTGCTCCCCCCATTTCCCCTTAAAGTTCACAGGATTCCCATTGCCTGTGCTGTCTTTCCACATACCATTCACATAATCCCCCATTGCTCTCTCCTCCTCTTCATACTGCACGTCATTGGAATTCACGTAAAACTGCAGCAAAGCCACTATCACTACAACAGCTTTCAGACCGCCAGCCGTATATGCTCCTCTTGGGCGAATCGGAAAACCGGGGCTGTCTTGAGCATAGCAGTCTTCCGCTTAAATACGGTTACTTAGGATATCGGCCTTTGTCCCCCAATCCATAAGCCGCCTCATCCTGAGAGAATCCCAAAACTACACACCAATCCCCAAAAAATATGCTATACTATATAAATGGCATTTAATTCCCGCCTCACCTCCCTGAGCGGCGAAGAAGAACAGATTCGGGGGCCGGACCGGCGTGCATGTCCCAAAGGACAGCCTCCCCAGGCTGTTCGGCGCCTTCTGCCGGGCGGAGCAGTCCAGAAGCCCCAAGACCAGAGGAAGCGGGACTCTGTAACTTTCGTTCCTGCATCTCACCCGGAATTCTCTCCCGAAAATCCTCTCATTTTTCTCAATTTTAAAAATTCCCTCTTCCCATTTTCTTTCATTTGTGTTATTATAGGTGCATGGAAGCATAGCTCAGCTGGGATGAGCGCTCGCCTGACTAGCGGGAGGCCAAGGGTTCGAGCCCCTTTGCTTCCATTTTTTACGTCCACACCTGCCATGCGCCATCCAAAATCATCGGGGCGATACCTCCATGACCCTGACAGAGGAAGTCCATTTTTCCGCCCGTCTCATAAACCGGCAAAAACGGCCGGGGCTGCAATGACTCCGCCGCCCCGGCCATAATCCTGAAAAAATGAACTTCCCACACTTATCTCTTCAGCTGAACCTCATCCTCGTACTTCTTCACTTCGCCATAGAAATCCTTGTCGGACACTACGCCGCAGCGCTCACAGTACTCGTTCCATACGTCGCCGAAAGGCAGGGTCTTCACAGCCTCCTGCTGCACCATCAGCTCAGTCATGCGGTTCTCGTCCTGCAGCTTCCTCAGTTCTGCATTGGGAGTGCACATAGCCATAAGCAGCGCTTTCTGCCAGCTGCGGAAGCCCATGGCCCATGCGGATACGCGGTTGATGCTGGCATCAAAGTAATCCAGCGCCATGTAGACTCTGTCCAGACCGTCGCATCTGATGATTTCCTTTGCCATCTCTTTTGTCTCGTCATCGAACAGCACCACATGATCGCTGTCCCAGCGGATAGGCCTTGTGATATGCAGAGCGATTTCCGGATAGAAGCACAGCAGCGCGGGAATCTTGTCGGATACCACCTCCGTGGGATGATAATGTCCGTTGTCCATCAGAGGCAGGCAGCCGTCATGGGTAGCGGCAAAGCTCAGCGTGAACTCAGCGCTTCCGGCTGTAAATGCCTCCACGCCGATACCGAACACCTTGGACTCCACGCAGGGTTTCACTTTGTTTTTGTCAAAGGGCTCGGACAGAATCTGCTCGATGGAATCCTTATATCTCATTCTGGGGCCCATGCGGTCAGCGGGAATATCCTTGTAGCCGTCGCCGGTCCAGATATTCATGACGCAGGGAACACCGGTCTCCTCCGCAAAATACTGGGAAATGCGGACACATGCCCTGCCGTGGTCGATCCAGAACTTCCTGGTCTCCTCGTCCGGGCTGGACAGGGTCAGGCCGTCCTTTACCTTGTCATGGGAGAAGAATGTGGGATTGAAATCGATACCCATATTTCTCTCCTTGGCGAACTCCACCCATTTCGCAAAGTGCCTGGGCTCAATCTTGTCCCGGTCCACGAACTCGCCGGGCTCAAAGATGGCATAGCTTGCGTGGAGATTGAGCTTCTTCTTGCCGGGCATCAGGCTTAAAGCCTTGTCCATATCCTGCATCAGCTCTTCGGGAGTCTTGGCCTTTCCCGGATAGTCTCCGGTGGTCTGGATACCGCCGGTCAGGGGGCCGTCATGATCGAAGCCGGTCACATCGTCGCCTTGCCAGCAGTGAAGCGCTACAGGAGCCTCCATACACTTTTTAATCGCATCTTCCACATCCACGCCGTAGGATGCGTAAATCTCTTTTGCGGATTCAAATCTTTCCTTTGCTGTCATTTCTTTTCATCCTTTCTTTATATTGAAATCCTTTTTCATATTAAGGTTTCCGTTTTATTGGATATCGGCTTTCCGGCATTCTTTTTGCGGCAGCATTCCGAATCCGCCGCAGGCTAAGAAACCGCTCCCTGCCTGTTCCCGATTTGCCTACGGCTGGTACTGGCTGACAGGGAAAGACTCGAACACACACGCCCTGGCGGCTTTCAAGCCTGCCAGTTCTCCTGCCGACATCATCTGCGCCGCGATATTGCCGATGGCAGTGGCCTCTGTAGGACCCGCGTACACAGGAACGCCCGTAGCCTTAGCTGTCAGACGATTCAGATAGTCTGCATTGGAACCGCCGCCCACGATATGGATACAGTCATATTTCTTCCCGGTGATGCCCTCCAGCTGCCGTATGGTCTTCGCATAGCACTGGGCCAGACTGTTGTAAATGACGGACGCCACTTCGGCCAGTCCCTCCGGCACCTGCTGCCCGGACTCCCTGCAGGCCTCCCGCACTTCCTCGGTCATATTGGCCGGAGCCAGGAAACGGTCGTCATTGCAGTCCACGATGGAGGAGATGGTGCATTCGGACGCCATGTCGCAGATTTCACCGAAGCCAAGCTCTCCGCCGATTTCCTTTTTCACGGACTGGATCATCCACAGCCCCATGATATTCTTCAGGAAACGGAAACGATAGTCGTACCCGCCCTCATTGGTCAGATTGCTGGCCTTGCTCTCAGGGGAGCAGTTGGCCTCCATCAACTCCGTCCCCATCAGGGACCATGTGCCGGAACTGATGTACAGTGCGTCATCGCTGGCCGTGGGAACCGCGATGACAGCGGAACCGGTGTCATGGGTGGCAGGCTCCACTACCTTGCAATTGTATCCCACCTCTTCCTGCACCTCGGGAGTCAGCTCTCCAAGCACGGTGCCGGGCGTGACCATTTTCTGGAAAATCTTCTCAGGATAGCCGAGTTTCCTGATGAGCTCCATATCCCAGTCCCTGGTCTCGGGGCTCACCAGCTGTCCTGTGGTAGCCTCCGTATATTCCGCAGCCGCCACACCGGAAAGCATGTAATGGAAATAATCCGGCATCAGCAGCATGGTCTCCGCCTCCGCCAGCTGCTCCGGCTTCTTCACTTTCAGGGCCATCAGCTGATAAATCGTGTTGAAGATTGCTTTCTGGATTCCGGTGCGTGCATATAGCGCATCCTCGGAAATAATCTTATATACTTCCTCATCCATCCCTTTGGTGCGCCCGTCGCGGTAGGCCACCGCATTGCCGATGCGCCTGCCCGCCTTATCCAGCAGCACGAAGTCCACGCCCCAGGTATCCACGCCCACGCTGACGGGAATCTTGCCTGATTCCCCGCACTTCTTCATACCCAGCTTAATCTGGGCAAACAGCTCGTCCACATCCCAGACGTTCTCGCCGTCTTTCTCCACCATGCCGTTGGGGAAACGGTGCACTTCTTCCAGTGCCATCCGGCCATCCTCAAGATGCGCCAGGATATGGCGCCCGCTGGACGCGCCGATATCAATCGCAAGATAATATTTGAACGAATCCATTGCCATCCCTCTCCTTTCATTCCTCTTGTAATAAAGCGATTGTATCATATTTCCCGGAACAAAAAAAGGATTTTTTTCATTTTCTCCAAAAAGAAAGCCTGCCCGGACTTTTTTCATGTGAAATATGCATAAAAAAATGTGAATCCCACATCTTTTTTTGCCCGATGTATCGGTTTGCAGTCTGGAAATATACTGTCTTTTGCAAACTATATGGTATTGTTTTCCGGAGAATTTTTTTAAAAAATAACCTCGCCACATTTACGCCGGGCACAGATTCATGATAACATGATATCAATTCCAGAAAAAAGCAAAGGAGATTGATGATATGAAAAATCGTGAACGCGTCCAGGCCGTGCTCCGCTTTGAAAAACCTGACGACCGGCTGCCGATGATAGAATGGGCCTCCTGGTGGGACAAGACCATCGATGCATGGCACAGTCAGGGGCTTTCCACGGAAATTCCCTGGAATGAGCTGGCCCCATCTCTCGGATTGGACCAGCATGTACAGTTCTGGCTCCCCCACAAGGCCGGGGACTGCCCGCAGCCCGCATTCAACGGCGGGCCTATCATGGAGGATGAACAGGATTACGAAAATCTACTGCCCTACCTTTATCCCGAACACGCGATTGCCGGCCCGCTGCAGGCTATGAGCAGGTTAAAAGCAGGCCACGATGCCGGAGAATTCCCCATCTGGCTCTCCCTGGACGGCGGTTTTTGGTTCCCGCGCACGCTTTTCGGAATCGAGAATCATTTGTATTCTTTCTATGATTATCCTGAGCTGTACCACCGTATCCTGGATGACCTGGCGGATTATCAGATAAAGATGCTTGACCGGGTTTACGAACTGCTCACCCCGGATTTCATGACTTTTGCCGAAGATATGAGCTATAACAACGGCCCGATGATCTCGGAGGAATGCTTTGACGAATTCCTTGCCCCCTACTACCGCAAGGTCATCCCCGTCATACAGGCACACGGCACCAAGGTCATCGTGGACACGGACGGCGATGTCAGCAAGATGATTCCCTGGATGAAACGGGTAGGAATCGAGGGCGTGCTTCCCCTGGAGCGCCAGGCCGGCGTGGACGTGGCCGCATTGAGAGAGGCTTATCCCGATTTCATCTTCATAGGGGCTTTCGACAAGATGACCATGCGGCAGAGCACTGAAGCCATGCGCGGGGAATTTGAGCGTCTGCTGCCGGTGATGAAGAGCGGCGGCTTCATCCCCAGCGTAGACCATCAGACACCTCCCGACTGCCCGCTGGATCGTTATCGCAGATATGTGGAACTGCTGGAAGAATACGGGACAAGGGCTGTGAAAGAATAGACCGTGAAAAATAGAGCATCCGCAGATATGGGGATGCTCCTTTTTGCAGTTTCTATTGGCGGCTGACTTCTCCGCTTTTCCCCAGCTCATAGGGAGTCACCTGGTACACATAATAGTTGAGCCAGTTGCTGTAGAGGTTGTTGCTGTGGGAGCGCCACTGGAGGAGCGGCCTCTCTTTCGGGTCATCTCCGGGGTAATAATTGTAAGGCACCTGAATGGGCAGTCCCTTGTTCAGATCCCGGTGGTATTCATTATTCAGGGAATACCTGTCATACTCAGGATGCCCGGTGACGAATATCTTCTTCCCCTCCTCGGCCATGGCCAGATACACCCCGGCCACAGGCGACTCCGCCAGCACCATCAGTTCTTTGCAGGCATGAATCAATTCGGCGGGCGTCTCCGTATGGCGGCTCTGGGGCGCCAGGAAAATATCGTCAAAGCCCCTCACCAGGGGAATCTTCCGGTTCTCCACCTTATGCTCGTATATGCCGAACAGCTTCCTGGAAAGGAGCTTCTTGTTGATGCCGTAATAATGGTAGAGTCCGGCCTGGGCCGCCCAGCAGATGTGCAGCGTGGAGGTGACATGGGTCTGTGCCCAGTCCAGGATTTCACAGATTTCGTCCCAGTAGTCCACCTCCTCGAAAGGAATGTCCTCCACAGGAGCCCCTGTCACGATCATGCCGTCAAACTGCCTGTCCCGCACCTCGTCCAGCGTCGTGTAGAACTTGTTCAGATGGCTGGCCGGCGTATTCAGGGACACATGGCTCTTTACGTTTATGAAAGTCACGTCCACCTGCAGGGGCGTGTTGGACAGCGCCCGCAGCAGCTGCAGTTCCGTGTCCTGCTTGATGGGCATGTTGTTCAGAATCAGTACTTCCAGAGGACGGATGTCCTGATGGATGGCGCGCAGGTCATCCATGACGAATATATTCTCGTTAATCAGTATTTCTTTTGCCGGCAAATCGTTTTGCACCTTGATTGGCATCTTACTTTCCTCCCTTTCAGTTCCGCAGAATTTCTATCATCAAATTTCTATCCCATATTGTCTCATGAAATCTTCCTCTGACAGGACGGGGATTCCAAGTTCCCTGGCTTTCTTGTTCTTCGATGAGGAAGAGGTCACATCATTATTGATCAGGCAGGCGGTCTTGCCGGTGACGCTCCCAGTCACCTTGCCGCCTTTCTGCTCAATAGCCTCTTTCATATCGGCCCGGCTGGCAAATTTCTCCAGGGAACCGGTGATGACGAAGCTTAAGCCCGAAAGTGTCTGGCTCCCCTCCTCCACCTTTGGAGTCTCAATCTCCAGCTCTTTGGTCAGATTCGCTATTTTCCGAAGATTGTCGGCATCCTGCATATATTTCACAAAGGCTGTCGCTATGACTTCGCCCACGCCGTCTATGGCGCTCAAAGTCTCCACATCCGCCTCCTGCATCCGTTTTAAATCATGGTCAAAAAAGCGGCAGAGCATCTTGGCATTGGCCGCGCCGATGTTGGCAATGCCGAGGCCGTACACGACTCTGGGCAAAGTGGTATGCCTCGCCCGGTCTATGCTTTCCATAAGATTCCGATAGGATTTCTCGCCGAAGCCCTCCATCTCCACAATCTGCTCCTGGTACCTGTCCATATGGAAGAGATCCGCGAACTCATGGATGAATCCCATATCGATGAATTTCTCCAGCGTGGCCTCCGACAGGCCGTCGATGTTCATGGCATCGCGGCTGACGAAGAGGGTGAATGCCTTGATCTGCTTGGCGGCACATTTCTCGTTGGTGCAGTAGAGTGACTGGACGTCATTTACCTGACGGATTTCCGTCTCTCCGCCGCATACCGGACATTTTTTCGGGATTTCTACCAGTTTCCATTCCGGCCGGGACAGCGCCGCTTCTCCGGAATCGCTTTCTTCCGGGCGTTCGTCCGCAGCGGCCTCTCCGTCCTCTTCCAAAGGCTCCTCCATACCAATCGCCTCCCCGGAGACACCGGCTTCCATGCGCAGCCTTTCCAGTTCCTCCCCGGCCGTCAGGTTCTCCGCAATCTGCGGAATGATCATGTTCGCCTTATATACCGTAATGCGGTCCCCGATTCCCAGCTGGAGCCCCCGCAGGATGCTGATGTTGTGGACAGAGGCCCGGCTCACTGTGGTGCCCTCCAGCTCCACCGGCTCGAAAATCGCCACCGGATTGATCAGCCCTGTCCGGCTGGCGCTCCATTCAATTTCCCGCAGCGTGGTCTCCCGCAGCTCATCCGCCCATTTGAAAGCGATGGAATGCCTGGGGAACTTTGCCGTCCGGCCCAGCGACTGCCCGTATGCGATATTGTCGTATGTCAGCACCAACCCGTCTGAAGGGATGTCGTAGTCTTCTATCTTTTTCTCGAAAAGGTCCACGGTGTCCAGGATATTTTCCTCCGTCACCAGATAATGCTCCACCACCTCAAAGCCCTGCTCTTTCAGGAAACGGAACTGCTCCGCCACGGAATTGCGGAAATCCGCCGTTTCCATGCCAGCCCCTGGCCCATCGGATTTTATGGTTTCCCCCGCTGCGTCCACCAGCGTGAACGCAAAGAATCTGACGTTCCTCTGCGCCGTAATCTCACTGTTCAGCTGGCGCACGGAACCGCTGCAGAGGTTCCTGGGATTCTTGTACTTCGCCTCTGCATCTTCTATCCCCGCATTGATTTTCTCGAAATCCGAATAACTGATTACCGCCTCCCCCCGCAGAATCAGCTCTCCTTCGAAAGGAATCTTAAGGGGCAGATTCACAAAAGTCCGCGCGTTGTTGGTGATGACCTCGCCTGTCTCCCCGTTCCCTCTGGTGACTGCCTTTTCCAGCTTCCCGCCGCGGTATGTCAGCACTATCGTCAGACCGTCCAGCTTCCAACTCAAAACCGACTCATGTCCCTCCAGCCAGTCCCGGAGCGCCTCTCTGCTCTTGGTCTTATCCAGAGAAAGCATCGGGCTTTCGTGCCTCTCTTTCGGCAGCTCTTCCACGGCCTCATAGCCCACGTTCACCGTAGGGCTGTTCGCCAGCACCATGCCTGTCTCCCGCTCCAGAGACGCAAGCTCATCATAAAGGGCATCGTAGTCCCGGTTGCTCATGATTTCTCTGTCTTCCGCATAGTAAGCTCTGGAGGCCTCGTTCAGAGTCGCCACCAGATATTTGATCCGTTCCACTTTTTCAGACTGCGCCATTTGCTCCCAACCATCCTTATTTCATCATCTTTACTCTTCTAATTCTATTATCCCGCTCACATCAGACCGTTTACGGCGCTTCCCGCCAGCAGAAAAGCGCCAATCCTCCGTCGGCGGCCATGCCCGCTTATCGCCCGTCACCGCAAACCGCAGTCCCGGTACAGCCTCTCTATATCCCCGGAGCCAAGCTCCCTGTACTCTCCCGGCCTCAAATCCCCCAGCGTCACATGCATGACCCGTACCCGCTTCAGGCTCCTCACCCGATAGCCGCAGGCAGCGCACATGCGCTTGATCTGCCGGTTCACTCCCTGCGTCAGCACCATGCGGAACACGAACTTATTCTCCTGCTCCACCCGGCACTCCCTGGTGGTGATATCCAGCTCCTCCAGATAGACCCCTTTCGACATTTTCCCCAAAAATTCCGGCGTAATCTCATGATTGACCCTAACCAGGTATTCTTTCTCATGACGGTTCGCGCCTTTCATCATGGCCTGAATCAAATCTCCGTCATTGGACAGCAGCAGGAGCCCCTCCGAGTCCTTATCCAATCGCCCCGCGTAAGTGACCCGGATCGGATAATCCACCACATCGGACACAATTCGCTCCGCGTGTGAATCCCTTTCCGTACAGGTCACCCCGAAAGGCTTGTAGAAAGCCAGCACCACCGTCTCCCGCACGCCCTGCACCCGCCTGCCGGACACGAGAATCTCGTCCTCTCCGCTCACAAGCTGTCCCGCCTGCCCGGACTGGCCGTTCACCAGCACGCCTCCTCGCTCTATGAGTTTGTCCGCGTCCCGTCTGGAACAGACGCCGCAGCGGGCCAGATATTTGTTCAACCTCATTTGTTCCATATTCTTACCTTATTCTCAACTTTCCAAAACGACGTCCTGAGCGGATACCCGCTGACAGACTTACACGGCAAACCCGAACGCCGCCGTAAACCAAAATCCTTTCCCACACGCAGACCGCCCGGTGAAACCCGGAAAAGTCCGCCGATACGGAACACTGCGCAATAGCCGCTGTATCAAACCAGACTGCGCACCTTAGGGATTCCCCCTCCTTCCCGCAGCCCTGTCTTCGCCATCTTATCCGCCAGTTCATTATAATACACATTCGTGTGGGCCGCCACCTTTCGGAATGAAATCGTGATATTTTTCTTCCATTCCCGCATGGCCGCGGCGTATTTCGCCGTCAGCTCCGTCTTGGAGCGCCATGCGCCGGTGACCCACTTCTCAATGCCCTCGTAGTCATAGCACAGCTCCACTTTGGAAAAACCGCTCATCATGGCAGTCTTCACTGCATACATGGCCCCCAGCATCTCGCCTGTCACATTCCTGTGCCGCAGGGACTGGGCATTGTCCCCATTACCATATTCCGTATATATTCTGCCGTCAGGCAGTATAAAGGCGCAGCCAAAGGCATATTTTTTCAGAGAATTGTCATAGCTGCCGTCCACGTAGGCCAGAAGCGTCCCGGCGGCGGGGATTTCGTCTCCGTCCCTGACGAATCCCTGCTCCCCTCTGCCGGCGTCCGCCGTTCCCGGCCCGGAAGCCCGCTCCGCTGCATTCCCTGTATCCTCCCTGTCTTCCGTTTCTCCGGCCTCTATTTTTTCAGGCGCCGTACGCTGCCCGCCGCCCAGATACGCCTCAGCCTCCTCCAGCCCCGCAAACCCCTTGTACTCCGCGCCGGAGCATCCCTCCACGGAAGCCCTGCACTCTTCCCATGTTTGAAAGATACCTGTGGTCTTTCCCTTTTTTACCGCATAGTATTTCTTTGCCGCCATCTGTCCGCCCCCGTCTGTCGCTTTCTGCCGTATCCTGTGATAATCGCCGCTGCCAGAATCACCAGCATGCAGATAGAATAATAGTTCACAAAAGGCACGGATGCCGGAGCCACGGAGAAGCCCTCTCCGAAAGCGGCCGTCTGCTGGGCCGGAATCACGCAGTGCACCGTCCACGGCGCCAGGAAGCAGAACACACAGCCTGTACAATCCAGCAGGTTCGCCCGGCGGTACCTGTCCACCCCGGCCTTTTCCCCGATATCATTCACCAAATCGCCCAGCGCCACGATGGCCACGGAAATCACCCCTGTCACCATGCTCAGGATTCCTGTGGACAGGACAATCGTGGCTTCCGCGCTGCGCTCACTTTTCGCGAAGCGGGACAGCAGCGCCCCCACATCCTCGAACAGACCGCTGCGCTCCAGCACCCCCAACAGGGAAAACACCGCAATCAGCATGGCCACCGTCCCCGCCGTTCCCGTGACGGAAGAGATAATCAGCCCGTCTACGGAAAAACCCCCGGGGAATGACACAATATCGCTCACCTTATAGATGCCAGAAATCAGCCCTGCCGCAATCCCCGCAAGGATTCCGTAAGACAGTGCCGTAATCAGATGTCTCCTCATCAGACATGCCGCGATAATGACCACCGGCACGATGAGCATCACAAGGCTCACAGGCTTCGCCACTGCTTCGGCCCCACCCAGCGCCTCCCCTGCCTCCGTATCCCTGGCGAATATCAGAAACAGAATCAGCGCGCCCGCTGCCGCCGGCAGACTGTAGCGCATCCTGGTCCTGACTACCGTCCCCAAATCCGCCCGCTGGGTGGTAGAAGACGCAATCGTCGTATCCGAAATCGGTCCCAGATTATCGCCGAACGCCGCTCCGGACACAATGGCTCCGATCATGAATTCCGGCGCCGCCCCGGCCATCACGCCCACCGGGAACAGAATGGGAATCACCACAAAATAAGTCCCCACCGAGGTGCCCGTGGCAAAGGCCAGCAGGCAGGTGATAAGGAAAGTGGCCGCCACGAAAAATCTGCCCGTAAGACCGGCCGCCACCACATAGGCCGCAATGGTCTGTACCGCGCCGCTGGAGGAAATCAGCTTGCCGGAGATTGCCGCCAGCATCACCGACAGCACGATGACCGCGAACATGGGCTTGCCCAGCCCGTACACCAGCGCCTCCCCATAGGCTTTCTCGTCTTTAGCAAACAGGACGCCTGCCACCAGCGCCGCGAAGAAAGCCAGCACATATCCGTTCACATTGGACTGGCTGAAAGCCGCCCAGGCGATCATAGCCGCCGCTGTCAGAAGCGGAACCGCCTTTCCGAAGCCGCCCAGATGAAATTCCAATCGTTTTGGTCTGTTCTCCATAATCCTGCCCCCCTTATGTTCTATGTTTACCATTTTAACCACCCTGCCCGCAGCTGTCAAATAATTCTTTTCACGAAAAATAGTTTGCAAAAAGCATAAACTACTGTATAATAAAAGGAGGTGATTGATTCTAAAGAAAGAAGGTAACGCCATGGCAATTGGAAATAAGAAAAAAGTCCTCATGCAGGCTGTCTCACAACTGAAAGCCGCCGATTATTCCGCCGAACCGGAATTGAGCGGAATCTACCAGAGACTGTCCACCGGACGCAAGCAGTTCGCGGAGCTGTTCGAAAAGAATATCAATGCAGTGATGCAGATTAGCTCCCTTGACCTTACGATGCAGCACCAGACAGAGAAGATAATCGACATCTCCCAGAAAGTGACAAGCGCCACAGAGACAATTTTTGGCACATCAATGGGCCAGGCCAGCAACCAGCATGAGGAACTGGCCAATACGATTGTCAGCGTATCCGGCGAGACGGACGATGTATATCAGAAAATCGAGACCGGCCAGCAGGAGCTGACTGCGATCAAGAATCTCTCCGAGCAGACCATCGAAGCATCCCGGGAGATGCAGAAGAATATGGATGAGCTATTCAATATCACCAACCATATCAGCAGCATCATCTCCGGCATCGGCAACATCTCCATGCAGACCAACCTGCTGGCGCTCAACGCCTCCGTGGAAGCCGCCAGAGCAGGTGAAGCGGGGAAAGGCTTCGCCGTAGTGGCCAACGAGATCAGAGAGCTTTCAGAGGAGACTCAGAAGCTTACATCCGGCATGGAGGATTTTGTAAAAAGCATGAAAGATGCTTCTAAGAGAAGTGTCGAAAGCGCTAACAGCACCATTGACTCTCTGGCATCCGTGTCCGACAGAATCAGAAATGTCTGGGCCCTGAATGATGAAAACCAGGCTGCCGTCTCCAGAATCAACGATTCCGTCAGCTCTCTCGCCGCTCTCAGCCAGGAGATCAGCAGCTCCATGACAGAGATGCAGAGCCAGCTGAGGGAGAGTTCGGATTTCATGCGCACAGTGGGGGAGGATCTGCATAAAGCCACGGAGCCGGTAGTGGAAATCGAAAAGACGTTAGACGAGACTGTCCGGCAGATGGGCGGCATGACAAAGGACGCTTTCTACCACCTGAAGAACCAGGAATTCGCCCAGTATATGCGCTCGGCCATCTCCTCGCACAATACCTGGCTGGGCAACCTGAAGAAGATGGTCTTTGCCCAGAAAATCATGCCTCTGCAGCTGGATTCCTCCAAATGCGGCTTCGGCCATTTCTATTATGCCATAACCCCGGATATCCCCGATATCCTGCCCATCTGGGAAGGTTTAGGCCCGAAGCACCAGAAGTTCCACAAATACGGCGCCTCTGTCATCAATGCGCTGAACAACGGCAGATTCTCTGAAGCGGAACAGATTTACCGGGAGGCGGAAACCTATTCGAGAGACCTGATTGCCGATATGAACCGGATTCTGAGCGCCGTCGGTTCTGCCGAATAATGGATTTACACATATGTGAATGTACGAAAAAATACCGGCATCAGGCCATCTCTGGCCCTGCCGGTATTTCCATTCATTCCTTATCGCCGCGCCTACACGATACCCTGCGCCGTCATGGCATCTGCCACTTTCAGGAAGCCCGCGATATTGGCTCCTGCCACATAGTTCCCGTCCATCCCGTACTTCTTCGCCGCATCATCCAGGTTATGGAAGATATTCACCATGATGCCCTTCAGCTTGGAATCCACTTCCTCGAAAGTCCAGCTGAGGCGCTCGCTGTTCTGGCTCATTTCCAGAGCGGAGGTGGCCACGCCGCCTGCGTTCGCTGCCTTTCCGGGGCAGAACAGGACCTTGTTCTCCTGGAAATACTCTGTGGCTTCCATGGTGGCAGGCATGTTCGCGCCCTCTGCCACCGCAAAGCAGCCGTTTGCCACCAGGGTCTTCGCATCCTCCAGGTTCAGTTCATTCTGTGTAGCGCAGGGAAGAGCGATGTCGCACTTCACGGTCCACACATTGCTGCCCGGAGCGCACTCATGGTACTGGGCGCCGGGTCTTGAAGCCGCATATTCGGTGAGCCTTGCGCGCTTCACCTCCTTCACTTCTTTCAGAAGCGCCACGTCAATCCCTTCAGGATCGTAAATCCATCCGGTGGAGTCAGAGCAGGTCACAGGCTTAGCGCCCAGCTGCTGTGCTTTCTGGATAGCGTAAATCGCCACGTTTCCAGCTCCGGATACTGCCACGGTCTTGCCTGCGATGTCCTTACCGTTGCACTTGAGCATCTCCTCCGTCAGATACAGCAGGCCATAGCCGGTAGCCTCAGTCCTGGCCAGAGAGCCGCCGTAGCTTAAGCCCTTGCCCGTGAGCACGCCCTCGTAGAGGCCTGTCAGCCTCTTGTACTGGCCGTACATATAGCCGATTTCCCTTGCACCTGTGCCGATGTCGCCTGCGGGCACATCCGTGTCAGCGCCGATGTACTTGTGGAGCTCTGTCATGAAGCTCTGGCAGAAAGCCATCACTTCTCTGTCCGATTTGCCCTTGGGGTCGAAATCGCAGCCGCCCTTGCCGCCGCCGATGGGAAGGCCGGTGAGGGAATTCTTGAAGATCTGCTCAAAGCCAAGAAACTTGATGATGCCAAGGTTCACACTGGGATGCAGCCTCAGTCCGCCCTTGTAGGGCCCGATGGCCGAGTTGAACTGTACGCGGAAAGCGTTGTTCACATGCACCTGTCCCTTGTCGTCCACCCAGGGCACACGGAAGAGCAGCTGGCGCTCAGGCGTCACGATTCTCTCCAGCAGCGCATCCTTGCGGTACTTTTCCTCATTTGCCTCGATCACCACGCGAAGGGACTCCAGAACTTCCTTCACAGCCTGATGGAACTCCGGCTGGGCAGGATTCTTGGCCACTACATAGTCAAAAACCTCATCAACATATGACATTTTAATATCCTCCTCTTACTTTTATATGAAAAAAGCATAGGACTCCTCCTATGCTTTCTTATCACTATAGCCCTGTCCTTATTATAACCTGTGAATGTAAAATGCACAACACTTTAATTCACTAAATCGAAAAAGTTTTCGGGATTTTTTTAATCAATTTGCACAACTTTTCCAATTCCGCCCCTGCGCCTGCACTACAGATAATCTTTCAGGCGTTTGATATTGCTCTGCTCGAAGTCGATCAGCTGCTTCGCCAGAGCCGTAGGGCGCTCCCCCGCGTTCTCATTGTGCTTCAGCACCTTCTCCATCTCCAGTATGCCTTCGTTGCTCCCCTTGATCATCATCTCCGCGATATGCCCCGTGCTGGTGTTCAGCATGGTATTGTAGTGGATGCCCGTCTTGAGCATGGCATCGGTAAGGGCATTGCTCTGGTAGCACTCCGCCTTTCCCTCCATCAGCTGTTTTGATGCCTCATTGTAAAGTTCCGCATATTTTAAGGATTGTCTGGAAATCTGCAGCGCAAGGTCATCATCGTACACCTTTCCCGAAATCGTGTCGATTGCCTTCATCGCCATCTCTGTATTTCTCTGTATCTCCCTGTATACCGTCGCCTCCTGTGATTTCATCGCAAATGTATCTCCTTCCTGTCTGAAAAAGCCTCTTATAAAGAACTGTCCGTTCTCCATAAAAGGCTTTCCTTATTTCAGGATTTTATACATTACTGAGTGACAAATTCAGCTTTCACATAACCTGCCTTGCCGTCAAACTTTATCTTGCACCAGTCGCCTTCCGTTCCCAGAAGCTCCGCTGTGTCCCCGCCTACCAGGATTCCCAGCTGCTCGGCAGTCTCGCTCGCGGCGGCGCGCACATTGACATTGGTGTTCGCGGTCACAGTGCCGACCACTTCCTGGCCCTCGGCACTCTCCTCCATCTGCAGGAACTCTGTTTTGATATAGCCGTCTGCACCATCGTAGACAATCTTCGTCCAGCCGTTGGCGCGAACCTCCTGCACCTGGACCCTGGTGCCGCCCTCTACCTGTCCCAGCCTGTCAGCCTGTTCGCTGTCGGAACTTCTGACATTGACAGTGGTAGTCGCCAGGGCGCTCTGAGGCGTACTCTCCGCCGGAGCTGCAGCATCCGGAGTCTCTGTGCCGGCCGGTGCCTCCGTGCCCTCGGCTTGTCCATCGCCCTCTGCCGGTACCGCATTCTGTTCAGCCAGACGCACGCCCACGGCCGCATTCACCTGCGTGCCCAGCTCTCCAAGATAGGTCAGCATCTGAGGATTGGCTTCCATCAGCGCATTGTATTCCACAGTCACGCGGTTATGGAACTCTATCACATCATCCTGCCCTGACATGTCACTGATATACTGCTTCTCTTCCTCTGTGAAGTTCTTCTCGTTTTTGATATGGTAAGCGCCCTGCCCATCGTCGCGGACATAGAACATCTGCCAGCCGGGAACCTCCTCCTCATGGTTCAGGAAACTGATCCGGTAATAAGCGTAAACCAATATCGCTCCCGTCTCAGGACCGTCTTTCGTATAAACCTCCACATTCGAGATATGGTCCACGTACTTGGCCATTTCCTCGCAGCGCAGCTGTTCATTCTCCGTCAGCTCATCATACAGGGCCGTCATGGCAGCGCTGTCCCCGGAAGCCATAGTGTCATAATAAGAGGCAATCAGCGCCTGGATACCGGCATCCTCGCTGAGTATCAGCGGCGTCTCCTTGGGCGCGTCCTCCTCCGGCTGTTCATCGCTCCCCTCTCCTTCCAGGCTCACCGGCGCCACAGTCTCTTCCGCGGGCGGCGCAGACTCCTCTGGCTGCTCTGTCTTCCTGCTGTTGGCCCCCAGCGCATAGGAGACCGTACATGCCGCTACCAGAATCACGATGGCAGGGAACAGGAATTTGGAATATTTTACAATAGAATCACGAATTGACATCTTATTATCATTTGACATATCTTCACACCTTCCTTACAGACAATACAACGGCCCGCCATGCGCCGCATAACTGTGCCGTGACACAAGGAGCCGCTTGCGGCTCCTTTCTGATATGGTAAATAAAAGCCAAAGCGATGTAAATGCATCCGACAGGAATCGAACCTGCATTAAAGGCGTCGGAGGCCTTCGTTCTATCCATTAGACTACGGATGCAAATATTACAAAATTGTTACATCGCTTTGACTATAATATCACAAAATGTTTGATATGTCTACTATAAATTCAAGGAAATTCTTAGAAAATAATTTTGACCCTTTTATCGGTGGAATCGAAATAGTAAAGACTGTCAGAAAGGACTTCTTCCGGAGCGACCTGTGTACTGTTCACCTCTGCGACCATTTTCCTGAGTTCTCCCGCCGAGCCGGCACCTGTGTCCGCCAGCAGAATCACCTCATGGATGGAGCTGGGCAGGATGTAGAAATTCCGCCCCTCCTTTGCGGCAAGCGCCTCCAGCACGCCCGGATACAGCATGCAGATGGCTCCGTGGGTCCTCTTTACATTGCTCAGGACCTGCAGAGGCATCTCCTGCAGGAACTCCTCCTGCACCGTGGCCTCTTCCGGGCTGATTTCCTGTCCCGCCATCTCTCCCAGCACCTCTGTGAGAGAGCTGCACACCCAGGGGAACAGCTTCTGAGTATTGCGCTTCGCCAGACCGAACAGCTCTGCCGTACAAGTCTCCCAGAGATCCAGATGGGAGTTATGGATGAGAATCGTCCCGTCTCCCAGGGCATCTCCATGGTAGGCATAGTAAAAACAGATTGCCAAATCCAGAAATTCAATATATGGTATATCTTCCAACAGTTCTTCATTTCCTTTCCTGCCGATCAGGCGGTAACAGATTCTGTCCCGCACCTGCTCAAAGGACCGGAAAAATTCCATGTCAACGGTTCCTTTCGCCATATCTTCCCGGCAGATTTCCAACAGCCGTTGTAAGATAGACTTGAACGCAGCTCCCGCTTCATACGCCTCCAGAAAAGTATCCAGATAAATCGTCGGCGCCACATTCCTGTCCTCACCCAGAACCAGAAGTCCGTGGAGGATGACCCCGTTGTTCTTTCGTACCTCCTTGCATTCCACCCGGTAACCTGCACCGAGTTCTTTCTTCACCGCACTGCAGATTTTTTCTGCGAATTCGTTTATATTCATACTCTTCCTCTTTCTGCGCTGTCCTTACCATTTCTCATCAACATGCGCAACAGCGCCCGCGCTCTGGCAGACACTAGAAAGAGCAGCATAAACCTGAAATCAGACGCGGGACAGATACTCTCCTGTCCTGGTGTCAATCTTAATCTTGTCTCCCTGATTCACGAACAGAGGAACTGCCACCTGCGCACCTGTCTCCACGGTGGCGGGCTTAGATGCTCCTGTGGCGGTATCTCCCTTGAACCCGGGCTCGGTATCCGTAATCTCCAGCTCCACGAACAGAGGAGGCTCCACAGAGTATACGCTTCCGTTATGGGAGCAGATCTTGCACATCTCATTTTCTTTTACGAACTTCAGCGCATCGCCCACGGTCTCGCTGTTGAGGGCAATCTGCTCATAGCTCTCTGTATCCATAAAATAGTACAGGTCTCCGTCCGCATACAGATACTGCAGATCTTTCCTGTCAATACGGGCCTGGGGGAATTTCTCAGTAGGGCGGAAAGACTTCTCAATCACGCCGCTGCTCTTGATGTTCTTCAGCTTCGTCCTGACGAAAGCAGCTCCCTTTCCGGGCTTCACATGCTGGAATTCAATAATCTGATACACATTGTTATCATACTCAATGGTAATACCGTTTCGGAAATCACCTGCAGAAATCATATCATATTCCTCCTAATTTTACTCACAAATATAATCCTAGACTAGTTTAATATAAACAAGTACAAATTTCAACTGTTTTTGAAAAAAACTTGGAAAAAATTATGTTGCTTTCTGGAGGATATACTCGATGGCTTTCAGATACCCCTCCAGGCCCAGTCCGTAAATCTGTCTGTCACAGACAGGAGCGGTCACGGACACTTTCCTGAATTCCTCCCGCTTCGTGATGTCCGAGATATGGATTTCCACCTTGGGCACCGTGATGCTGGCAAGGGCGTCCCGGATGGCGTAGCTGTAATGAGTGTAGGCTCCGGGATTGATAACGATACCCTCCGTTCCGTCAAAGTAAGCCTCCTGAATCCTGTCGATGATGGCTCCCTCGTGGTTGCTCTGGTATACTTCAATGTCGTTCCCGGTGTCCTGCGCCTTTTTCTGAATCAGGTTCAGCAGGTATTGGTAATCCTGCGCGCCGTATATGCTCTTCTCCCGGATTCCCAGGAAATTGATATTGGGTCCGTTGATCACTAAAAGCTTCATTCGGTTCATCTCCTTTTCTATCTCTCCTATGATATCCTCCATCTCCATGTCGTCGACGTCCAGGATGACATCGGCGCAGGACTCGTAGGCTTCTTTCCGGCTCTCCATCAGCTCCCGTATCCGCTTCAGGGGATCCCCGCACTGCAAAAGCGGCCTTGTGGTATCTTCTTTCAGCCTTTCGTACACTGTCTCAGGCTTTATCCGCAGCAGTACCACTTTCCCCAGCTGCCTTAAAAGCTTCCTGTTCTCCGGCCGGACCGGGGTGCCGCCTCCCACGGAATAGATAGCGGTGTAGCTCCTTTCCGCCAGCTCCGCCAGCAGCGCGGTCTCCAGCTGCCGGAAATGAGCCTCTCCCTCTTTCGCGAATATCTCGCTGATGCTGCGCCCCTCTCTGCGCTCTATCAGCTTGTCCGTATCCTCCACGGGCCTGCGCAGCCTGTAGGAGAGCCTCAGACCTACAGAGGTCTTGCCGCTCCCCATGAAGCCGGTCAAAATCACATTTTTCTTCCCCATCTTCTGTCTCCCTGCTTCTGTTTTTCCGTCTTTTTCATCTGTCTGCGGACAGCAGGATGCATCATTCAATCTTCATGGCTTTCCGCATCTCCCCATAGGCTTTCCCTGCCAGTTCGGAGTCAATCTCCGCCCCTGTCCAGAGCTCATAAGCTATGATTCCCTGATACAGCAGCATCTTCAGGCCTCCGAAAGCCCTGCCCCCGCTTTCCCGCACCAGGGACATGAACCTGGTCCGGGCCGGATTGAAGACAAGGTCGTAGCCGGTGTGGATTTTTTCATAGAAAGCGGCATCTTCGATGACCGCTTTCTCCACCTTGGGGAACATCCCTACATTGGTAGCCTGTATGGCCAGATACTTTTCCGCCGGCAGCGAAGCGTATTCCTCCAGCGCTTTCGCCTCCGCCAGCCGTCTGCCAGCCAGGAGGTTCACTTCTTCTGCTATTTTCTGCGCTTTCTCCTGCGTGCGGTTCAGGATGACGATCCGGCCCGCTCCCTTTTCCGCCGCCAGGATGGCCACGGCCCTTGCCACGCCCCCGGCTCCCAGAATCAGCACCTTTTCTCCCGCTATCTCCACACCGTCCTCGCACATGGCCCGGTACAGGCCGGGCATGTCCGTATTGTATCCCTTGAAGCCGCCCTCTGTGCGAACCAGGGTGTTCACGGCGCCAATCGTCTCCGCCAGAGAATCTATTTCCTTTAAAAAGGGAATCACTTCACTTTTATAGGGCACGGTCACGTTCACCCCTAAAAGGTTCAATGCGAAAGCCCCTTTCACCGCATCCCCCGCGTGTCCGGCCGGGACGCGGAACGGCACATATACCAGGTTCTCGCCCAGGCTCTCCGCCAAAGTGTTATGTATGGCCGGCGACATGGTATGTTCCACCGGGCATCCCATCACGCCGCAGACGCGGGTGTATCCGTCTATCTTCATCGTGCTGTTTTCCTCCTGTTCCGATGCTGTTACCTTACTGCAGAATTCCAGATTTCCCTCAGCCTTTCCCAGCCTGTTTCTTCCTATGATAAAAGAACAGGACAATCCATTCCAGCCTGCGCTTGATGACTATCTGAATCTCCTCTTTGGGATTGATTGGCTTCACGAGATACGTGACGATTCCTGCTTTTTTTGCCCCCCACACGTCCGTAAAAAGCTGGTCGCCCACGAACAGGGTGGTTTTGGAATCGGTTCCCATCAGCTCCATGGCTTTCTCATATCCCGCCTGCCCGGGCTTTCCGGCTTTGAAAATATATTTTGACGGCATATCGTCTGCAAAGGGCTTTACCCGAGGCTCCTTGTTATTAGACAGGAGCACTGTATCGAATCCCATTTCCCGCAGCTTTCGGAAAAGCTCTTTCGATCTCCAGTCGGCAGGCGCGCCATGGGGCACCAGAGTATTGTCTATGTCGAAGATGATGCCCCGATATCCTCTCGCATACAGCCCTCCGTAATCGATGCCATAGGCGCTTTCCACTTCATTATCCGGATAAAATCGCTTTAACATGCCTGTTCTTCCTACCTCCGAAAAGCACAATCCACATATTGACCTGCCTTTCAATATAACATGCCTGACGCCTTTCTTTCAAGGTATTTGGCAAAAAAAGATTTTCCCATGCTGCATTTGGCTGATTACCCGGTTCCGGGCGCGGCTTCCGGGGGGGCGCGGCGGGCGGTCCCTACAGTGCGGACAAACAGGCTCTTGACACACGGCCTGAAAACAGGATAAAAAAGAGATAGATTCTCTGTCACAAAGACAGGAATGCCCTGTCTAATATAACAGGGATTAAAAAACAGCACAAGGAGACAAATCTATGAGCCAGAAAACTAAGGAAGAACTGCAGTCTTTAATCGAAAAAGCCACTGCCGGGGAGAAAGAAGCCCTGGAGACGCTGGTCACGGGCATACAGGATATGGTGTTCAACCTGTCTCTGCGGATGCTGGGCACCTTTCCGGACGCGGAGGACGCCGCCCAGGATATCCTGCTCAAAGTGATTACCCATCTCTCCTCTTTCAGAGGGGAGAGCGCCTTTGCCACATGGGTCTTCCGCATTGCCGTGAATCATCTGAAGGACTACAGGAAACATATGTTCGCACAGCATCCGCTGAGCTTCGAATACTATGGGGACGACATCGTGAACGCGAGGATACAGGATGTGCCGGACATGACCCAGGACGTGGAGAAATCGGTTCTGGCGGAAGAGCTGAAGCTGTCCTGTACCAATGTGATGCTGCAGTGCCTTGATCCGGACAGCAGATGCATCTTCATCCTGGGAACCATGTTCCGGCTGGACAGCCGCATGGCTGGGGAGATTCTGGACATGACCCCGGAGGCTTACCGCCAGAAGCTCTCCCGGATCCGCAAAAAGATGGCGGATTTCCTGGGAACCTACTGCGGCGAATACGGAAGCGGCAGATGCCGGTGCAGGGACAGGATCAATTACGCGATTTCCAGCCACAGGCTTGATCCCCTGCGGCTGGATTACACCAGCGCCGGGAAGATTCCCCTCGGCACTATGCTCGACGTGAAATGCGCCATGGAGGAGATTGACAATCTGTCCCAGGACTTTTCCTTCTGCAGGCCTTACCGGGCGCCCGAGCGCACCAGGAGCCTTATCCGGGAATTCCTGGATTCCACGCAGCTTTCGGTGGTGAAAAACACATCGGCTGTGCAGCGCATATTTGTTGTGCAGAGTACGTCTGTTAGGTAAAGTGCATCTGTTGTGCAGAGTGCATCTGTTATGTAAAATTTGTCGCGCAAATTGATTCAGGAAAGGAGCGTTTATGAATATTCAAATTATCATGGATTATTTAACGGAGTTAAGTTTAAACAACAATCGCGAATGGTACCATGCCAACAAGGAGTTCTTCCGGAGGGCCAATGCCGCCTTCGAGGAATTCCTGCAGGAGCTGATGCTGGAAATCGGCAGGTTCGACGGCGGCGTCCTGCAGCACCAGCCCAAAGACCTTACCTTCAAGCTGGTGCGGGACACCCGGTTCAGCCATGACAAATCGCCTTATAACCCGGCTTTCCGGGCCCATATCTCCTCCGGCGGGAAACTGCCGGTGCCTGTGGGGTATTATCTGATGCTGAAGCCCGGCGATCAGTCCTTTTTGGGCGGCGGGCTGTTCGCGGATATGTTCAAGGAAGCCACCAAAATGGTGCGGGATCATATCGCCCAAAACGGGGATGAATGGGAGGGGATTCTCCGGGAGCCCGCGTTCCGGGAACTTTTCACCGTAAAAGGGAATGCGCTGAAAAACGTCCCCGCCGGATACGAAAAGGAGCACCCCCAGGCGGAATATCTGAAGTACAAGAGCTGGTATCTGGAGTATCCGCTCCGGGACGCGGAGCTGCGGGACGGGGAGGCGCTCCTCGCAAAAGCGGCGGGGCTTTTCCGAACCATGAAGCCCTTCAACGACTACCTCAACAGGGCACTGGCGGGCTTCCGGATGCCGGAATCCCGGTAGGTTCCTCATACATCCCTCACACGAAGAAAGCGCTGCTTTCCGCCAAAGCACGCGCTTTCTCAAGACATCCTCGTCAATCTCTAATGCAGTCCATCATTCCGTTTCCGCCCCAAAGCCCCGGAAAATCCTGACCGCCCCCAGGGCAATCCCTAGGGACGTCACTCCGGAAAATAAGACGACTGCGTATTCAAGCCCCCTGCAGACCTCAAACAGAACCCCGTACAGCGCATTGCCCAGGGGCTGCGCGCACATGGAGACGGTGAGGACCACCGCTATCACCTTTCCGATCAACTGCTGAGGTGTCTCCGTCTGGATGAAAGACATCATCTGCACGCTGAACATAGTGGAGAACACCATGATGACAAAGCAGCACAGCGTCAGAATCACATAATTCACCATGCCGGAGGGGCACAGCAGCAGAGCCGCACCCATGGGAAACACGCAGACCGCCGCGGCTGCCACAAGACTGCCGGCCCGCCGGATTTTCAGCCTGTCCGCGAAGATACCGGCACCGATCCCCCCGGCCAGCCCGCCCGCCGCCAGCGCCCCTTCCGCGAAGCCGTAGAGCCTGTTGGCCAGAGAAGCCTCCAGGTCAAGCACCTCCGTCACCAGATAGGGCAGCGCCACCACAATCATCGCGGACAGGAACAGATTAATCCCGCAGACCATCACAACCCCTTTCCCGATTATGGGCTTCTCCTTCCGGATGAAACGGACGCTCTCCCCGAAATCGGCCCTGACCGTCCGGAAGACGCCGCCCCCGGAAGCCTGTCTCTGAAACGGAATCCGGATGAAAATCTCCATCACCGCCGACAGCACAAAGCACACCATGCAGACCAGCAAAACCGGCTCCAGCCCATAAGCGCTGTACAGAATGCCCCCGAGCACAGGACCGATCAAAGAGGCGAAAGAACTCACCGTATTGATGACGGAATTCGCCGCCATGAAATGCTCCTGGCGCACCAGGGCGGGGATGCTGGCCTGTACCGCTGGCTGATAGGCCCCCGCGATGCCGTACAGGAGCATCATGGTCACCGTCAGCAGAAGCACCATTTGGCCGCCCTCCCGCAGCAGGGAAAAGCCCAGGATCACAGCCGCCGTGAAGAAGTCCAGCGCCACCATGATATTCCTTTTATTCACCCTGTCCGCCACAATGCCGCCTATGGGAGACAGCAAAATGGCCGGGACAAAGGCGCAGGCCGTGACGGTTCCGTACAGGGCCGACGACCCCGTCAGATTCAGCAGGTACAGGGGCAGCGCGAACCGGATGGTGGCATTGCCGAACAGGGAGACAATCTGGCCGATCACCACCAGCGTAAAATCTTTGGAAAACAGTTTTTCATTCATTCTCTAAACCTCCATCGCATTAATTCCGCCTGCCAGAACCTGACAGGCCCCACCGGCAGCCCCGGCCAGGACAGCCCCAGCCCACACATGACCAGGTTCAGATTGCCGGGAGCCATCCTGGGCTCAATCCGGAACAGATGGGCTGTCGCATACATCATGGCCACCAGGCAGGAAACCATCCCGGCGATTGCCCACAGGTAAGCGGATGGCCGTAGTTTCATCCATTCCAATTTGTATCTTTCCGCAGTTATTGATACCGCCGGTTGGTATGTATCAAGTTTAAAAGATATCTGCCCCTTTCACAGGACAGATTTTCAGTACCCAATGGTATCAGCTCCCTATACAGCAGGTTCCCGCGGTACAAAATTTGCCATGTAACCCGGCTCACCCCTGCCCGGCAGAGCCGCTGTCCCCGTGGGAGTTCTGATAGATTGCCGTGAGCTCCCGCAGCTTCTCCAGCATCTCCCCATCCACGATATCCAGCCCGAACCCTTGCAGCATCTGGCCCAGTACCATGAATTTGCGGCAGGATTCCTCCACGGAGCTGTCAAATATCATGGGATTCATCCAGATATTGGCCGCCAGCAGAATCAGTTCCGCCAGCTGCTCCGGGTACGCCGTCCCAATGGAGCCGTCCGAAATCCCCTGCCGGAGGATGGGCAGGATATAGTGCGGCGCCACCTCTTCAATGGTGTCATGCAGCAGACTGAACAGAAGCTTCGGATTATTGTGGAAATTGGGAGCTACCGTAAAAATGTCGTCCTGGACAGGCCGGCAGATGGATGCCTTGAAAATCGCTTTCAGCTTCTCTCTGCCGTTCAGATCAAGACGGTCGCGGATGTCGGCAAGGGCCTGGTTGGATTCCGCGGTCATCCTGTCTATGACGGCCACCAGGATATCGTCCTTTGACTTAAAGTGATGATAGATGGCCCCCTTGCTGAGCCCCCCCAGCCCACTGATGATGTCCTGGATGGAAGTGTTCTCGTATCCCTTTTCCATAAACAGACGGAAAGCCACGTCCAGAATGAGCCGGACAGTCTCTTCCGGATGCTTGTTCCTCGCCACGTTTCCCCACCTCTCTTACATACCTTTGGTAGGTTTCATATTAACATACCATCGGTAGGTTTGTCAAGGCCTAATTCATTCCACGGCAGAGATTGAACAAAAGGCGAGGTTATGGCTATGCGGATGTTCCTGAATGCTATTTTTGATTTCAAGCGGAAAGATAATGCTTTTGTTGCGATACCGCCTGTTTTGAGGGAGGTGCTGAGTTGGCGGTGGCGGAGCGTTTTGCGCGGCGGATTGGAAAGCCGGTGAAACAGTGTGTCCGGGTGGTCTTTCCCTGGGAAATGCGAAAGGAAATCGCCCGCAGGCTGGACGATATGCGCCCGCGTTTTGATGCCTGGCGCAAATCAGGCGCAGGAACGCTGGCGGCAGTCTATCACAAGGCAGGGAAAACGCCGCCCGCCAGACCGGTGAGCGCCAGGACGCTGACGAAACGATTTGCGGAACACAACGGCTTTGCGCGCCATGATTTGTGCCGGTGGGATGACTATGGCTGGAGCAAGCGTCTTCCCCACGGATATTGGCTCCATCTTTTATGCATTAACCCTACCGCCCGATATGGGATGCCTGTGAGCATAGGCCTTGACTGCTATGGAATCCCAAAAATGAAAAAATGAGACAAGACAGCGTGCCATAGACGCGAATTCTGTCGAAATCTGGAAAATCCCGAAAAAATCCGATGACAATCCGGCTTCCGTGTGATATGATGGACATAGTCTTTGAAAGGAGGTATACCATTATGGCATTAACGAATGATGATCTGCTGGCAATTTCGCAATTGTTGGACGTAAAATTGAAAGCAGAAATACAGCCGATAAAAAATGAAATACAAACCTTGAAAAGCGAAATACAATACGTCAGAACCGAGCTGCAGGCCGAAATACAGTCTGTCAGAACCGAGCTGCAGGCTGAAATACAGTCTGTCAAAACCGAGCTGCAGGCCGAAATACAGTCTGTCAGGACTGAGCTGCAGGCTGAGATACAGTCTGTCAGGACTGAGCTGCAGGCTGAGATACAGTCTGTCAAAGCCAATCTCGAGACCGAAATACGCCAGATAAAATTGTTCCAGGAAAATCAAATCATGCCAAGACTGAACACTATCGAAGCCTGCTATCTCTCCACCTACGAAAGATACAAGGATTCCGTAGAAGGATACGAAGCGCTCCAGGCCGATAATGAAATCATGAAACAGGTCATCATGGAACATAGCGGAAAACTCCAGAAATTAGCCTAACCGCCAAAAGCCGCACCCTTGCCTTCTGCCAGGGTGCGGTTTTTGACACTCTGTCTGGCCGCTGCCGATTCCCCGGCAAATCGGGGCATACGGCAAATTTCCGCGGCCTCCGGCATAATCCTGCAAAAGCCAAACATCCCCTGAATACGAGGCGCCGGCCAGTCGCCAACGCCATCCCCTACCCTTTCAAAATCTCCCGCAGCGTCTCCATCAGCATGGCGATATCAATCGGTTTGGCGATATGCCCGTCCATGCCTGCTTCCAGCGCCAGCATGCGGTCTTCGTCAAAAGCATTGGCAGTCATGGCCACAATGGGAATGGCAGCCCTGGCCGAATCCTCCAGGGCACGGATGGCGCGGGTGGCCTGGTACCCGTTCATGATGGGCATCTGCACATCCATCAGAATCAAATCATAAGTGCCCGCCGGGTTCTCCTTCATCTTCTCCACAGCCACTGTGCCGTCCTCCGCCGTGTCCACCACGAAGCCAGCCTCTTCCAGTATAGTCCTGGCGATCTCCTGGTTGATCTCATTGTCCTCCACCAGAAGAATCTTCTTCCCCTCAAAGCACGGGGGAAGCGCCTCTTCCTGTTCCTTCTGCTCCCCTGTCCCGTAGGGCGCCGTCAGTACATTGCAAAGCTCCGACAGGAAGACAGGCTTGGAGCAGAACGTAGTGACCCCGGCCTCCCGGGCCTCCTCCTCGATGTCCCCCCAGTCGTAGGCTGTCAAAATAATGATGGGCGCCTCCTCCCCCACGATTCTGCGGATTCTGCGGACAGTCTCCACGCCGTTCATATCCGGCATCATCCAGTCCACCAGATACAGGTCAAAGGGCTCCTCCTGCTCCAGGGCAAACCGGCTGCGGACCACCGCCTCCTTCCCCAGGGTAGTCCAGTCGGGATGCAGACCCATGGCGGAAAGCATCCTGCTGACGCTGGTACAGGTATTGATATCGTCATCCACCACCAGCGCCCGCTTGCCCGCCAGTTGGGACAGATGTTCCGTCTTCAACGGTTTTCCGGCAACCCGGAAACAGAAAGACACAATAAATTCGCTGCCCTTTCCCGGCTCGCTTTCCACCACAATAGTGCCGTGCATCATGTCCACGATGTTCTTGGTAATGGAAAGCCCCAGGCCGGTGCCCTGAATCCCGCTGATGGCGGCAGTCTGTTCCCGCTCGAAGGGCTCAAAGAGATGCTCCATGAACTCCCTGCTCATGCCCACGCCGGTATCTTTGACCCGGAACTCAAAGGCCGCACAGCCCTCCGGCGCGTCCCCGGTCTGGATGATGCGCACGCTGACGGCGCCGCCGGGCTTAGTGTACTTCATCGCATTGCTCAGCAGGTTCAGCAGCACCTGGTTCAGTCTCAGCCTGTCGCAGATGATGAACTCGTCTGTCACATCCTGGGCATCGATGGAGAAGGACAGCTGCTTTGCCTTCACGTCCGACTGCACGATGGTCTTCAGGTCATGGATGATTTCCGGCAGACTGGCCTCCTTCTCCTCAATCTTCACCTTCCCGCTCTCAATGCGGCTCATGTCCAGCACGTCATTGATCAGGCTCAGCAGATGGTTACCGGAGGTAATGATCTTCTCCAGATAGTTCTTCACCAGCTCCCGGTTGTCGATGTGGGACAGCGCCAGGGAAGTGAACCCGATGATGGCGTTCATGGGGGTGCGAATGTCGTGGGACATGCTGTTGAGGAAAGTGGTCTTGGCATTGTTGGCATACTGGGCCTCCCCCAAAGCCTCCGCCAGCATCAGTTTCTGCACCTGTTCCTCCCGGATGGTCTCATCGATGTTCCGGAACCCGGCCAGGATGAACCCTTCCTTCCGGAAATCGCTCTTCTTCACATGGACATAGGAAAACTGGTAATTGTGCACCTCGTCCCCGTCCTTCACCCGGTAGTTTCCCTGATAATCCCTGCCCGTCTCCAGCTTCCGCAGCACATTTTCCAGGGCAAGGGCCTCCTTCAGACCGGCCTGATCCTCCTCATACACCCGCTCCCGGATATACCTGTCCATGATCACGTCATAAGTGAACTCCTCCTTCACATCCCCGTGGAGCCCCGTGGTCACATAGCCCATCATCTTGATAATCCTTGCCCGGTTCCGCCCGACATCTACCGCAAAGACGTTGACGAAATCACGGCTCAGCGCATCCACGATGGCAAGCTGCTCCAGCAACTCCCGGTTGGCCTCCTCCGTGGTCTCTAAAATCTTCTTGTTCCAGCGGGTTCTAATCACCAGGGCCAGGATGACCCCAAGAGCCAGCACCACCGTCAGCCCCACCCCCATCATCGCCTCCGGGTGAATCCGCAAAAAATCCGCAAACCTCAAATCCTGTGGCGTATAAACCGTGTATGTCGTCACCAGCTGGTTCATCACCTCATCCGGCATCTGGTCGATACATTTGTTCAGTATGGTCAGAAGCTCTCTGTCGCAGCCCTCCCGGACATACATCCGGAAAGAAAAACTCACGTCGTTCATAATGGCGTAATGCAGGGAATCCGTGAAATCATTATTCACGAAAAGCTGTGCCGTATACGTGTAGACAAAAGCCGCCTCCGCCTCTCCGTCCATGACCGCCTGCAGCGCCGCCTCCCTGGTGGGGTAATAGAGAAGCTCCGCGTCCCCTGTGAGCCCCTGCTCGATGGGGGCATTGTCCTGGGTCTCCGCAATGGCCACCGCAGTGATTTCGCCGTCAAAATCCTTCCTGGTCACCTTTGCCACCCCGGCCGTCAGGTAAGTATCCGTGCCGAACCCCCGGCTGGCCATCCCTTCCGTCACAGGTTCAAAGTCTTTCTTGTCGATAATCACATCCACGCTGCCGCTGTCCGCAAGCTCAAAATAACTTGCCCTGTCCGGGGTCACCACCAGCTCATAGGGCAGTCCCGCCATGTCCATCACTGCGGCGAAATAATCCGGCATGATGCCTTTCAGCTCCCCGTCCTCCACATAGGAGTAAGGCTCCCTGTCCCCGATGGCTATGGCAGTAATGGTCTTCCGGCCCGCTATCACATCCTGGATATAGGCCTTCTCCCGTTCGGTGAAGAGGGTGGAATCCGAATACACCGGCCCGTAGTATCTGTAAGCCAAAACGTTCATCCAGTCCCCTTCATTGATGTCCATCTGCCCTATGGCGTAATTGATCTCATGGAGCAGCTCCGTGTCCTCTTTCCGCACAATGGCATAAAAATAGTCGGTTTCAATGACGTCCAGCGTCCTCTCATTTTCTGTTTTCCGCAGACTTGTAGACAGGATTGCGTCTACCTCTCCCGCCTGCAGAGCCGCGGTCAGCTCGTCCGCGCCTCCGTATTCCACAATCCGGTAGGAAAAACCGTGCTCCTGGGCAAATTCCTCCAGGCTCTGCTTCTGGCTTCTGCCCTCCACTGCCCCGATCACCATGCCCTCATAGGTATCGTAGTCGCCGCTGTGGAGCCTGTCATTGTCCGCCTGGATGGACAGAATGGTGCTGTTGCGCCCGATGGGCAGTGAAAAAGCGTACTTTTCTTCCCATTCCTCCGTCTTCCGCCCCGATGTGACCACGTCGATATCGCCCGCCTCCAGCATGGTGAGCATATCGTTCCAGGATTTGTCATATTCCACATACTGGAAATTCAGGTGGGAATATTCCGCGGCCATGTTCAGGAATTCGATGCCGTAGCCGCTCAGGTTCCCGTCCTCGTCCTTCATGTGGTATCCGTCGAAGTGAAAAATGCCCGCCCTGACTGTCCGGCTGTTTGAGCCTATATCCGCCCCCGCCGACACGGCCACGGCCCCGGTCTCTCCCGCCGACACAGTCCCTCCTGCGACCGGGATCCCCCCCGCTGCCAGAATGACGCATGCCAAAAAAAGAGCCGCAAGCCTTCTCCGTCTGTTTTCCTTTCTATCGCTGCGGGAAGTCCTCCCGGAAGATTTCCTGTGATGAATCCTGTTCTCTGGTGCCATAGTTCCTCCTCATCCGCGCCTTTCCTGTCCTTCCTGTCCTCCTGTCCGAACCAAAAACAGGAAACGACGGTGTCATTTTACCATAGTTTCCTGTTTTTTCCTACCCCTCTGTGCAGAAATCTTTCCAATCTTTCCGATACAGCCATTTTCCGTCTTCCACCATGCCGCACGGCACTGCCGCCTTGGCATCAGGGCATTCTGAGGGCCTGTCATGTCCTGTCTATTCAGGCTCCATGCGACAGCTCCATTCTTCCAGGTGCAGCTTAGATTTTCTCCACATACATATGAACTCTACAGAATGTTCGAAGGCCGTCACTGTCCTCTGCGGAGCCGGAAGGTCTTCACCAGCTGCCTGAGCAGGCCGGCCTGGTCGCTGAGTTCTTCGCTGGTAGCGGAACTCTCCTGGGCCGTGGCGGAATTGTTCTGGGCCACGCTGGCGATCTGGCCGATCTGGCTCTGTATCTGCTCCATAGCCTCCGCCTGGGTCCTGGCATCGTCGGCGATATTGTTGATGGTCCCTACGATACCCTGGGCCTGCACGACCGCGCCTTCCAGCTGCAGCGCCGTGGCATCCGCAATCAAAGCCCCCTCTTCCACAGCCGCGATGGAGCGCTCGATCAGGGCCGCCGTGGTCTTGGAAGCCTCCGCCGTCTTGCCCGCAAGGCTGCGGACTTCCCCGGAGACCACCGCGAAGCCCTTGCCGGCCTCTCCTGCCCGGGCGGCCTCCACAGAGGCGTTCAGGGCCAGGATATTGGTCTGGAACGCGATATCCTCTATGGCCTTGATGATCTTTCCGATTTCGCCGGAGCTGCTGTTGATTTTCTCCATGGCGACTACCATTTCCTGCATCTTCTGGTTGCTCTCAATCAGCTGCCGGCCCATTTCCCCGGCCTGCTCCTGAACCTGGCCCGCATTGTCCGCGGTCTGCTTGATCCTGCCCGCAACTTCCTCCATGGTGCTCTCCAGCTCCTCCACGGCACCGGTCTGCTCCACGGAGCCCTGGCTCAGTCCCTGGGCCGCGGCGGACATCTGGGCCGCCCCGCCGGAAACGCTCTCGGAGCTGACAACAATCTGGCCTATGGTCTTGTCGAGCTTCTCAAGGATGTCGTTCAGGGAGCTGCGGATTCTGGCGAAGTCCCCCACATACTCCTGGTTAATCTGCACTGTCAGATCCCCCTCCGCGATGGATTCCAACATATGGGAAATCTCCCCGATGTAATTGCGCAGACGGCCGATGGTCTGGTCAAAGCTCTGGGCCAGGATGCCGATCTCATCGTTGGAATGAATAGAGACCTCCATGTTCTGGCCCATCTCCAGGCCCAGATTCCCCTGTTCCAGCGTCTCCGCCAGCACGGTCAGGCGAAAGAGCGGTTTGGAGACCGTCTGCTTGATGTAAGCGCCCACCACGAAGATTCCTGCGATGATAAGCGCAATTCCGATAATACATGACAAATATACTGTAAATGTGACCTGCCTGTTCACATCCGCCATGGAAATCCCGGCAAAAATCAGCCCGTCAACCTTGCCGTCCCCATCCTTTGTAGGGACATAGGAGCACAGATGGTCCTCCCCCAGAATGGACGCCTTGCCCACATAGGTCTGTCCCTGTTCCAGCACGATTCTGGACAGCTCGTCGGAAAGCCTGGTGCCCACGGCCCGCTGCCCGTCCTGCTGAATCGTGGTATAGGCCCTTTCGTTCCCATGGAATATGGTGAATTCACAGCCCATCTGTTCGCTGAGGGCGTCCAGAAGCGCCGTCCTGTCCTCCGGCCCGTCGTAATCTGCCAGTTCATAGGCCAGCACGTTGGTTCCGCTTACGCACACATCCTCCATCATGGACATGGTAAGCCGGTAGAACATCCATACACAGAGCACCACCACCACGGTTATGCTCACCGCCAGCATCAGGGCCACCAGGTTCCCAACCTTCCGGCCGATCCGTTTGTTTTTCCGTCCTTTTTTTACATCATTTCCTTCCATTTTCGCACACTCCATATCTTTTCCGTTTCTTCCTGTTTCGGAAACCTTTGCCGCTGATTCCGCAGCTTCCGGGCAGCTTTTTGGAGCGTCTTTTCCACGTAAATTCTACAGGCTTCCGGCCTGCCGACAATCCGCGTTGAACTGCAGCGCTTCCTGTCAGGTATGCCCCGGCAGAGCCGAAATTACCTGGAACATTGATTTTATAGTGTCTTTCAGGTCAGGCATACTGAGTCTCAGATCGTTACAGATAAAACTAAGACGCACAAAAAGCCACACAGACCTCTGGCGGCAGCCAGCGGATTGCCTTGTTTCCAAATGTGTGGCAATTGTTGTCATTATATCATACATGGGGATCCTGTTGCAATTCCTTTTAGCATTTTGGGAACAATTTTTGAAATCGATTTCAGATTGTTTTCAAAACAATAGAGCCGCAGAAAGCAACCTGGCTGCGATGAAAATGGCAGCCAGGGTCTATTATCCCGCTTTCCCGGAGAATACGCTACATTTCCTGGCAGTTTGGGCAAAAGTACACCGTGCCGCCCAGGTAGCTGGCTTTCCGGATTATAGCGCCGCAGTAGGGGCAGCCGCTGCCCACTGTATGGCGGCTGAGCATGACGGCGTAGCCCCCCGGCCTGCCGAACAAGTCCTTCTCCGTGTTCCGCCCGCCGGATGCGGTCATTTTCCGCAGGGTATCGGCGACTGCCTCGTAAACCTGCTTCCAGCGGCTCTCGGGAACCGTGCCCATCTTTTTCTTCGGATGGAGCCCCGCCCGGAGCAGGATGTCCTGGAGCACCCCGTTCCCCAGCCCGGGAATCCGCTGTTCCGTGGCCAGGAACGCCTTCATGGACAGCGTCCCCGAGGCCTGCTGCCGCAGTTCCCGGAAATAGGCATAGTCAAAAGCCCTTGTTCCGGGCATGGGCTTTTCCCTGGCAACCTGGTAGTAGAAATTGTCGTACTGCTCCGGATGCACCAGGAACATGGAGCCGTACATCTGCACCGTGCAGATCAGGCTGCTGCCGTCCTCCAGTTCAATCCTTATCTGATAGCGCTGGGGAAGCTTCTCCCCGGGTGCATAGAATCTTAAATTCGTTCCATCCCCAACGGCAAAGCGATAATCCCCCACCGTTATTTCCAGGTAGCTGCCCCAGCCCGTCGCCTCCCCCAGACGCTTTCCTTCCATATTTTCCGCATAGAACTCGGGTTCTCCCGAATACCAGGCAAAGGAGTGCTTCGTGTGGGCCGCCTCCACCCGGCGGATTTCCTTTCCCTTTACTGTCTCATTCAACTGCGCCGCTATGGTCAGGCTTTCCGGTATTTCCAACATGGCGGTTCCTCCCTCGCTCTTTTCTCCCTTTTATGACAGTTCCATTGTGCCCCACGTCCTTTCGACGCTTTTTTGCCTCTGTTCCACTGCGCAGGCGCCCCACTGCCTACATTTCCTCGTACTGTATGGGCACATAAGGCAGAAGGCGCTACCGTATGTATCATCGAGCGGCTGTCAGCGGCTGTTTTGTTCCTTTTTTATATGTTACCTGTATGCGCTATTTATGAGAAACAGACTCCCCGCCCGGCATCCTGTCATCCGGTATTATGCTGTCCGGCATTATGTCCCCGGTATTACGCCCTCCAGCGCTCCAATGTGGGGAAGTATTCCCTGAGCATGCCTTTGGCCTCCTCCACTGTGCCGGCACGGCCTCCCTCCACCTCGAAAGGCGCGCAGAAGTCAATCATCTCTTCCAGGGTGCAGTCCTGGGCAAAGCCCCCGTCCTTGTAACAATAGCAGCAATATTTCTCGTTCCTGCTGCCGTCCTGGTTGGTTCCGTACTGCTCCTCCTGCATGGGCATTCCGCAGCTCTGGCAGATTTTCAGTTCCTGTTTTGTGTTGTTTTCCATGGTGTTGTCCTCCGTCTTCTCTCCGCGATGGATTATTTTCCCTCCTGTTCAGGGCCGGATGGATGAGCCGTCCTCTCCGCCCTGCCAGGAAAGCTTTACACCCCTATCATACTCCCTATAATATGACATCAGTGTGTCATATTTCAAAAAAAATTCTAACAGGCGCTCTTCCGCTGCAATTATAAAATATATCGCCGAAACCGTCAATAAGACCCAGGCCGGATATGAGAAACGGATATGGGAAACCATTTCTTATTGCGGGAAAGGCACCGGCTATTCCTGCCTGGTGCCTTTCGCATATCTGTATGTCATTTTAAAAGCCGGAATCCCCTCAACTCTGCACCACCGCATCGTCCATGGTATAGCCTTCCAGGGAATCGGCCTTCACCTGGATACAGGCAAAGCTGATCGGGGAGTCCTCTGCCGCAAAAAACTGCCTGTTCCCGGCGGGAGAAATGCGGATCCAGTCGCCCGCCGCAAGTCCTACATCCTCTCCGTCGATGACAGCTTTTCCCCTTCCTGCAAGGACGACGTAGATTTCCTCATTGTTTTTATGGGAATGGATGAAGGGGACACTTGCCCCTGCCGGCAGGTTGTTGATGCTGACCTCCGCCCCGGTCAGGGAAAGCTTGTCATGAAGTTCTGTCCTTGCGTCCTGTGCCATGCTGACTTTGCTGAAATTTGCCATCTTTTTTACCTCCTGATATTTGTTGTAACTTTTGTTGATACATCACATTTTACCATGTCTTCGTTGTAATGTCAATAGTTACAATTACTTTTTCTGGTATATCCGATGGCTTCCTTTTTGCAGCATGCCCACAGGGCCGCGGAACCGGCTACTTCTCCGATACGCATAGATACTCCCCCATCCACTGCAAGATTTCATTCTCAAAGGGGAACACGTCTCCCTCCGGCGCGGGCAGCTCCCCGTAGATTTCTTTCGTCTCTGTGGCGGCGTATCCTGTGCTCCTGCAGACCTGTTCCCACTCTTCTATATCGTAGAGTTTTTCATGCAGGGAATAGCTTTCATCCAGTGTACCGTATAGATATTCCCATTTTTTTGTATTTTCCGAGGTATGGTCCCCCACGATGCTGATGTTGTACACCGCATGGCCGCCGGGCCTCAGCACCCGGTATCCCTCCCGGAAGCCGTCCATCATTTTGGACTGCATGCTCTCAAATCCGCCGTTTGAGACCACCATGTCGATGCAGCCGTCCCGAATCGGCAGATGGGCGCAGTCACAGGCCAGGCACACGATGTCCACGTAAGGGTTCACCATCTCCTCGCTGAAATATCGCTTGTTGTACTTGAGGATGCGGTGGGACAGGTCTGCCATAATCACGAGACAGGGCCAGTTGATGCGCTGCAAGTCATACTTCAGCCCGTTGCAGGTGCCGCAGGCCATGTCCAGGATTACCCGGGGGCGGAGTTTTTTCAACGTCTGCCAGCGCACCTCGCTACAGGGAACGGCACCCATCTGATAGCGCGGATTCCCCGGATGGCGCTGTTCCCGGAGATAATCCTGGTAATTCCTCATGTACAGAGACCACAGCTCTCCAGGAATCTCACGGGAGCCAAAATATACCACGCCGTCTGTCACATCGTAGGGATGGCTGTTTTTACAGACAAAACTTATCTTGTTTTCGTCTTTGTTCCCAAGGGAAAGCTTTTCTCCGCATTCCGGGCAGCGCATCAGCTCCTCGATCCGCCGCAGCCCCGGCTCCGTGTTGCCCATCATTTCTCCCAGGGCCTTTGCGAAATAGGGCGCTGTCTCCCGCAGCGTGTTCTCGCCGAGAAGGCTGGCGGGTATGGAGACCTTTCTCTCCCCCGTCCTGGGGCGTCCCTCCTGGCAAATGCCGCTTTCCTGGTGTGCTCTGCCCTCCTGACAGGCCGCGCTTTCCGTTCTCACGATGCCCGCCTGGACGGTCAGCTCCAGGCTTCCCTCGGCCAGCTCCCTGGCGATATTGTAGAGTTCCGTGTCGGAGCAGTAGGTGGACAGGCTGCCCAGGAGCCTTCGCCTTTCGGCATCCGGGAAGAGGGCTTCCACGCTGGCTGGGAGGGCTTTCTGGCTGCTTTTCTGGGCAAATGTAAGATCCCCTTCCACGATGCTGTCTATGGTCATATGGAACAGCCATGCCAGCTCCCGGAACATGTCGATGTCCGGCAAGTTCCTTCCTCCCTCCCATTTGCTGACGGCCTGGGCGCTGACCCCCAGCTTTTCGGCCAGGGCCTGCTGGGACAGGCCCGCTTTTTTCCGCAAGGCCGCTATTCTGATTCCTATCTGTTCTCGGTCGATCATTTCCGGTACCTCCTGGTTTTTGTCATGTCTTCATACATTCACAGGCTGCGGGCACACCGGGACAGCTCTGGCTTTCATGGGCTTTTGTCCGGCCGCTTCCTGCTTTGTATAGGAATATTATAGCTTTAAAAAGCTGCCGGCCGCAAGAAAGCAGAGGTTGATATTTCCGCTTCCCGGTTCAACCGGAGAGATACTGTCACTCCCATTCCTCTAAATCAAGTCTTTCCTGATTAAATTTAATATCATCATGGATTGCTCTCCTTTACATATGCAAGCATAATATAAGTTGGTTTTACCTCTCTGTGAAAGGCGACCGACTTCACCTTCCCTATAATTTATCTACAAATCATAAAAATGCAGTAGATTTTTTTGAAGAATTGTGTATAATAGAGAAAGAGGCAAATTCTGTCTCCGCAAAATTGTTCTTTCGCACTTGTAAAGTGTTTTTTGGCCGACGAGGCCGCATTTGAAAGGATAATTTGACCGACGAGGTCTCTCTGGGCAGCCAGAGCAGGGCATGGTTAGCGCCATGCCCTTTTTGTCTCAAAAGGAGGTACAGCACTTGCAAGAATATCTGAAAGCACAAAACAAACGAGACCGTCCTGAGAAATACATACAGTTCTGACGAACTTGGCCGCTTTTCAAAATCAGATTATCGGTGGGCAGACAACAGAACCAAACCTTTCCGACATAAAGCCGTAAAGAAAGGCGAAATATATCAGTTTGAGTTTGGGAAAAACTTTATCCCTGAAATGTCCTATGAACATAGAGGACTTGTGATTGGCGTGAAGCAAAAACTGCTCTATGTTCTCCCGATTTTTTCCTTTGATTCGCATAAGCATTCTGATGTTTATCATCCCATTGACCATCCTGATTCCAAAAGTGATATGTTTCTACTGAAAAACAGCGAATTTTCATTCATCATCCGTGATTCGGTATTAAAACTGAATGATATCAGGACTGTCAGTGTCAATAGGATACTTTACCAGCAAAGCGGACGAATTTTGCCTTCGTCAGGTACATATAAGCAAATAGAAAAGCTGGTACTGCAAAAGTATTTCTCCAATTTTTATCATGATTTTGAACAGAATCTCCAAGCTGTCAACATCTTAAGCGAACAGCTCAGAGACGCTGCTGAAGCCAACAATGCACTCAAAGCTGAAAACGAACAGCTCAAAGCAGAATTGGAGGCATTGCGAAATCAGACCTCAGAGCCAAAGAATGAATCTCGATAGTCTTTTCCCAAAACCTCCAATGCGTATTTCCTGACGATGCGGTCACTATTCCGCCCCGCCTCTCTCGTACTGGAAAAACCCTTTCCCAGCGGCTATATTGAACAGTCCGTAGCAAGGCAAGGTCTGGCGGCTTCCCTCATCCTCCTGATAGCTCCCCCGCCCCATCCACCATGACAGGAACTCCTCCGGAATCTCTTCCAGCGGAACGCCCGGCGTATAGAGCAGAAATTCCTCTCCGTCCTCCAGGCCATATGGTCTTGCGGCAATATATAACACGTCATCTTCTATCCATTCCTCCCCTTCCTCCTTTTCCGTGTCGAGCTCGGCCAGGGTCATCGAATAGATATATGGGGTTATCTGCCTGATATCTTCAAACCGCCCGCTGAAATCGCAGAGATAGCATGTGCCTTTGGGGAAGTCTGCGCCTGTGGCATTTTCATGGTCGAAATGCTGTCCGGCAAATGAGCCGTCCTGGTTCAGCACAAGCTCTGTCCCGGAGGAGCTTGCGCCGCTCGCAAACAGAAGCTCTATGGGAAAGGCAGAAGCCAGCGGCGTCGCTCCCTCCAGAGGTTCCGGCACAATGTCCTGACCATCTTCCCGGAGGGCCATATAGGCATCATTGGCAGAATCAGCTTCCGCCCTGGTTCCCATCCCTGCATCCGTTCCGGTTCCCATTCCCGCTCCCGCTTCCGCTTCCTCTCCCGCCGCAATCCTCACTTCCACATTTTCCACCGACAGATACACCACCTTATCTTCCCCGGACGGGTCCCGCATCTTATTTACCCCGATTTTATACCAGGCGCCTTTTTCCACATCCAGCTTCACAGGCATCCCCGGCGTGATGTAAGTCGGCTCTCCATATGCGTTCTCCTGACTGGCCTCCACCGGGAGCAGCACGATCATACCGTCTCCCATCCCCTCCCCGGCATACAGGGTAAGGGTATTGCTCTTGGGGCTGATTTCCTCATCCGAATAATAAAAGCTCTCGGTGCCCTCTGCCGGTATGGTCACCTTTATCTGCCAGGTCTTCGGCGAAGTGGTCAGAAAACATACCGCCACGATCAGGCAGACGAAAACGGAGACCAGCACCACCCAGAATCCGGGCTTTTTATAATCCAATACCGCATTTACCCGCTGCTTCACTCCCACCTCTCCAAAAGCAGGCGGACAGGCCAGAACCATTCTGCGCTGTGTACTACAGTTCAGTAGTGCAAATAAATAGGATTTCTTTTCCGCTTCGTCCAGCCCGCGGATCACCTTTTCATCACAGGCCAGTTCCATATCCCTGGACAGCAGGATATAGGCCACCCAGGACAGCGGGTTGAACCAGTAGACCGCAAGCAGCAGATAGCCCAGCAGCTTCCACCAGTGGTCTCCCCTCCTGATATGGGCCTGCTCATGAGTCAACATGTACCCCATCTGGCTTTCCTCCGCGCTGGAAGAAAGATAGATTCTGGGGCGAAACATCCCAAGGATGAAAGGCGACGGCACCCTATCCCCGATCCATATGTTGTCCCGCAGAAGGATGGCCTCCGAGACGCTCCCGCGCAGGCGGAGATAACCAATCAGCGCATAGCCCAACAGGCAGCCTAAGCCGATCATCCAGAGGATTCCCCCTGTCTCCATCCAAAGATACGGCAGATTCGCCCTGGATTCTGCCGCCAGGGAATGCCCGCCGGGGACTGTCCCGTCGGGACGGACGGCCACCGGCACTCCGCCGCCTATGCCATCAGGACGGGCATCCATAGACGCTCCGCCGCCTATCTCGATAGGGCTGACAATCGTCGGCCCTCCGTCCGCAGCCATGGATTCCCCGGAAAAGCGAACCATGGCAGAGGCGATGTCCTCCGCGTTGGGAACCAGGCTGAGGGTGCTCTCAAAGGAGACCGGGCAGATCAGCCGGATGGCCACAATCCCCCACAAAATACAGCGAATCCATTTCGGCGCTTTCCTCAAAAGCAGCCGCAAGGCGATTACCGCCAGTATCAGCCAGCTTGCCGCGATGCTCATATGCAACACTTTCGAGAATACTCCGCCCATCCTCACACCTCCCGTCTGCCGTCAATAATCCTGCGTATCTCTTCCGTCTCCTCCTCCGTAAGGGGCTTCCCTTTCGTGAACGCCGCAATGAACGCCGGAAGGGAGCCGTCAAAGCTGTCCTCCACATATTTCCGGCTCTGCAGCGAGTAGAACTCCTCTCTGGAGATCACCGAGGTCACGACTCCGTTGTCGTTCCGGAACAGCCCCTTGTCGCATAAGCGCCGGAGCACATTGTGGGCCGTGGTGCGCTTCCAGTTGAACTCCACTGCCGTAAGCTTTACCAGCTCTGAGGAGGTGACAGGCTCCCGTTCCCAAATCATGTCCGCGTAGCGGGCTTCTATCACGCCTAATTGTATCTCCTGCATTTTTCTCCCTCCTTGCAGACCATTCTTTGTGGTCTCACATACAGACTACACTATATGGTCTGTGTTGTCAAGGGGTTTTATGGCTCTGTATACGTTTCCTGCTCATCTGCTTTCTGCTATAGTATCCGAAACAGAGCGAAATCATGAATCTCCATCCGCAACCGCAGGTTGCCGAAAAGAACTTCCATGTTGGTGGCATACAGCGTCATTATTGTGTATAATACAAACCAATGAGGAGGCACTGCAATGAAGTTATCAGAGAAAATCATAGCGCTAAGAAAAGCAAACGGAATGACGCAGGAAGAACTGGCATCCATCTGTAATGTCAGCAGACAGTCCATCTCCAAATGGGAGGCCGATATCGCATTACCGGAGACGGAAAAACTGCTGATACTGGGAGAAACCTTTCAGGTATCGATGGATATTTTGCTAAAAGATGAACTGGTATTGCACGAGGTGAAAGAGGTTCCTGTCTGCGGCAATAATGCAATCTGTCCTGATCTGCGACCGGCAGGGCGTGGGAACCGGAACGGCGTCCGGCGATCTGAGCTTTTTCTTCAGCAGACTGCGGTGGGACGGCATACGGATAAAAGAAGCACCTCCGCTTCCAACGGAAATACTTCTTCCTTTATCACTCTCATATTGAATTACGGTCATAGATATAAGTGTCAAAACTGACATCATTCCGGCTTGTAAACAAATTTTTTAACTGCATTGCCGTCCGGTCACAATCATCCGCTTCAAAACAGACAGTCTGATATTGCGCAAAAAGACTGCAGACCAAAGCTTCTGCAAAGGGAACAAAGTCCCTCCCGTCTTCGCCGTACACATACGCAATTTCATTTTCTCCACAAAAGCAAAATCAATAATCCTTCCCTCTCTCATCTGATAACATACACAATCCGGCAAGTCAGATGCGAACACCGGGAACTCTGCAGTCAAAGGATTGATTGCCCTGTGTGTCTCCGCATATCGGTCATACAGCAATCTGCAGCAGTGACCGTATTCTTTTTCCCCTTTTCCTGCCCGCGAAATGCTCCCTGTCACGGCTTCCCCGATATAATCCTCTCGAGCCGCCTCCACTTCATAACATTTTCGCTTACACACAAACCCGCCGGAGACAATAAACTCTATCAACGGCTCATCCTCAGACTCTGTCATGATCTGTAAAGGTCTGCCTATCCTGTCGTGTAATTTCCGAAACAATTCCTCGCTTATTCTGGTGTCATAAGGAATTGTCTACAAATAACTGCTACGAGTTGAAAGCAGTTTTCCTTGTGTTTCAGGGCTTTTTCCTACAGAAGTTGTAGCAGTTATTTTCCGACAGTTCCTAAGTAAACCCTCATGCCCGCGATGCTTGGCACCACCATAAATGAAACATCGTGAGTGATAGACTATTGGTAGTTACAAGCCATAAGTTCTGGTGTATACTGGACTTATCGGCAAAGGTCGGTTTCTATTTGGAGCATTTAGCCCGTCAAGTAAACTGATCTGTGGCTTCCTCATTTGCACCACCATCTGTCCCGCCGTATACGGCATATAAGGACGTAAAGTAAAATAACAAGAGATAGGAAGCCGTGCCGTAAATTTATCCATCGGAGGTGTCAAAATGGAGAAAGTTTACGACAAATGTTGTGGTATTGATGTGCACAAGAAGCTCATCGTGGCCTGCTTCAAAAAAGGCAGCAAACAGGAAATACGGGACTTCGGTGCAACAACCAGGGAGCTTCTCGAAATGGCTGACTGGCTCAAAGAGGGCGGTTGTGAGATGGTTGCCATGGAGAGCACGGCATCCTATTGGAAACCCCTGTACAACATCCTTGAGACCTGTGAACTGAAAGCCATGGTAGTCAATGCCCGCCATATGAAGGCCGTTCCGGGCCGCAAAACGGATGTGAAGGATGCAGAGTGGATCGCGGATCTTCTGCAGCATGGCCTGCTTACGGCGAGCTACATCCCTGATAAGGACCAGCGGGAACTCCGTGAACTTGTCCGCTACCGCAAGAGCCTCGTTGGGGAGCGTAACCGTGAACTGAACAGGCTCCAGAAAATGCTAGAGGGCGCCAACATCAAAATTTCCGGCACAATTACGGATATCAACGGCAAGAGCGCGAGGAACATCCTGGAACACATCCTGACGGGCAGGCAGATCGATTCCGCCGAGTATGACATCCTGTACGAAAAGAAGATCATAGCGCACAATCTGAAAGCAACGAAGGAACAGATCATAGATGACCTGAACGGAGTCATGTCAGAACTTCAGCGAAAGATGATGAGGATACTTCTCGACCATCTGGATGAGCTGAATGCCCACATCAAAGAACTGGACGATGACATAGACAGCTTCATGAAGCCGGAGGAGAAGAAAGCGGCGAGTGTGATACAGGACATCCCCGGTATCGGAAATACGAGTGCCCAAGCGATTATTTCCGTAATCGGGACAGACATGGAACGTTTTCCGACAGATGCCCATATCTCTTCATGGGCAGGGCTTTGCCCTGGAAATAATGAGAGTGCGCATAAGCGTAAATCCGGTAAGACCACAAAGGGAAATGCCCTGCTGAGGGATACACTGGTAGTATGCGCCCATTCAGCGGTCAAAAACAAAAACTCGTATTTCTCTGCACAGTTTGCACGAATCAGTGCACATCGTGGGAAGAAAAGAGCTTACGTTGCGGTGGCACATTCCATGCTAGTAGCCATATACCACATCCTCAAGGACGGTGTGATTTTCAAAGAGTTAGGGGCTGATTATTACAATCAGTTTAACAAGGAACGCAAGATAAATGCGTACCTTAAAAAGCTAAAAGCACTTGGCTGGGAAGCCCCTGTAGTTGCCGCATAAGTTTTTCAGTCGAGCTTAAAAACGTACGAAAAAGCTTGATAGGGGTAGTCTGCGCTTTTTTGGCTACCCGGAAGGTATTGTTTCAAAGTAAAATCATCCATTTTCAAATACTGGTTTTGCCTGTGATAAAGATTATCATACAGTTCAATCGACCCAATAACCGTGCTATCCTCATAAACCCTCACACAGTTCCGATCCATATCAAGCCGAACCATTCTGCGTCCTCCCTGTCTTTCATTTTTGGAATTGGGAAGAATCAATCATCCTCCAGGCACCGTCACCTCAATTTCTTCGAAAAGTGCAGGACCAGATCGTCATCATTCACACATTCTCCATACGGCGCACATACCTTATCGCGAAACCAAACACCGGAGCCGTCCGGTATATAACCGCGCTTCACATACATTCGCTGGGCGCTTCCGTAACCGCTGTGGAGTCCGACGCCAATGGTGACCACGTCCGCATACCTTGCAGCGATTTCTTCCGCCACGTCCATCAGGACGGTGCCGATTCCAAGCTTCCTGTATTTTTCCAATACCCCGAAATCCACCAGCTCCGGATAGCCCTTCCCGACAAAGGGGCCGCTTGTAGGATTAGGATACACATTTAAATATCCCACGGGCCTGCCCTCATATTCCGCCACCAGGGAAACTGCCTTTCCCGCCCTCTGGTCTTCCAGCCTTTTCAGGTATTTTTCAACGGACGCATCCCAGCCCTGCTCAATCTCGGCCTCTGTAATCGCCTGTGCGTCCTCCTGTTCCATGTTGCGGATTGTCAATCGTCCTTTCGATAAATAAACCATGAACCATATCCCTCCTCTGTTTCCATCCTCTTCCTCATCCTGCCGGGGCACCCACCGTTCCGCCGCAAAGCCCCCGGAGAGCGCCGCAGCCTGGGACAGCCTATATCCTTATGTAAAGGAATACTCACACTCCGCCTGTCCCTTCTGATAGGTACACTCAATGATTTCAGCGGGATTCATTTTTTCAATATAGGTCAGACATCTGAAAACCATCCCATGACCAACAAAGATGACCTTATCATTATCCGAATATTTATCTGCTACGCGAATCATTCGTTTTCGCATATGGCTGAGCGATTCCCATCTGCGTTTTTCCCCCGGCGGGTACTCACCTCTGAATTCAGTAAACTCCCTGGCAAGCGCAAAGCTTTCTTCAGATGTTTTATACTGATTGGTCTCATCAGGCATCCATTCATGCAAGTCAATATCGACTTCGACTCGTATTCCTGTCTCTCGTGAAATAATCTGGGCTGTCTGCAGGGCTCTTGTATAGGGAGAAGATACAATAAGCTCTGCATTTTTAAGACGAGCATCTTTTGCCGCTATTTCTGCCTGTTGTTTTCCTTTTTCGGATAAAGGGGCAAAACTCCTTCCAAATCCCCAAAATCCATTTTCAAACATATGTTCATAGTTTGCTTCTCCATGCCTGACAAGATAAAACAATGCCATCTTATGAATCCTCCTTCTGAAAACGAGCATCCTTCCTTACTACGGCAAACATAAGCGCGTCAAAATCCGGCAGCGCGGATGTGATGCCTTTTTCAATGATCTCCAAATGATTCGAATCCATCTCTTTCTCAAACGTCCCGAACGACACCTTCCGGCAGGACGTCCCGGCCACCATTACCTTCCCTGACCCGCAGTTTCTTTCCTGAAGCTGGAAGGCCATGCTGATGTCGCTTTGCATTTCTTCGCTGCCATCGCCCATGGTACAGATCAGCGCGATGCCATCCTCTGCCAAATGCTCATATAGGAACCGGTAAAAGGCCTTCCTGTCCTCATCTAATACGAGCATATGAAGGACTGCCACAGCGTAGATGAAATCGTACCTTCCCTCATGGCTGCCATTGATGCAGTCCAGAACCTGGAAACTGCTTTCGTGGGCGGGCATCCTTTTTCTGCAAAAGGACACCGCTTCCTCGGATATGTCTGTAGCGAGGAGCCCATATCCGCCATCCAATACCGCTCTCGCATCTCTCCCCTCCCCGCAGCCGATCTCCAGGATTGCGTCCGTCCGGCTCACCCCGTATTTCTTTATGGTATCCAGCACGACAGGCGTGCTCCGGTCGCTCAGCCAGCTTGCGCCTTTCGCGTGGACGGCTCTGTATCTGTCATCGTAGGCCTCATAATATTTTTTCTCCATAGGACACCCTCCCTAAAATCCCCATTTCCGACAGTGTCATTATAATCCATTTCCACCATATGCACAATCCTCAAATGTCCGAAACCAGGATGCCATTCTTTACCTCGGATCATCCAATTCGCCGTTCTGATTGCATTTCTTATCTTACCATATTTTGCTGCATCTTTCAAAATATCATTTTTGTTTCGTTATTGTGCATTCGCCGAAAATAGATTATGATTATAATGACAGTAGGACAGGGGAAGCCGGAAGCATCCTGTCCGCCTTAGGAGGGAGATATCGGTTATGCCCCCGCGAATACATCATCTTCCACAATCAAAATATCCCACATCCGACCACGCCTTATCCATTCCTCGCTTATCCGGCGGCTCTTCCGCGCCCTTTGGCGCCGGCAGAGACATTCCGCCCCGCCATCCTCCCTCTCCCCCCTCTATCAGTATCATCATATGCGCTCCGCCGGATAAATTCAAGGGGCTTTTCATGCACTTTGGGAATTCTTTCTCCGAAAAAATACTCGATACTCTTTGCCTGCGGTTCCTTCAAAGGCTATAATGAAAAAAGAAAAAAATATTTCAAAAAACTTGTAAGGTTTTTGGAACTGGGAAGTCTTATAAGCGAGGAGGTGAGAAGGTGGCAGGTTTCGAAGAAGAATTTGAAAAAATTTATATCAGATACTTTAATGATGTATTTCTTTTTCTCAAAAAGCTGTCAAAAGACGAAAGCATTGCAGAAGAGATCACAAGCGAAGCTTTTTTTAAGGCAATGGGTTCCATAAATCATTTTCGCGGCGAAACAGACGTCCGTGTCTGGCTTTGCCAAATTGCAAAAAACTGTTATTTCTCCCACTTGAAGAAGCAACAGCGTATTGAAGCTATGGATGATATGGATTTCCCGGACACCCAAGACACCATTGAGGAACGAATAGCAAAGCAATGCGATGCCATGCAGATCCATCGCCTGCTGCATCATTTAGAGGAACCCTATAAAGAAGTTTTTATGCTGCGGGTCTTTGGAGAGTTAAGTTTTAAACAAATTGCAGATATTTTTCAAAAAACAGATAACTGGGCCTGCGTCACTTATCACCGGGCAAGAAATAAAATATTATCGCAAATGGAGGACAAAGATGAGCCATAAATGTAATATAATCAAAGACATCCTTCCGCTTTATGCAGAAGACATGGTAAGTACGGATACACGGGAGTTTGTCAGTGAACATCTGGAACATTGTGAAGCCTGCCGTGCAGAGCTTGCACATATGCGGAAACCTGCGGACTTTATCCCCGACGCTGCTGTTGTTCCGCTAAAAAGAATCAAAAAAGGATTATTTATCAAACGACTTCAGACTGTTTTTTTTACTGCAATTTTGGCATGCGCCATAGCGGCGGTTGCTTTCGGGATTCTAACATCCCCTAAATTTTTCCCCTATTCCGACGGCTTGTTCCAAGTTATCGATGGCCCTGACGGGAGCATTGCCATCACATTTGACAATAAAGTGACAGGTTATAGCTGTATGAAAGAATTCGACAATGAAACAGAAACTGAGATTTATCGCATAAATGCCTGGACTACAACCTGGGACTTACATTCCTCTCATCGCGGAAGACAAAACATGGTCATACCTTCCGATAGAGAACCTAAAATCCGGATTTTCTATGCCCAAAACGACGGTTCTGAAGATGTGCTGATTTATGGGTCAAATGAAAATGCAGAAGAAAATGGCGTGACACTGCCAAGACTGATTCTCATGCCGTACTTTTTATTCGCCCTTTTCGCCCTTGTTGCCCTGGCAATTATGCGGTTCCTATTGAGAAATAAGTCGGCTGTCACGATTTGGCTTGACAGAGTGCTGTTATTCCCCATTTCCTACCTTGCAGCGCATCTTTGCACAAAGGGAATCCGCTTTACCACGTATTCGTCACAACGGGATTTCTGCATTATCCTTCTGGTCGCTATCCTGTTCTATTTTGCCCTGTTGACAGGAAAATCTCTCTATCAAGCAAAAATAGCGGCATCTCAGAAGAAAGCCGAACAGGAACGCTGAGCGCGCTTTGAGGGGGCACACATGAAAAAATCTCTATTTAGGCCAACGGATATATTAGAGCTAAGTATTGCATATATTTTCTGCTTTTTTCTGAATCTGCTTTTTGATTATGGAAAGACTTTAGACCTGGATTCTTATCTTCTGGAAGCTTTTTTGAAGAATTACATGGATTACCGGACCTTAATTGTCCTGGTATTTACATCTATTGCAATTGTTTTTCACTATCAAATGCTGCGCAGAAAAAAGGAGGAAATATTTTGCAGAATACTTGTAGGAGCTACTGTATTTCATATCACGATTCGGTATATACAGGATTGTCTAAGGATATTAATTCCCGTTTATTTCCTATCGGTTTTGGCAAATTTTTATATGAATTTCAACTTGGCCAGCAATTTTTACTTAGTTCTTATTCTTATCACTTATATACTAATCAGCGCAAGGCAGGTGCGGAAATATGAAAATTTTTAAGTTCTTTGTTACACAAATATTTTTAAGAAAAGCGATACTTGGCATAGGTATGATTCTGTTGCTTTGCATGGCAAATTACATTACTTTTACTGCTGCCCGTTCCATTTTATCCACTTTTCAAGGGTATCAGGAAACAAACTATATCAATCAGGAAGGGGTTTACATCGCTAATTTAGACCCGGACAGCCCTATGGATATGGGTTTCATAAGCGAAAGCGGAACACAGGCAGTATATGACTATTTAAATAGTAATTTTGATTATGCTTTTTATACAGATGGATTTATTGTATCTATCCCTAACCCTGACGGTATGGAAATCTCATTGGGCTATATGAATGAGGGGTATTATAACTTAAAACAATTTGAACTTTCACAAGGGACAGATTTAGATTTCAATTACCAATTTGACAGGGAAATACCTGTTCTCATAGGAAAAGGGTTAAGCAAAACATACCCGGTCGGGTCAACCATAAAAATGGAAGAATCTGTCCTTGGGCGACCCATAACGCTAAAAGTTCAAGGGGTTTTGAAGCAGAATGCTTACCGTTCTAATTATTATGCTCTCAATTCCAAGACCTACTACAATTTTTCGATTCTGGTTCCTGTAAATGAGGAATTTCTGAATCACGCAGCGATAGACCTTACATTAAATGGCCTCATGGATGTTGCCATTCTGGGAACCACAAAGGAAGAAACAGCGGATTTAGGGAAGGTCATCAATGATAATTTGGGCTTAGAATTTAATTTCCTCAGCCAACAGGATAACTATGATTATTTCAAGGAATATTATCTTCATGCCTTAAAAATGATATGCATCATCACCTTTGTCTTACTTATCGTCATAACCTGTCTTTCTATTTGGAATGCATTCGTCAGTGTCCGTTCCATGTTGAAAGACTTTACAATCAATCTATTGGTGGGATTAAGTGATTCCAAGCTGAAACAAATTTTTTACGGTTATTTCGGGATACTTTCCTTTCTGAACCTAACAGCTGTTTTTATCATCACTGCTTTCAACAGATATGGGTGTTGGTTAAGAAAAGATGCTACTTTCGCCACTTACGGATTGTTTGGTTTGATAGGAATGGACTGGCTGGCTTTCTTGTTGGTAGCCGCTTCTGACATTCTTATGGGAGTAATTGTCGTGGAAAGCATGTTATGGAAAATCAAAAAAATTCCGATTTCCCTGGGGGTATTACAATGACGAGAATAATTGATTTAAGGGTGAAAGAAAAAATCTATAAGAGCAAAAAGACGCGGCTTTCCATATTAAATGACTTCAGCCTTCAAGTGGCCGCCGGTGAAAAAATTGCCATTGTAGGCGAATCCGGAGCAGGAAAAAGCTCCTTGCTGAATATCATCGGATTGATAGACAGAAATTACCATGGCGAATATGCTCTTTTGGGTTCGCTGACGAATGATTTACATGCAAGCAAGTTAGCGCAATGGCGAAACCAAAAGATTGGTTTCGTTCTTCAAGAGTCAGCGCTTATCAATTCTTTGACGATTGAAGATAACATCAAACTGCCTTTCCTTTACGCAGAGAAAAAAACGTTTCAGCCAGAGGATTTCGAAAGTGTAATCAGTGCAATCGGCTTGAAACCTATTCTAAAAAAGAAGCCGCTTGAGTGTTCTGGCGGTGAAAAAGCCAGAGCTGTATTTGCCAGAGGAATCATTATGAAACCTCAAATCATTCTAGCTGATGAGCCTACGGCGTCTCTGGATATGGAGAACAGAGAAAGAATTGTATCCTTGCTTTTTAAAATGAACAGAGAATTTAACACTACTGTTATCACTGTCACTCATGATCTGGAAATAGCCAATCGTCATGATAGAGTGATTCATCTTGAAAGTCCAGCCAGGAAATGTCAATAGCAAATTTGAAACAGCATCTGCCCCGTCCAGTGCCCCAGAGGATTTACGGACGCATTCCCTTCGCGGCCGGAAATTCTCTGCCCATGTTCGGGTACTGGCGGGGCAGATGCCAAACTTAATAGGAGTAAATAAAATGGGATTTTTCGCAATGATTGCGTCAATGCTGCTGGGGATATTTTTTATTGTCATCGGATTATCCCGCAGAAAGCATAAGGGGTGGTCTATAATTCTGATTACATTTGGAGTCGTATTTGTTCTGATTGCGGTTTATTTGGGATTTCCTAAATAAAAAATCCTCATAATGCATCCCCTCAATGAATGCGTCAAATCGGCATGAAACAAGGGGGGTTATCGGGAAATAACGTCTGCCCACAATATATGGCTGTGATTCCAATACGCCACAGTATATATCGTAGGCATACCGCCGTTTCCCAACATCCCCACTTTCCGTTCAAGGGCATCTTTCCGCACCTGCCCCGCAAACCCCCGGGAGCGGGCAAGCCAGAGCAACTCCCAGGCCCCGCAGCTCTCCCGCAACCCTACGGGAGCCCACAGGCGGCCTGGGACTTTTTTCGCCCGAATTGCCTGACGCTCTGCTCCGAAAGCAGAACACGAATCCGGAGAACCCTGGGGCCGGCAATCAGCCGTCAGCGTGCGGACACATACTTATGCAGCGTCCTGCGCACCGCCCCGGGGCCTGCGAACAGTTCCGCGGCCATCCCTTCGATGCGCCGGCCCAGTCCCGCCGCGTACAGATCCACGCCGAACACGTCCTTCCGGCCAAACAGCTCCTTCAGGCAGGAGAAGTCCTGCTCCCCTTCCTTCACTTCCAGCGGCGCCACGATTGCCCGCAGCTCCTCCAGCAGCGGATCCGGGGAGGGCTCGAATTCTTTGCCCTGGTCGTCGATGCCCCGGATATACCGGGCATATCCCGCCAGCACCAGCGGCAGCAGCACCAGGTCGTCCATGTTCAGCCCTTTTGCCTGATAGGCCTTGATGGTCTCGCCGAACCGGATAGGGAGCTTTTGGCTGGTGTCCGTGGCGATGCGCTGGGGCGCGTCAGGCATGAAAGGATTGGGCAGACGGCGGTTCAGCACCGCGTCAATGAAGTCCCCGGGCTTCAGGACGCCGGGATCCACCACCACGGGCATGGCCTCGATGTGGCCCAGCTTCGTAATCAGCCCTCTGATGTCCTCGTCCGCCATTTCGGCCGAAATCAAGTCATACCCCAGCAGGCATCCGTAAATGGACATGGCCGTGTGAAGGGGGTTCAGGCAGGTGCAGACCTTCATCCGCTCCACCTTGTCCACGGTCTCCCTGTCCACGTACATCACGCCGCCCAGCTCCAGGGGCGGACGGCCGTTGGTGTAGTTGTCTTCGATGACCAGATACTCCGTCTCCTCCGCGTTGACGAAAGGCGCGGTATAGGTGCGCTTATCTGTGATGATGGTGTAATTGTCTTCAAATCCGTCCTCCGCCAGCATTTTCTGCACTTTCTCGTCCGGGCGGGGGGTAATCTTGTCAATCATGCTCCAGGGGTAGGTGACCTTGGCGGGATCCTGCACATACTCCAGGAATTCCTTCGGCACCAGTCCCTCCTGGGCCCATCTGGCAGCGTAGGCGACGACGGCGGCTTTCACCTTGTCCCCGTTGTGGGAGCAGTTGTCCATGCTCTGGAGGGTCAGGGGCAGCTTCCCCGCCAGGAAACGCTCGTACAGGAGCAATGTCACCTTTCCCATGATCAGCGCGGGGGACAGCCCCTTCTCCAGGTCTGCGGGCGCTACCCCATAGCCCTTCTCCGTGATGGTGAAGGAGATCATCTGGAGGCTGGGATTTTGGAAAATCTCCGCCAGGCGCGCCCAGTCGCTTTCAAATTGCGCGTCAGCCTTCAGGCTCTCCGTCACGGAAGCGATGACCTTCTTCTGGATATTCCCATCTGACTGCAGGCACACCAGGAGGCTTAAATTGTCATAGGGCGCGTAGGCTTTGTCGATGATTTCAAAGTCAAACCCCTCCGCTACAATGACACCCTTGTCATATTTTCCGGAGTCCAGCGCCTGCTGTAATATAGCCGCCGGAAACGCCCGGAACAGATTCCCGGCTCCGAAATGCACCCAGGCAGGCTCCGCATGGGTCTTGGCCCGCACCGCTTCGATGTCGAACTGCGGCATCTGATATCCTTTTTCCGCCCACTGGGGGCCGACTTCTTTTTTGATATCGATCAGTTTCATGAATTATAACTCCTTTTCTTCAGAGAACCGACTGCGGCAGCCGCCCTCCGTTCCGGAAGACAATTGCCTGTCCGTTCCGGAAGATGCAGCTTCAAAATAAAGCCGATTCCTTATACGATAAAATCCAGGCAAACCAGGTTTCAAGCATGCCTTGCCCAATCCGCTATTGGACAGCCTGCTTTTCCGCTGGAATGCCATTTATTCCATATCCAGCTTATCCAGCATATCCCAGATGCCCCACATATACATGATTCCCAGGGCACGGTCATACAATCCGTAGCCGGGACGCACATTGCCGGGGCCTTCATTCCACAGATGGCGTCCGTGATCGGGGCGGATATACCCCTCAAAGCCGCAGTCATGATATGCCTTGATGATATCCAGGATGCCTGTGTCCCCGTCGCAGTCCCTGTGGCTGGCCTCGGAGAAGTCGCCGTTAGGGAAATGCTTCACATTGCGGATATGGGCAAAGGCAATCCTGTCGCAATGCTTGCGGACGATGCTTGCCACATTATTCTCCGGATTCGCGTTCAGGCTTCCCGAGCAAAGCGTCAGACAGTTGTAAGGATCGTCCACCAGCTCCAGGAACTTGTCTACAGACGCCGCATCCACCAAAAGCCTGGGCAGGCCGAAGATATCCCATGGGGGATCGTCCATATGGATAGCCATCTTGATATCGCACTCATGGCACACCGGCATCAGCTGCTCCAGGAAATATTTCAGGTTCTCCCACAGCTTCTCCTTGGTGACGGGCTTGTAAGCCTCGAACAGCTCATCCAGCTTTGCCATACGCTCCGGCTCCCAGCCGGGGAACGTAAGTCCGTGCAGATTATTCAGGATATAATCTGCCATCTCTTTCGGGTCGTCATGAATCTTACCGGCCTCATAATACAGAGCCGTGGAACCGTCTCCCACGGGATGGAACAGATCCGTGCGCGTCCAGTCGAACACCGGCATGAAATTGTAGCAGATCACCTTCACCCCGAACTTGGACAGATTGCGGATGGTCTGGATATAATTGGCGATATACCCGTCCCGGCTGGGCAGGCCGATTTTGATGTCGTCATGGACATTCACGGACTCCACCACATCCATGTTGAAGCCGTAAGGCTCCAATGCTTTCTGTACCTTCGCGATTTCTTCCACTTCCCAGACCTCACCGGGCATCTTGTCATGCAAAGCCCATACGATACTGGTCACGCCCGGAATCTGCTTGATGTCCGACAGCTTGATGTCGTCATTGCCCTCGCCGTACCAGCGAAAGCCCATTTGCATTCCCATATAATGATATCCCTCCTGTCTTTTTTATTTTGCGCCACATATTGTAAGCGCTTACATTTCCTTATTTTAATACCTTGTTCCAATTTATGCAACCATTATATTCCAAATTTCCAATATACTAATTTCAAACTCACTTGTACCCCAAGCCTGGAAGAATGCCCCATCACTTTGGGCATTCTTCCGGGCAAATGAACTTCTCATGCTTTTACAGCCTGGCTAGTCTCTTACAGCCTGGCTAGTCTCTTACAGCCTGGCTAGTCTCTTACAGCCTGGTATCCCAAACTCCGCAGTATGAATCCACCGGATCTTGCCCCTCGAAAGCCTCTGCGCCGGCCATCAGCTTCTCCACCAGCGAGTCAAAAGTGCTGTCCAGCACATCATAGGTATTGATATAAGTGCGGGCCTGAGGGATGTCCGCCAGCACGAAAGGCTGCTTAGTACCGATGACGATGACCGGGAGTTCATGCACATACCAGGGAATCTCCCCGCCGCCCTTGGTCATGCCGAAAGACGGCCTCGCCACCGGCTGGAACCCGCCCGCGATGTCCACCATAGTGATAATCAAATCCTGCTTGGCCACGAAATCTTTGATGGTATCCTTGCCGGCAAAATAGAGATTGATATTCGGTTTTCCGCCCTCCTGGGCCTCCTTCAGCATCTTCTGGACAGGGCTTTCATAGATAAATACTTGGAACCCTTTTGCCTCCAGCCTGGTCTTCAGCTTTTCGGCGGGAGATACCTTGTTCTTGTTCATCAGCGCGCCCAGTCCCGGCGCCTCCAGCCCTTTCACATAGACAATCATAATCTTCTTATATTTCTCAGGCGTCAGGGGCAGCACGTCCTCATCCTTATATTTCACCAAAGTGACAGACTTGTCGGAAATCTCTTTCTGCATGGCCTTATGGGCTTCACAGCCAATGATCTCCTCCATCCGGGATTTCGGCGGCACAAGCTCTGTCTTCGCCTTTTTGTGCAGTCCCATATGAGCTTTCAGGGCCAGGATGCGGTGAAGCGCATCGTTCAGACGCTCTTCCGTAATCCTGCCGTCCAGATAGCCCTGCTTCATGGCCTCGAAGTCCTCGTCCATGTCGTTGAAGAACAGGAACATGTCGATACCGGCCGCGATGGCCGCGGGCATCAGGTCTTTGCGCTTCATACGGCAGGTCAGGCCTACCATGTGGGAAGCGTCCGTGAGCACCATGCCGTTGAAGCCCAGCTTCCCCCGCAGCAGGCCGTCTATCAGCTCAGGAGACAGCGTGGCGGGCATGATATCGTCGTCGGCAATCTCCGGGTTGAAATGCCTGGTGTAGGCAGGCTGCATGATATGCCCTGCCATGATTGCTTCCAGTCCGTTGTCAATCAGGTTCTGGTACACTTTGCCGAAAGTGGCGTCCCATTCCTCGCAGCTAAAATCATTCACACTGTTGGCCACATGCTGATCGCGGAAGTCCAGCCCGTCTCCGGGGAAGTGCTTGGCGGCACAGCAAAAGCCGGGATTGGCATGGGCCCCGTCCATGTAGGCTTTTGTCATCTCCGCCACTCTGTCCACTTCGTTCCCATATGTCCTCAGACCGATGACCGGATTCTCCCAATTGTACAGGATATCGCTGACCGGGGCAAAAGAGAGGTTGCAGCCGATTGCAGCCGCCTCTTTATTGGACATATGGCCCAGCTCGTACGCATACTGCACGTTGCGGGTGGCGCCAATCTTGGTCTGGCTGCCGATGGTGGTGCCGTCCACGCAGGCGCCGTCCCCGCCATTCTCCGTGTTGCAGGCGATGATCAGGGGAATCTTGCTGTTCTCCTGGAGGATGCGATTCTGTTCCTGCACCTCGGCAGCCGTGGCGGGATTGTAGCGGATGCCGCCTATGTGATATTTCTCCACCGTCATCTTCAGGTACTCCTCATCCCTGCTGGAGCCCATATTGAAGAACAGCTGGCCGATCTTCTCGTCCAGAGTCATGTTTGCAATGGTGTCTTCCACCCATTTACAGTCCTCGTCAGACAGATAAAAGGGATTCGCTTTCATATTGACCATATCTTTGTCTTCTCCTTTCCATATTTCAGGTATTTTCAGACATTTGCCTCTTTATGCAATTACGAAACTCCGCTTATCCCATAGGATGGATTTCTCGGCTGTCTGTTATACATTTATATTTCGGTATCATTTTAAAAATCGGGCGGAACCTATTGCCACCACCATCCGTCTCTCTGGTACAAATAGTTCCGCCAAACTCTTTGGCTATCCGCTTCGCGGAGGGCGCCAGACCCTTATGCTCGGCGGATTTTATGATTGTTTGGTACAATAGAATCCATAGGGATGGATTCTATAACCTTGTACAATAGAATCCGAAGAAATGGATTCTATTGTCTTGCATTATACGCATATATTCCCATCCTTATCCGCTTCCTTAGGAATAGCCGCCATCAAATCAATGATGGTCATGGCCAGGGGAAATCCTGTCCAGAAAAGCGCCAGATACAGGACGGCCACCACCCACTGTCTCGCATAGAAACGATGGCCGCCCATCCATCCGGTGAAAAGCGCCAGCAACAGATATTTCTTCCGGCTGACCGTCCGAAGCTCCTTTGCATCCCTTTTATTGAAAAAATTCGAGATAGCCCTGGATATCTTTCCCTCTTTGGGCCGGATGCCATATTCCTCTCTCACAGCATCCAGCTCGGCCTTTGCCGCAAGGTATTCCTCCATTGTCACTTCTTCTCTCTTTGCCTTACCCGATTTCGCCTTACCGGAATCCCTGTTCTTCATGCTGGCGTTCCCCTGTTTCCTTTTTGTATACAATCCTGTTCTGCTGTACTCACAAACACTGACCTGTTACAGGATGTTCATGCGTATGTACTTTTAAGCGGATTTTTTCATGGCCTTTGCCTTGATTGCCGCCACCTCGGCCTGGATGGATTCCATCTTCTCCTTGGTCAGCGGATAGAACTTCAGGGCCACCACATTGCACAGACATCCCAGAATGATCATGCCGTATGCCAGGAATACCGACACATAGAGCAGGGACGTGCTGTAGGGCGTGCTGGCATTGGGAAGCTGGTCCTTGAACCCGATGGCCGCGAACATCAGGCCTGCCACCATGGGCGCAAGAGAGGAGATAATCTTATCCACGAAGCTGAACAGCGTCCCCATCATACCGGGCACATATTTCCCGGTACGGTACACCTCATAATCCGCACAGTCCGCCGTCATGGGAATGACGATATTGCCGGCAACGCCCTGGAAGCCTCCCTGAGCTATGCTGAGTATGACATAGAGGATGGCAAAATATCCCCATCGCAGGCCGCCGTCCGCGCCGTTCATACTTGTGGGATCTCCGAAAATCCAGAGAACGCTCAGCAGACCGCACACGATAATCTCCCCCCAGGAGCCGATCAGCATCGCCTTTCTCTGTCCCAGAGTAGTGGCCAGTCCCGCCACGCCGCAGATCAGGAGAATCGTACTGGGTATGGATACAAAACCTGTCAGCGTTCCGTTGAGAGCAAAGTTTCCGGCTACCACGCCGAACAAAACGATGGTAACCGCGCTGGTCTTGGCGGAAGAGGCCAGCTTGTCAGTGGAAGCGGACACCACCAGCATCTGGATGGCGCGGTTCCCCTTCAGAGTCTCCCAGTAGTCCTTCAGGCCCACCTTGACCGCTTTTCCGGTTCCGAAGAATTCGGTCCTGTCCTTGGGCGCTATAGAAATCACAGCGATTGCGGTAAAAATGGCGCTGAGGATTGCCACAATCAGCCACATATCATGATAGAATCCCGTGGTGAGGATACCGTCCAGATCCGGAGTCGTATGCCTTTCCAACAGTCTGGCTGCCAGAATCGCGAATCCGGTCCACAGGAAAGTGTTGTAGATACCGTCAAAAACGGCAAACAGAGGTCTCTGCTTGGGATCGTTGGTCAGACAGCTCTGGGCCGACTTGGTGACCACGCACTGGAAAGTATAGCCCACATAATAGACAGCCGCAATCACAATGAAAAATCCGAAACGAAGCGCATTGTTCTCCGGCAGCAGATGAGTCACATGGTACATAATAAAGCTCATCACGAGCAGAATGACATTGCCGATTACCATGAAAGGCCGGTTCTTGCCGAACTTGCCGTTGGTCTTGTCAACCACATATCCGATGAACGGATCCGTCACGCCGTCCCAGATACGCATCATCATGGCGAAGCTGGAGGCAGTCACCGTGGCCACTCCAGCAAAGCCGCCCAGATAATACGCCACATAGTTCATCAGGAACAGGTACAGATTCGTGGCGGTATTGTTCAGCGCGAAACCGCCGATACGCCACAGCGGAACCCGATGGACACCGTTTGCACCGTAATACTTGGAAGTATTGCTGCTCATATTTTCTCTCCTATTCTTGTTTTCCCCTGCACGTTGGCGAAAGGCGGCCTTTCCGCCGCCCGCGCCGCAAAGGCCGCCTCCGCGCAGGGACTGTTTTCGCTTCCTTTTTGCCTTTCTTTTTCTTATTTTTTAGTTCTTGTCAATCTCTACCAGCTTGGCATTGATGCTTTCCAGGAAGCCCTTGGGCATCGCAGAGCCTGCCATGCCGCACATCTTCTCCGGCGTCATGCTCTTCATCATATCCCACATGCCCACTCCGGGCGCCACGTCGAAATTCGTTGCCAGCTTCACGGCATTGTGGACAATTTCAAAAGCCTCCGGACATTTTGAAAGTTCTTCCATGGTATCCCTGACGCTGTACTTGCCCTCCGGAAACTCCATGGGAGCCTCCAGATCCAGGTCTCCGGCCAGCTTGAACCAGTTCGCCACGCCCTCTGCCCTCTCGTTCACCTCGGGAAGCACATAGATGGACGGCTCTTTCTCCACTTTCTCCAGAGTCATGCTGTCTTTCAGGTTTCCGGCCACTGCAGTGACGATATTGAAGCCCTCTTCCAGCGCTACGGTATAGACGAATACCTTCTCCGCCGTCTTCTCTTCCACCAGTTTCCCGTTCAGGTACAGCGCCACTGCGGGCTGGTTGGAGTAGACTCTGATCTCCGTAGTCTCTCCTGCCCTCTGGGCATAGCGCCTGCCGCACAGATGCACCATGGGCGCTTTGCTCCAGTATGCCTGGTATACATAGTAGCTGTCTTTCTTCGTCCTGCGGTCCATGGTGACCAGACCCTTGTTGTTGCGTCCTGCCACACCGCCCTCATTCCTGGCCGCGCAGCCAAAATCGAACATGTTCCATACATGGCTGGACCACATCCAGGGCCTTTCGTCCAGCACCTTTGCCATATGCTCATGGTACAGCGCCTGGTACTCCTCGCTGTAGTCCTTGCAGGCGGGGTTGGGGCCGTGGTAGGTGACGATGCCCTCGCAGCCGTATTCGGATAAGCCTAAGCAGATTTCCGGATGTACCTTGTGGAACTCGTCCAGCCAGGGGCCGTTCTCCTCCATCTTGCCGCCGTACCAGCCAAAGTAGTGATTGTAGCTCTCCACATCCGTGATGCCGTGCATGGGGCTCTCCACCGGCGTCATGGACACATGGGCGATGGTGGTGAGCCTGGTGGGGTCAAGCTCCTTGCAGAGCGCGTTCAGCTCTTTGTGATTCTCCACCAGCTGCTCTGAAATGCCGCCGATCAGGATTTCATTGGACACGCCCCAGAAGCAGATGGACGGATGGTTGTAGTTCTGAATGATCAGCTCCTTCATCTGGCTGATACAGTTCTGGTGGGCAGCCGGATCCGCGTTCATGACGCTGATGAAAGGAATCTCCGCCCATATGATGAAGCCTAACTCGTCGCAGGCATCGTAGAAGTCCTGGGAGTGCTGATAATGGGCCAGGCGGATGGTATTGGCGCCCAGCTCCTTGATGATTTTGGCATCCAGGTAATGATCCTCCCTGGTCAGCGCGTTGCCCTTGTAGAGCTGATCCTGATGCCTGCTCACGCCCCGCAGGGGAGTCTCCACGCCGTTGATGACAAAGCCCTTGTCCGGATCGCAGGAAAAGCTCCTGACGCCCACTTTGGCGGACACTTCATCATATGCCTCGTTCCTGCGCTGGAGGGTAGCCGTCACGGTGTACAGATAAGGATTGTCGATGTCCCATCTGACTGCGTCCGGCACATAGACAGTGACTTTCGTCTGGTCTGCGGGACGCACGGCGGAAGCCACTTCCCTGCCCTGGGCGTCTTTTACGGAGTACATTACCGTAAAGTTCTCGTCCCCGTTCGTCACCCAGGAAAACATCTCAAAGGCAGCGCCGCCGCATTCGCAGGGCTTTGGCGTCACCTGCAGGCCCGGGCCGCCGTAGTAATCCAGGTCAAAATGGACAGCCGGTACGCTGATCAGGTTCACGCCCCGGTACAGTCCGCCGTAGAATGTGAAGTCCGCCGCCTGGGGGTAGACATTGCTCTTGTTCTCATTGCTGCAGGCCACCGCCAGCAGATTGTCCCCCTCCTCCACGCACAGGTCGGTAATATCCGCCCGGAAAGTGGAATAACCGCCCTCATGATAGACCGCCTCTTTGCCGTTCACGTACACATGCGCCTGCTGGCCTGCCGCCGGGAATTCCACATAGACCCTTCCCCCTGCCAGAGGCTGCTTCGGGGTCTTGAAGCTTTTCGCGTACCAGTAGCAGCCGCGGTCATAGCTTCCGTTCCCGTCATGGCCGTCCACCGCATTCCATGAATGGGGCAGATCGACCTTTTCCCAGTCCTCCGGCAAGGCTTCCGGAAGCCCCGCATCTTTCCGAATGAATCTCCAGTCCTGATTCAGATGAATCAAATTCCGCATAATCGTCCTCCTCTACTCAAAATTAAAGCGCAAAATCCGCCAGTGTACTACTGCATATGACAATCTTCGGGCTACAAAATGCACACTTTATTTTTACACTTTATTAAAATTATATTAAAAATCTCCAAAATTTCATAGAACAATTTTAATTGATTTTAGCACTATTTTATGATAATATGAATACCATAAATAAATTGGAGGCATTCTGATGAATTCTGAAATATTTGGGACGTTTGTTTCCCTGTGCCGCAGCCTTGGCATACAGGTTCTCCTGTTCGGGCCGGATTACAGCCAGATACGGAATATAGATTATGGATTCCGGGGAGAAATATTCCAGGATTTCGACTACGGCAGGCTGGCCCGCCAATTGGAGGAGCATCTGGAGGCAGGCGTCTTTTATCTGTATGAGGATGACATGAAGCTGCACTATACCATGTTCCGTCTTCCGGAGGGCGGACTGCCGGCGGATATATCGCCGGAGTCTGACCGCGCCGTCTGCTGCATAGGCCCTCTTCTCCATGAACCCATCAGCAGGCCCGGACTGTACGAGCTCATGGACAAGCTGGGAATCATGCCCCCCCTGCGGCAGAATTTCAGCGAATTCTATCACCGGATTCCCCTGTTCCCATCCTTTGACACCTGGAACCAGCTGGTCAGCTTCTTTCTGAACGAATGCGGAATCACCCTGAAGTACCTGGAAATCAACAATGATTCCCTGAAGTTTTCCCCTGCCCGTGTGCCGGACCGCTCCGTCCCCGATATGTCCGATGTGGCCTCAAAGGCCCTGGAGGAGCGCTATGAATGGGAAAACGCGCTGCTGGCCGCGGTGGCGGCAGGCAATCTGAAGCAGTCCATGGATGCCCTGTTCCAGCTGAGCCAGTACAAAATACCCGCGCGGATTGCAGATCCCATCCGCAGCCAGAAGAACCTCCTGCTGTCTTTCAACACCCTGCTGCGCAAGGCCGTAGAGCGGAGCCATGTCCATCCGCTCCATATAGACACCCTTTCAAGACAGCTGAGCATCCAGATTGAATCCGCGCTGATGCCGGATCAGCTGACCCCTCTGCCCGGCATCCTCATCCACAAATACTGCATGCTGGTGAACAACTATTCCAGGCGGGCCTATTCCCCTCTGGTGCAGACCTGTCTGGACTATGTGGATTTCCACTATAACGCGGATCTGTCGCTGTCGAGCCTGGCCGCCATGTGCTCCGTCTCTTCCGCCTATCTTTCGGCGCTTTTCAAGAAAGAGACGGGCATGACCATCACGGATCATATCAATTTTACCCGGATTCAGCAGTCCCTGTTCCTGCTGAATGCTTCCAGCCTTTCCATCGGCGAAATCGCTTCCCGCTGCGGCTTCTCCGACGCCAACTACTTCACGCGGACGTTCAAGAAGCTCCAGGGAAAGACGCCGAAAAGCTACCGGAGGGAAATGGGGATTAATTAATCAGGCAGACGCGGGACTATATCAGCGGCTGCCCGGCAAGTGCCCCAGAGGATTTACGGACGCATATCTTTTGCGGCCGGAAATTCTCTGCCGTGTCTGGGTACTGGGCGGGCAGACGCGGGACTATAATAAGGAGGAAAAAATGGCAGACACACTTTCGACCTATCAAAAGAAAAAAGACTTTCTGGTATGCGTGGACAGCGACGGCTGCGCCATGGATACCATGGATGTGAAGCACATCAAGGCTTTCGGCCCCTGTATGGTGACGGAGTGGGGACTGGAGCAGTGGCGGGAGGAAATCCTGGCGCGGTGGAATGAAATCAATCTCTACACCATGACCCGGGGCATCAACCGCTTCAAGGGGCTGTCTATGGCTCTTCGGGAAATTGATGAAAAATATACGAAAATCAAAGATCTGGACGCGCTGGCGCAGTGGGCCGCGAACAGCCCGGAACTGTCTAATGACGCTCTGCGGCGCTCTATAGAACAGAATCCCGAAAGCATCAGCCTGCCCAAGGCCCTGAGCTGGAGCCTGGCAGTGAACGCGTCCATCAATGCCCTTCCCGAGTCAGAGAAGCTTCCCTTTGAAGGCGTGAAAGAAGCCCTGGCCTACGCCCACCGGCATGCGGACGTGGCCATCGTGTCCAGCGCCAACCTGGGAGCCGTGCTGGACGAGTGGAAGCTGTACGGACTGCTGGAGCACACGGACATCGTCCTGGCCCAGGACGCGGGCAGCAAGGCTTTCTGCATCGGGGAGCTGCTGAAGAAGGGCTATGCGCCGGATCATGTGCTCATGTGCGGCGACGCACCGGGAGATCAGGACGCGGCGGAGAAGAACGGCGTGTTCTACTATCCTATCCTGGTAAAGCATGAGAAGGAAAGCTGGGCGGAGTTCACAGACAAAGGCCTGGCGCACCTGCTGGACGGCTCTTATGGCGGCGGGTACCAGGAGAAGAAATTGGCAGCATTCCTGAACAATCTGGGGGGATGAGGCTGCGTCCCTGCCAGCATGTAATCAGTCCCGGCTTGACTGCCCCTCTCCCTCCGGTTTCGTCCCCTTCGCCAGGGCCGCTTTCCCCGCCAGGAATCCGGACAGGACTGCCTGGAGATCCACACCTGTGGACTCCTTCAAGCCATCGGTCACCTGGACGACGGTTCCCATGACATCCTTCATGAGCTTCGTGGAATTGCCGTCGCCGTACATGGTAATCTTGTCCACGCTTGCAAGAGGCTCCGCGGCGTTTCTGACCACCTCGGGCAATGCCTTGAAGTACATTTCCAGCACAGCGGCTTCTCCCATCTTCGCCATGGCTTCCGCCTTTTTCTCGATGCCTTCCGCTTCCGCTACAGCCTTTGCCCGGATGGCTTCCGCCTCGGCCAGGCCTCTGGTTCGGATGCCGTTGGCTTCCTGCTCCATGGTATAGCGCTTCGCCTCCGCCTGGGCTTTCATTGCCTCGGCCTCTTTCTCGGTCTCGAACTTCTTGGCTTCCGCCTCTCGCTGGCGTTCGTACAGGATTGCGTCCGCCTGCTGTTGCTTGGCGAATTTTTCGGCCTCCGCCTTTTTCTTCACCTGGGCATCCAGGGACTGTTCCATGACCTCCGCTTCCCGCTGCTTTAACTGGATTTCTTTCTCCTGTTTCGCAATGTTGGCGTTGGCTGTGGTGATTTCCACGGTCTTACGCTGTTCCTCCTCCTGGATGCGGTAGGCGGCATCGGCCTCCGCCTGCTTGATGTCGGCTTCCCGTTTCAGCTCCGCTTTCCTTATGGCCAGGTCGTTCTGCTTCTTAGCAATCTCTGTGGCGGCGTTCACTTCCGCCTCATTGGATTCCCTCTTGGCGTTGGCCTGTGCCTTGGCGATTTCCTTCTCGCTCTCCGCTCGGGAGATGGCCGCGTTCTTCTGAATCTTGACGATATTGTCCACGCCCAGATTCTCGATGACCCCGTTGCCGTCCACGAAGTTCTGCACGTTGAAGCTGATGATGTCAAGCCCCATGGCCGCCAGGTCCGGCTCCGCGTTCTCCTTGACCAGCGTGGCGAATTTCTGTCTGTCGGAGACCATCTCCTCCAGGGCCATCTTGCCAACGATTTCACGCACATTGCCCTCCAACACTTCCCTGGCCACGCGTCCTATGTACTCCGCGTTCTTATTCAGGAAGTTCTGGGCCGCCAGCTTCAGGCGCTCTTCGTTGTCGCTGATCTTCACGTTCACGGTGGCGTCCACGTTGATGTTTATGTAGTCCGCCGTGGGAACGGCATTTGAAGTCTTCACGTCAATGGGAATCAGCTGCAGGTTCAGTTCATCTTTCCTCTCCAGAAAGGGAATCTTGATTCCCGCCTTTCCGATGAGCACCTTGGGGTTTTTCCGCAGCCCTGAAATAATCATCGCCGTGTCCGGGGGCGCTTTCACATACCCCGTCAGGAAGATCAGAAGCAATAGTGCAGCCACCGCCACCAGGACTACCACAATAGCGGGAAAGCCGCCGGAACCGGAAGCGATGCCAAGAACCGCAATGTCCAATACTGTTTTCGTCATGCCTTTATTCTCCTTTCCGAAAATCTGTTTTTCGGGTTTCTTCAGACTGCCTTACAGTCCTGTATTCATTATAGAACTTTGATAATAGAATCTGCCTTTTGATTCTATTATATAATTTTGATAATAGAATCTGCCTTTTGATTCTATTATATAATACAGGTTTTTCATCTGCAAGGCCCAATCAGATTTATTAAGCCTCTTTCCCGATCCGGCTCAAAATAGTTTATGGCATCATCGTACAGAAATACGCCGAATGGGGCAGCGTAAACTTCGCACTTTCCTTTCTGACTGTCAATATAGTTCGCGATTGTCTGATGCAATTTCCCACTGACTCTCTGATGCGTCCTGCCCGGAGGCGCCATATTGTAAATCCGTCCGTCAGTCAATTCCGCCCTCTCCCCATCGGGCAGTGCGGATATGTCGTCTATCGTACTTCACAGCTCGTTCCAGCTGGTAAGGGATAATCGCCTTGAACTTGTCTTCCGCGGTCACCATGTTGGTGCATTCCGGGCGGTCTCTTTCTTCACCTGCTCCCCGGTCAGGGTCAGGTGAACATCCCGGAAAGATTTCTCCGGAATAGAGGAATCTGCCCTTTCCATCTGCCGGAAGGAATTGTCGCAGCTCTCCACCTGAATATTTCGCGCTGAGAGAGCTATCGATATTCATTTGAGATCCACCAGTCAGGTGAGGGGATCCAGTTTATAACC
>NZ_CALPDH010000011.1:0-162852 GCF_943193215.1 Acetatifactor aquisgranensis | reverse complement strand
ACCCCTAATTGTGTGCCGCACAATTTTTCCCCCATGAATGGGGGCTAGGGGGTTGAAGTGCCGAAGGCACTTTTTTACAAAAAAGTTCGCCTTACCTGCACGTAAGGCGAATTTTTTTCAGTCAATAGAATTGACGCAATTCTGTTTTTGCTTCAGGGAAGTATGTACATAGATTTCCATAGTCGTACGCGTAGATGCGTGCCCCAGAATAGCTGAAACGGTCTTGCAGTCTATTCCTTTTTCCAGGCAGGCCGTGGCAAAGCCATGTCGCATGGCATGGAAATTGCAGTCCTGCATTCCACAATGTCTTAATATTGTCTTAAATTTCTTTTGTACGTTGCGCGGCTCTGTGCAGGTTTCAGATCCCGTCAACAGATACAGGTTATCTTTTTTGCTCATGGCCTTCAGCAAATCAATCAGATAGTCCGGAATAGGAATCTCCCTGGAAGAGGTATATGATTTGGGAGTCCGTATATAAAGAATCGTCCGGGGTTGGCCTTCCGAAGTATTCGGGTTCGGAATCCGGGATATCGTCCGGCGTACCCTGAACGTGTTTGACCGGAAATCGATATCCCCCCATTTCAGACCGCATAACTCTCCTATCCGTATTCCTGTTCCCCGGCACAGTAATATGGCAATAGAAAAAACTGTATTTTGCTCCAGCAGATACTCCTTCATCCTGGTACTTTCCTGAACCGTCAGCACTCTCGACTCTGGTCTGCGGCTGCTGACAGAACAGTATGACAGAATTTCTTTGTCTAACAATTTGCATTCGACCCCATATTTTACAATGAACCTGAAGATAGAAAAAATGAAATGTACAGTGGAATTCGCAAGCCCTCTTCCTTGCGTCTCATTTACAAAGGTACGGATAATAACTCTGTTCAGCTCCGAAAGAAGAATGTTCTCGAAAAACGGAAAAATATGTACCTTTACACAATATTGATATGCAGAATACGTGCTCTTTTTTACCGTGCCATACCGAACCTGTAACCAGTCAAGACATAAGTCCCCCATGCTGCTGCACGGACTGCATTTTTTACCTGGGTGATGTTCCTGAAAGAGGAACTCTCCCATTTCCTCCAAAACTGCCTTTTGGACTTTTTTGGTTTTCGCTTTTGTAATTTTCTTCATACTTTCTGTGATACCTCCTTAAATTTCGCATTTAGTAATAGTATGCAATAACATTCTGTTTTCAGCTAACAGCATTTTCATTTGAACGAAAGTACGCATTCTATCTTTTGAACGGCAATTTGCCATAAATTACTTGACTTGTTATGATAAAGAACTAGGAATATTTACAAAAAATTAAATTTTGCTTGCAATATGGCTATACAGGGTTTAGAATAAAAATCATGGAGATTATTGTTCGCCTTACGTGCAGGTAAGATGAACTTTTTAGTGAGATGATGTTTAAAGCCATTAAAAATTTGAAAGCATGAAGGATGGGAACAGAGATATGGACGGGAAGAACAATCGTGTATGGAAAATCACAAGTGCGGCGTTCCTTGCGGCAGCATGTGTCTGCACGGCTGTGGCCTGTGCGGGAAAAGCCAACGAAAAAAACGCCGAGCATACATACCAGGAACTGGCCGAGCATACCGGCACAGTGCCTATCGCCACAGAGGAACCAGAAGACGGAGAGGAACTTTCGGAAGAGCTGACAGAGGAACCTGCCGAAGCTGATTCTGCGAAGGCGCTGGAAGATATGGGTGTGCCCATACCGGATAAAGTGGTGGATTTCGCTGATTTGCAGGAGAATGTCAACAAGGATATCTATGCATGGATTTATATACCGGACACTGCCATAGACTATCCTGTCCTGCAGCATCCCACGGATAATTCCTACTATTTAAATTATAACCTGGATGGCAGCAGGGGATACCCGGGATGTATCTATACAGAGGACTATAATGGGAAAGATTTCACCGACCCCAATACAGTGGTATATGGGCATAATATGAAGAATGGCACCATGTTCGCCGGGCTCCACAATTATGGGGACAGCGAGTACACGGAATCGCATCCGTATGTGTACATATATACGCCGGAGGAACTGCTGGTATATGAAATCTATGCAGCTTACGAGTCCGGCGATGAGCATATCCTATATGCCCATGACAGGTTTCAGGACAAGCGGGTGTTCGAGAATTACGTAAAAGATATCATGGAAATCCGGAGTATGGGAAGCGTGCTGAGGGAGGGCGTGGAGGTGGATGCAGACAGCCGTATATTGACATTGTCTACATGTATTTCAACCAAGCCCAACAACAGATTCCTGGTACAGGGGGTGCTGCTGAATGGCGAATAGGAAAGAAGCCGTTAGATTCGGCGGCAGGACAAGCAGGGAAACGGCTGACGGGCGAAGCGGGAGGCTTGGGCGTATATTGGTGAGTCTGGCGCTGGCGCTGGTGGTACTGGTGTTCCTGGCGGCGATAGGTTTTCTGGTGCTGCAGATAGTGGGAAAGAACCGCCTATATAGCAGCGCCAGCGGAGAGGAACTGCTGGTGAATCTGGCGGATATAACAGTATCTTATGGCGGCAGCGTGGAAGACGGAGGTGATGGATGGCAAGTGGGCGATGTGCGCTATGAAGGCGTGCATTATCGCTACAACCCGGATATCCTGACATTTCTCTTCCTTGGAATCGATAAGATGGGGGAAGTGGAGCCGGTAAAGGATGGGATAGATGGAGGGCAGTCCGATGCCATATTCCTGTTGGCGCTGAATCCCCACAATAAGAAGGCCACTGTCATAGGCATACCAAGGGATACCATGACAGAGGTAGAGGTCTACAGTAGAACCGGAGCTTATCTGGGAATCGTCACGGCTCAGCTGTGCCTGCAGCACGGTTACGGAGATGGGGCGCAAGTGAGCTGTGAGCGCAGCAGGGAGGCTGTTTCGAAGCTTTTTTATGGACTTCCTATCCATGGTTATTGTGCCATCAATATGGGAGCTATCCCGCTGCTCAATGATGCCATCGGGGGCATTGATCTGACAGCGATGGAGACGATGGATTTTGATGGTTTTCATGTGCGGGAAGGGGAGGAGCTGCATCTGGAAGGGACAGACGCTTACCACTACTTGCACGACAGGGACACCAGGAGTGCGGGTAGCGCAGGGAGGCGCCTGGAGAGACAGAGACAGTACCTGACAGCGTATGCTGTTGCCGCGGTCGCCGCACTGAAAGAGGATATTGCCTTACCGGTGAATCTATATGGCACCTTGAGCCGATATATGGTGACTGACATTACTGTGGATGAGGTAGGTTACCTGGCGACACAGGTTATCGGATATAGCTTTGAGGACATGTGTATGCTGGAGGGAGAGATTGATATGGGGGAAAGGTTTGAGGAGTTCTACCTGGATGACGAAGCATTGTACAGGTTAATACTGGATGTGTTTTATGAAGAAGTAGAATAAGTTCGGAAAGTTGAAGTCTGCGATAATGGTATCCTGCCGCAAGGCTTGATATAACCACATGAACATAAGGGAAGGAGGAAGAGATTCAATGAAAAGATTTTCTAAGATGCTCGCGCTGGGCATGGCTGCCGCAATGATGCTGGGCATGACCGTGAACGCAGCGGGAAGCCCTGATACGGAGAGCGTCGATGCGGCAATAGTTGTAGACGCTGCCATCAAGGAGGGCGGTATTCAGGACAGCGAGGGCAATGTAGTAACAGGTGTGGACGTAACAGCTGAAGCGCTCCCCACAGACGCGTACGATGATGTTTTTGGCAATAGCTATGAGGAGGCTATTGCAAAAGCGGATGCAAGCGAGGCGATCAATAACGCACTGCAGGATGTGACAAACAATAAGTTTGGAGCAGACACTTCCTACTATAGCTGGATAATCGAGGTGAGCGCAACTGGTACGATGCCGACAGGCGGAATGTACGTATCCCTGGTTCCTGTCACAGATGGCGCAGAGTATGTGGTAGGCCATTGGAATGGCACGGCGTGGGAAGTGCTCCAGACCAAGACTGAGAACGGCTATGTATATGCGCTGTTCCCGGAAGGTTTCTCCCCGGTCTACCTTGCGGTACTGACACTGGCCAATGATGATAACCCTGCGCCGTCCAATCCTGACGATTCTACGCCGCCTGCTTCTAATGACTCCCCGGCAGATAACGGTGGTGGAAACACGACTACACCCGTATCTCCCAAGACGGGTGAGACCATGCCTGTAGCGGGCATCCTGGCAGTCATCTGCCTTGCAGGGGCTGCAGTATGTGCCAAGAAGGTTCGTTACAACGGATAATAAAACCTCTCTATGCAGCGAAAGCATAGGATTAATCATGCATGATTAATTAACGGGTGAAAACCCGTTCCAACAATCTGATTATTTTGACTATTGATATCCTTAGACATGTGGTTGTACTGCCCTCCCTGCTTCATTGGGAGGGCAGTACGTGAAAAGAACCTTGCAATGATATCTCCTTTATGATTGGGGAGTAGAGGAGAGATTGACGGCTTTGCATCCCGCTTCAGGAAAATGGAGCGAGTTCCCGGAGCGGGATGCGCAGTCGTTGCGATACGGATTTTCGATGAGGAGCATGTTGCCCATGTACAGGAAGAAAGCAGGAGGATGGCTGAAGCATTTTGATTTCATTATGCTGGACATGTTGTGCCTGCAGGCAGCTTTTATGTTGGCATATACAGTCCGCATGGGGCCGTCCAGCCCTTACTCGGATGGAGAATACCGGGGCATCGGAGTATTGCTCCTGCTGGCGGATTTGGTCATTGTGCTGCTGTCAGGGACATTCAGCGGTGTGCTGAGACGAGGACGCTATGAGGAGTTTGCAGCGATGTTGCGGCATGCCTGTCTCGTAGAAGCTATTATCATTATGTACTTGTTCACTGCCCGGAAGAATGTCGATTATTCCAGATTCATCATCTACCTGACAGGTGTTCTCTATGTCTGCATCGGCTATTTTGCCAGATTTTTATGGAAAGTGTGGCTATTGCAGCGCAGAGCGGCATTCGCAGAGAGGCGTTCTTTGCTCCTTGTGACGGAATATGCTCTGGCTGGTGAGAGCGTGGAAGATGTATTGGAGCATAGTTCCGACCAGTTCCTTTTGACAGGTATCGCAGTTCTCGACAGAGATATGCGGGGACAGGAACTGTCCGGCATCCCGGTGGTCGCGGGGACAGGTGATGTAGTGGAAGCTGTGTGCCGCAGCTGGGTGGACGAAGCATTGGTGATATTGCCCAGGAATCAGGCCTATCCGGCGGAACTGGCAGAACAGCTGGCCGGGATGGGAGTGGTAGTCCATGTCAGCGTTTTCCGGGCAGAGGAAGGCAGCGGGATGCGCCAGTCCGTCAATCATTTGGGGGAACATACGGTATTGACTACCAGCATAGGTTATGCCACGCCATTGCAACAGTTTGCGAAAAGGGCTATGGATATAGCAGGAGGGATTGCGGGGTGTCTTATTACCTGTGTCCTGTTCATGATTCTTGCACCGGCAATTCTGATATCGTCTCCGGGTCCTGTCTTCTTTACGCAGGAGCGAGTGGGAATGAACGGAAAACGGTTTCGCATATATAAATTCCGGAGCATGTACATGGATGCGGAGGAACGGAAGACGGAGTTGATGGAGAGGAACCGACATGGGGATGGGTTGATGTTCAAGATGGAAGCCGACCCGAGGATTATAGGGTGCAGGGTGCTGCCGGATGGGACAGTGAGGAAAGGTCTCGGAAATTTTATGCGGAACTATAGCCTGGATGAATTTCCACAGTTTTTTAATGTGCTGAAAGGCGATATGAGCCTGGTGGGGACGAGACCGCCGACCCTGGACGAGTGGGAGAGGTATGAGCCGCACCATCGGGCAAGACTGGCTGTGCGGCCGGGAATCACAGGCCTATGGCAGGTCAGCGGGAGGAGCCGGATTACGGATTTTGAAGAGGTGGTCAGGCTGGACACGAAGTATATTACGGAGTGGAGCATGGGGCTGGATTTGAGGATATTGCTGAGGACGGTGCGGGTGGTGCTCGGCAGGGATGGCGCGATGTGAAGGAGGATGAGGATGGATTACAGGGAAGAGTATGAGCAGAAGATTGATTTGAAGGATATGCTGTTCCATATCTTGTACAGATGGCGCTCCGTGCTGTTGATAACAGTGATTGCCGGGGGGCTGACGGCTGGATATGCAGCTCTGTACAATATGACGATTCTTCCGGGAAAGAGGGACGAGGTGCAGGCACAGCTACAGGAGCAGACACGGATTCTGGACGAGTTAAGGGCGCAGGCCCAATCTCAGGAACAGGGACAAGGACAAGCCCCGGGCCAGACGGCGGAGGAGACACAGAAACAGATAGACCAACTGGAAAGCCGGCTGGGGGAATTGAAAAAATACAGTTATTTGAAATATTGTGCCATGGGCCTTGCGGCAGGGCTCTTTGGGATATTTTTCTGTTATGTAGTATCTTATGCGCTCAGCGACAAGATGCGGGGGGAAAGCGAAATCTTAGAAAGATATGACTACCGTCTGCTGGGGACGTTCCCGCGCCGACGAAAAAAGAAGCTGCTGTCCGGCATTGACCGTTTCCTGGAAAAAAAGGAAGGCGTTTCGGGGCAGATGACAGAAGAAGAGGCGTACAGGATTGCATCGGTGAACATTACGAACCTTGCGAAGGATGGAGGGGCCTTTTTGGTGACCGGGACTATAGAGTTCGGAAAACTGCAGGAGTTCGTGAAAGCGATTGTGCCGCAGCTGCAGGAGAATGTCGTGCTGATGGTCGGAGCCGATATGAATGTGACTGCCAGTACATTGGAGATGCTGGCGGAGTGCGATGCGGTGATTCTGGTCGAGGAACGGGGAAGGTCGTTGCGGGCGAGGGTACATAAGGAACATGAGAGCATTGCCGCTTTGGAGAAAGCGGTGGTGGGGTATGTGGCGATGTGAAGAAAGTGCGAAACAATGGGAAGGCATGGCCCAAGAACAGAAAGGAAGGTGACGGACAGATGCGCGAGACCATAGCGGCTACATATAACCGGGCTTATATGCGAAAGCTGGACAAGTCTTCCATATCTGTCTGTAGTATTTTGGGGGTGGACATAGCAGCCATTGACATGGAATGGCTTGTGGGATATATTTCGGGTAACCTGCCCGCGCTTTCAGGCGATTATATTTGCGTCAGCAACGTACATACAGTGGTTACTGCCTACGAGGATTCGGAATACCGGAAAGTGCAGAACGGCGGAATCATGGCGATTCCAGACGGTGGCCCTTTAAGCTCCCTGGGGCGCAGGAGAGGCTTCCCAGAGATGAGACGCACTGCCGGCCCGGATTTGATGGGCGAAATCTTCAGGATTTCTGCGGACAGGGAATACCGACATTTTTTCTACGGAAGCACGGAAGAGACGCTTGAGAAGATGGCGCAGAGACTGGAGGCAGAGTATCGGGGAATTCAGATTGCGGGAATGTATAGCCCGCCGTTTGGGCCTGTGGCCGCAGAGAAGGATAGCGAAATAGTTGGTCTGATAAATACGGCGAGGGCTGACTTTGTGTGGGTAGGTCTGGGGGCGCCGAAACAGGAGAGATGGATGGCGGGGCATCAGGGGAGGCTGAAAGGGCTGATGATAGGGGTGGGTGCAGGATTCGATTATTTCGCCGGGAACATCAGGCGGGCACCAGAGTGGATGCAGAGGAATAATTTGGAATGGCTGTACCGGCTAAAACAGGAACCGAGGCGGCTGTTAGGCAGATATGTGTATACGAATGCTAGGTTTATCTGGGAGGCATATGTGAGAGGGAAATGATGAAAAGCAGACAGCACAGATATCAGAGGAAATTTAGATGAACGATACACAGAATGTACTTTTTAGAATGATGAAGATTATCCATAGAATATGCGTAGAGAACAATATACGATATTACATGATTGGCGGAACGATGCTGGGAGCAGTTCGCCATAAAGGATTCATTCCATGGGATGATGATATGGATATAGGTATGCCAAGGAAGGATTTTAACAAGTTCCTGAGCCTAGCTGCTAAAGCTTTGCCAGAATGGATGGAGATTGAGATTCCTGGAGAAAGGGATGGAAATTATAATTTTGGATTTGCAAAAATTGCTGATGCGAACACGACGCTGGTTGAGAAATATGACATGATGGAAAGAGCTTGGGGGATTTTTATAGATATCTTTCCGCTGGATGGGCTGGGTAATAATAGAATAGCATCGAATCTGTGTTTTGGAATAGCAAGATATAAATTCCTTTTATTAAAATTGAATCAGAATCTTACACATGCCGGAAAGAGCATCGCAGATTGTACATTGCGGAAAATACTCCGGATTTACGCAAGTGTCCTGGGCGAAAAAAGGATATACAGAAATCTTGTAAAATATGCGGAAAAGCATAGCTTTTATAGAAGTGATTATGTGGCGAACTTAGTGGGTTCAGCGTCTGTGAAAGAGTACATGAAGTCGACATATTTTGGAATACCAAGAAGATATAAATTTGAATCAGAAGAATTTTTTGGGGTGGAGGATGCGGATGGCTATTTAAGTAGTCTTTATGGGAATTATAAGACACTGCCGCCAGAAGATAAGAGAGTGCCTCATCATGGAATAATGATTATGACAGATGTGCCATACAGAGACTATATAAAAAAACATGCGAATGAATGACAGACACAAGGGAGAGGAAATGGCTAATATAGCATTAGTGATTGCAGGCGGTGCAGGAAGCCGCATGCATCAGAACATACCAAAGCAATTTTTGACTGTGAATGAAAAGCCAATCATTGTATATACATTGGAAGCCTTTCAGAAACATGCGGACATTGATGTAATTACTGTTGTCTGTATCAGCGGATGGGAACAAGTGCTCTGGGCATATGCTAATCAGTTTAATATTTCTAAGCTAAAGCATGTGGTTACGGGAGGTGAAAATGGGCAGGCTTCTATCCGTAATGGCATTTATGAACTGGAGAAACATTATTCTCCTGATGATATTGTATTGATTCACGATGCAATTAGACCGATGGTGTCTGCGGAGATTATATCAGATTGCATTGTTACCACTAAGAAGTATGGATGTGGTGTTGCAGCAATTCCTTGTGCAGAGGCCATGATGACGACTACAGATGGGGAAACTTCTGCCGAAAGCTATCCAAGACAATGTCTGAAGCGAACTCAGACCCCGCAGGGATTTCCGCTGGGACGGATATGCAATTTGCATCGGCGAGCCCAAAAGGAATGTGTACTGGATTCTGTTGCATCATGTACCTTGATGATTGAGATGGGTGAAAAGATTCATTTTTCCGCAGGATCGGAAAAGAATATTAAGTTGACCACGATAGAAGATATAGATATTTTTAAAGCATTGCTGCTTGCAAGACGTTCGGAATGGCTGAAAGAATAAGAAGGATGCTATGGGTTTATACGATAGTAGGATTTACTTAGAAGATTTAGATACTGCGATAGAACAGTCTCCTGGCATAGAGGAAATGGCCAGAAAAAGTATATTGATTACAGGGGCATCAGGTCTAATCGGTTCTTTCATTGTGGATATATTGATGCGCTATAATAAAATAAAAGGGGGAAACATTAAAGTATATGCTGCAGGCAGAAGCATTGAGCATTTGTCTAACAGATTCAATCAAATCAGATGCAGCGAATTGAAGTATGTCAGATATGATGCATTGGAGCCATTAAGGTTTAACTTTGGAGTGGATTATATTATTCATGCCGCGGGAAATGCATATCCAGCCGCCTTTAATGGGGATCCTGTCGGTACGATAATCGCAACTGTCAATGGGACATATAATCTGCTTGAATATGGCAGAACTCATGGAGCAAAAAGGTTTCTTTTTGTTTCAAGCGGGGAGGTTTATGGCAAAGGAAATATGGAAGTGAACGAGTTTGACGAAGAGTATAGTAGGGGAGAGCTAGACAGCATGGCACCACGATCAAGCTACCCATCCAGTAAACGTACAGCAGAAACATTATGTGCTTCATATGGAAGACAATATGGATTGGATACAGTGGTTGTACGCCCTTGCCATACGTATGGTCCGACGATGACAAAGGCGGATAATAGGGCTAGTGCCCAATTCATAAATAATGCGCTGAACGGTGAAGATATAATTCTGAAGAGCACCGGAACACAGGTTCGGTCATATTGTTATGTTGTTGATTGTGGGTCGGCTATCCTAGCTGTTTTAATGAATGGAATCGCAGGAGAGGCATATAATTGCTCCAACCCTAATGCAAAAGTGTCAATTGCAGGATTTGCTCAGATTGTTGCCAGTGTAGCTGGCAGAAAAGTGATTCAGGTTGAGGGGACAGACGCAGATTTTGCGGACAGGACATTTATTCCCAGGCAGGTTCTTAATAGTCAAAAAATAGAGAAACTTGGATGGAAAGGAAGATTTAATGTGCAGTCGGGTGTGGCACATACTCTTGGAATATTGAATGAACAAGCCGAATGTTTTAATTGTACATAATTATTATCAAGTGCCTGGCGGAGAAGATACTGTCGTTTCCAATGAAAAGAAAATGCTGGAGAGCCATGGGCATAAGGTCTGGTTCTACAGCCGCGACAATTCAGAGTTGAACCAAATGCCAGTAATGAAAAAAATAGCGTTACCTCTTACTATGATATTTAATCCGCGCACATATATAGATATCAGAAAGATAATAAAAGAACAGAAAATTGGGATAGTACATGTTCATAATACTTTAAATTTGGTTAGCCCATCTGTATATTATGCAGCCCTTTCGATGAATGTACCAGTAGTGCAGACTGTACATAATTTTAGGTTGCTTTGTCCAGGTGCTATGTTCTATCGGGATGGGCATATATGTGAAGATTGTATAAAACATGGGCTTAGCTGTGCAATAAAACATCGGTGCTATCGGAATAGTTGCCTGCAGACATTGTTGTGTGTAATCAGCATGAAGTTCCATAGGATGATAGGGGTCTATAAGAAACTGAATTATATCTGTCTGACAGAATTTAATAGGAAAAAACTTTTGGAATTGAAACAAATAAATCCGGAAAAAGTTTTCGTAAAGCCCAATTTTACGTTTAGTATAGAAAACGAAAAGGTAGAAAGGGATTTTTATTTATACATTGGAAGAATTGACGAGACAAAAGGGATTCCTTTGTTGATTGAAGCATTTTCAAGGATGCCGGATAAGAGATTGATATTGGCTGGTACAGGTGTGGACTTAGAGTATTATAGAGAAATCGTGAGAAATAAAGGATTTCTGAATATAGAATTTATGGGACATGCGGAAAAGGAACGGCTTGCAGAACTATTAAAGTCTGCCAAAGCTGTGGTCGTAGCTTCGCAGTGGTATGAAGCGTTTGGGATGGTTATAATTGAAGCTTTTGCCAGTCATACACCCGTTATAGTTGGGGATATAGGAAATGCGGGAGGGCTGGTTGATGATGGCATTAATGGTTTAAAGTTTCAATATGATTCATCTGATTCCCTTGTATCTATAGTGGAGCATTTCGAAAGACAGGATATTGTTACTCTTGGTGAAAATGCCTATCAAAAATATGTAAAGGAATTTTCGCACAATAAAAATTATAGTGATATTAATGCAATATATAATGATGTGAGATCCGGGGGGGGTAATGGATACTTGAGTTTGAATGACAGAAAAGCAAACCAATTTATGTATGTTGGACGTTTAGAAAAACAGAAAGGAATTGATGTTCTGCTTCAAGCTTGGAAACAGATAGAGCAAGTAGAATTTACACAAGGAAAAAACACGCCAAATTTGATTATATGTGGTGTGGGATCAATGGAAAGATGGTGCAGGGATTATATCCAAAGAAATAACTTGAAAACCATAAGAATGATGGGATATGTCACAAACGAAAAAGTCCGAAGAATCATGGCAGAATCAGAAGCTCTTATATTCCCCACACAGTGCTATGAGGGCTTTCCTATGACAATTGTGGAAGCATACAGTGTGGGGATACCAGTACTGGGTTCTGATATAGGAAACACAGGCAGCTTAATTGAAAATACAGTGACAGGTTTACGGTTTAGGCCTAATGATGTGCCATCTATTGTCTGGGCCGTGAAGTGGATGCTTGAAAATAAGTGTGACCATATTACAGAACATTATAATCAACATTATTCAGAAGAAAAAAATTATATGAAAATGCTTTGCATTTATCATAAGGTGAAGCGGGTTAAATGTAATGATAAATGAAAACGGAATGAAAATTTTAATATTCCATCCTACCATTGCGCCATATAGACTTCATTTTTTTAATGAACTACATAAGAAAATGAAGGTAAAGATATGCTTATATTATCCGAATCTCAAAAGCCAAACTTTTGATTATAGCCAGATAAGCTCCAAATTTGAATTTGAACCAGATTATTTTGATAAAAGTATAAAAATAGGAAATAGAACCATATATCTGGGGCATAGACAAAGAATACATAAATTTAATCCGGATATTGTTATTGTAGGAGAATACGGAGAAGGCCTGTGGAGCGCTGTGCTGACACGGCTGATTTACAGGAAACGCTATAAAATTGTTACAATTTGTGATGACAGCTTGAAGATAGCGGAGGAATGTACGGGAATAAGGAAAACGGCAAGGAATTTTGGCGTTAAATTTATAGATGGCATTATTTTGTGCAATGATAAAGTTGAAAACTGGTATAACAAGAATTTCCGGATCAAGACTTTTTCGTTTCCTATAGTACAAGAGGAGGGCGAATTTAGGGAAAATGAACAGCAAATAGTGGATATGGCACGCAAGTACATCGCAGACTATGGATTGGTTGGGAAGAAAGTGTTTCTATATGTGGGAAGAATGGCACCGGAAAAAAATGTTGAATATCTTGTTCATTCTTTTATAGAAAGCCATGAAATGTATCCTGATAATGTGCTTGTGTTGATAGGTGGAGCGTCTGAAAAGAACCCAGAGGTTTTAGCCAATGTACAGAAAATGATTGGAGATGTTGAGGGGGAAGACTATATACTATATGTTGGTAGAAAAGAAGGAATTGAGCTTAAGGCATGGTATTTCGTGGGACAAGTGCTGGTTCTTCCAAGCATATATGATTGTTTTGGTGCAGTAGTAAATGAAGCTTTATTAGCGGGAGAGTATGTAATGGTCTCCGAGAATGCGGGAGCCATATGTTTGCTGAATAATGAAAATGGAGAGATTTTAGACATTTCCCAACCTTTGATAGATTTTAGTAAAATTGCATCAAAGGTAAAACCAATAGGACAAATATGGATACCTTCTAAAAGTAAAATGCCGTTTCTATTTATGGACAAGATGAAATTGCTAATCGAATGGATCAGAGCTTTATAATATGTAAAACGAGGAGTGAAAGAGAATTAAGCAAACTGGAAAGGATGCACATAACTGATGAAGATTTTATTTGTTGATATTGCTTGTGATGGCCACCATATTATTTATCTAAAAAATTTAGTGGAGAGTAAAATATACCAAAGTATTATCTGCTTGCCGGTACAATGTAATGAGATTAATGCAAAACAATATATAGTGAAGACAAATCCATCCAGAGACTTAATCTCATATATCAGGTGGATAAAGGAGATTGCCTCTATAGCAGATATAGAGCAAATAGATATTATACTAATCATGCATATGGATTCACTTATGAGATATTTTTCACTTTATCTCGGTAATCTCAAAAAGTTTGGAATTATTGTGATATATCATCACTTTTGGAGTGGCTTTTTAAGGAAATTAAGTTATTTATTAATTTCAAGAAAGATAGATTATGCAGTAGTTCATACTCAGCCGGTAGAAGATAAATTAATGTCCTATGGAATAAAGAATATAAAGAGACTTGAGTACCCAGGGTTTGGCGCGGCTGACAATAATAAAGCAATTCATTCACCCAGAAGACTGCTTGCATTTGGTGCTACGAGATATGATAAAGGATTGGATATTTTGTTAGAGGCACTTAACTTAGTTAAGGAAAATTTCATATTATATATAGTTGGGAAAGATACTTATTTTGATAGAAAATATATTTCGGAACATTCGGCACAATATAAGGATAAAATATATTTAGATTTAAGAGTAGTAAGCGATAAAGAAAAGGAAGAATATTTTGCTCAAACAGATATTGTGATATTGCCCTATAGGAAAATTTTTGATGGAGCTAGCGGACCATTAGGTGATGGTGTCATAAAAGAAAAAGTAATAATAGGACCGAACCATGGAAGTATAAGATATTTGATTGAAGAGAATCACATAGGATATACTTTTAGCAGTGAGTCTCCTGAATCATTAGCAGAAGTAATTTCAAAAGCGATTAAAATGGATTTTACATATGATGAGAAAGCAATAAATTATAAGAAATACTTACTGCCAGAGCGTATGCGCCATGAGTACGAGGCGTTGTTTTTATCGTTAGTAAATAGATAATCCTTTATAAACTACAGCTGATAGGGAGGATGGATGACATGCGACATAAGACTGAGGGACTTAGAATGAAGGAATGGTTGCCATTTCTTTTTGTTGCATGGATTATTATCTGTTCAGGCAGCCAGCACTTTCGTATTTATAATTCTTTTTTTACGAACATGTTTTTATTGGCCTTAGCCATTCTTTATTATTTAAAAAAGAGAGTTATTATGAGGGCCAACTTTATTACATTTTTGATTATTTTGCTATATGGAGGTATAAGTACAGTTTATGGTGTGTGTATTCATGGATTACGCTTTAACCGAAATAGTTTCATTATCTTTTGCATAAGTTGTTTTGCTTTATTGATATTACAAAGCAATATGACAAAATCAGATTTTAAAAAAAAATATATATTCTTTATGACATTTGAGACAATTATAAGTTTAGTATGCTTTATATTGGTGGTGTATTTGGATTATAGTAATCTGCCTGGGTATTACGAACGAATTGTGCCTTATACTCATCAGCCGGGACATAATATTGTTTATTTGACACCCTATTATACTATGGGTTGGTTTTCTTTAAATGGATTTTTTAAACGTAATGCAGGAATGTTCTGGGAACCAGGAGCACATGCCGTTTATATAATTATCGCTATTCTGTTTGCCTTTAGTGGAGCTTTAGACGGATTAAAGCCAAAAGTCAGAATGCTCATAGTTGGAATTCTGTTTCTGGGAGTATTATCAACAAAGTCGACCACTGGGTATATGGCGTTGGCATTAAGCTTTATTTTTCAAATACTACATAGTCCTCAAAAATGGAATACGCGGAAAAATCTGATAATCATCATGGGAGTTATTTGGGGAATAATATTTGTTGCTTTATTTAGCGGAGTATTCGACAAATTGATATATAGAAGTGGTTCATTTGGGACAAGGATGAATGATACTGTTTCAGGTTTATCAGTAGCTTTCCAAAATGTTTTTTTAGGCAAGGGAATGTTTGTCGCTGTTTCTGAAGAACTGCAAAAGCTTAATGTGATATATATTTCTAACGGTTTGGTCAGCTTGATGATTGGCATAGGAGTACCTATGACAGTTGTGTATTTAGCCTTACTGCATACTGGAATTAAACGTCTTTTTCAAGCATCTGGAGTAGCATTGTGCTGTGTCGAATTGATTTTTTTGCTATTTATGTGTTCCGAAAGCTTGTGCACTTATCCGATTTTTCTTTCGCTGCTATTTCTATGGAGAAATGAAAGCAATGAAACTGGATTATTATTAGTAAAATCAAGACTGTATCAGCAGCATAGGGGGATGTCATGAAGCCAGGAATCTTATTAGTGGGAAAGGGAAATACGCAATGGATTGGCGGATTATATTATATCAAAAATATTGCATTTGTCTTATCACAGAATGAATACATATGCAGGAAGTATAACTTGTTTTTGCTAACATTCAGGGAGAACATAAATGTGTTTCAGGGATTGTCGGATTTTGTTCAGATGATTACAATTCCGCAATCTTTTTGTGAAATTGAAAAGCTATACCGTATACTTCTATGTAAAATAATGAATATAAAATATATGTTTCCATGTTCTACTAAAATCAGTAGTTTTTTTCAGATTAGAGGTATTTCGTGGATTCCTGATTTTCAGCACAATCGATTGCCCCACTGTTATACAGAGAGTGAACGAGAACATCGGATAGAGGCAAGCAGAAAAATTGTTCGTATAGGGTATCCGCTGGTGTTAAGCAGTGAAGATTGCAGAAATGATTTGAAGCTTTTTTATGGTAGAGAGCGCAGTGTATTTGTAGTTCCATTTGTGTCCTATATTGAGCCCCAAATAATTGAGGATATAATAAGTGAGGAAGATGAAATACTTAAAAAATATCACTTGTTTGATAGAAAATATATTTATATAGCAAATCAATTTTGGCAACACAAAAACCACATTGTAGTGCTTGAAGCGGCAAAATTATTGTTGGAAAAAGTAGAAAATCAAGATATGTTCTTTGTATTTACTGGGAGAATGAAAGATTCGCGCACACCACATTATATCGATAAGATATCGTCTTATTTTGAGGACATAGCTATGGGAGGGCATCTGTTGAATTGTGGGTTTATAGACAGGAAAGAGCAGCTCGCCATCATGAAAAACTCTCAATTTGTCGTTCAGCCATCGCTCTTTGAAGGGTGGGGAACTGTGGTTGAAGATGCCAAGGTATTGGACAAGACAATATTGTTATCGGATATTCCGATTCATAGGGAACAGAAAAATGAGAAATGCATTTTGTTTGATCCATATAATCCAAAACAATTGGCGGGATTAATTGAAAAAGAAATCAAGTGTGAGCATTGCGATTCAATAGAAGACGGGGTACAGGACATGTATGAGCGAGCAAAAAAATATTCTGAAAATTTCAAAAAAATGTTAGATTGTTATTGATTTAGGGGTGCATATGGCAAAAGTATTAATTACTGGTGTGGCTGGCTTCATAGGTTCTAAATTATCAGAAAGGTTTCTGCAGAGCGGATATCAGGTAGAGGGGTGGGATTTCGCTTTGGAAACAGGTGCAGAAACTAATATGAAAAAAATGGATATGGGTGATTCTGCTGCTGTTTTGGAGGCGCTTAAGATATGTAGACCAGATGTTATCATTCATTGTGCGGGCTGTGCGGATGTAGCTCAGTCCGTCCGGTTTCCAGAAAAAGATTTTCATGGAAATGTGGTATTGACTCATAATATCCTGTTTGCAATGCATCAGCTGCATCTAGAGAATAGAATGCGGTTTATATTTTTGTCAAGTGCGGGTGTATACGGAAATCCTGTTCGGTTACCGATTAGCGAGGTAAAAGAGACGAATCCGCTTTCTCCTTATGCGCTCCATAAGGTAATGTGTGAAGAGATGTGCATGTATTTTGTAAAGAATTATGGAATGGATATAAAGATTGCCCGAATTTTTTCGGCTTATGGAAACGGGCTGCGGAAACAGATATTCTGGGATATGTATGACAAATTCAAGAAAACAGGCCGATTGGATATGTTCGGTACAGGCAAAGAGAGCAGGGACTACATTCATGTCAATGATGTCATAGAGGCGCTTTATCTGTTGTCTACAGTGGAGACAGATGAAATCGTTTTTAATGTGGCTAATGGGGAAGAGATTACAATTAGGCAGGCCGCTGAATGTTTTGCGGATTGTATCGGAATAGAGAAGAGGAATATATTTTTTAATGGTATTTTCAGAGAGGGGGATCCGCTCAATTGGAAGGCAGATATCTCGCGGATGAAGGCATTAGGATATCGGAAAACAACGGACATGAAATCTGCATTGGAAGAGTATTGTGAATGGGTTAAGGGAGAATGGGGGCAGAAATGAAGGTTATCACTCTACTGAAAAAAATAAAGCATCGGAAAGAAATGAAAAAGGCGAAACCATATATTGAGCTGAGTCCAGATTCTTTCTATGAGGATGATTTCATGGTTGATTTGAGGAATCCACAGCAGGCAAGAATATATCTTTCGGTGGGGGCACATTGTGTGATAGGAGGCAAATATGTATTTGAAACAGGTAAAGGAAGAATTACCGTGGGAAACCGTTCGCATATAGGCGGTAGCACGTTTATTTCGATTAATCGAATTGACATAGGGAATGATGTGACAATTGCTTGGGACTGTCTGATATATGACCATAACTCTCATTCTGTAGAATGGAAAGAACGGAAAAATGACACTGAACAAGAATATCTGGATTTGATTGCCGGATATAGCCCAATTAAAAATAAGGATTGGTCAATCGTAAAGTCTGCACCTATTAAAATTTGTGATAAAGTATGGATTGGAACTGGGTGTATGATTTTAAAAGGGGTCACTGTTGGCGAAGGTGCAGTTATCGGAGCGGGCAGCGTGGTGACGCATGATGTGGAGCCTTGGACTATGGTAGGAGGGAATCCGGCAAAAATAATCAGGCATCTACAAGAAGGTAAATAGGCATGCAGTGAGTCGTATAAGATTTGGAGATATAAAAGTGGATAATAAGAGAATTGTTAAAAATATAGGGATATCCATGTTCCTAAAGCCAATCAGCATGATTTTAGCTTTGATTTATACACCAATGGCACTCTCTTTCCTGGGTCAGGAAAAGTATGGAATATGGGCAATTATCCTGAATATTGTGTCATGGATAAATTATTTTGATATAGGGATAGGAAATGGACTTAGGAACAGACTTACAGAGGCTATTGCAAAAGATGACAAGCAGAATGCGCAAATTTTTATATCCACAGCATATCTGGGGAGTGCTGTGATGGCAGGTGTTTTTTTCATACTGCTAGTGGTTTGCTGGCATTTTATGGGGCTGACTGATTTTTTCAATTTAAATGTTGATGATGAGAACATCGATATTATTATTTTTATCAGCCTCTTTTTTGTTTGCGTCAATTTTGTTCTGGCGTTAAGTAAGACATCAGCATATGCGATTCAACAATCGAGCCTGAACAGTATTATGGGGGTAATTGGGCATATATTACAAATCATTGTCCTTTTCGGGCTTTCGAAGTTTTTTCATGAAAGTCTGCTGGCCGTTGCGCTGATGTATGGCTTGATAAGTCTAATAGATAATCTGTTGTTATTTTTTTTCCTTGCTGGAAAAAATGTTTATTTACGTCCTAAGCTATCGATGATTCGTGTGCGCTATATGAAACCTTTAGTTTCATTGGGAATAGGTTTTTTTGTTATGCAGATATGTACACTGGTGCTGAATACTACAGACAATCTTTTGATTTCAAGTTTGTATGGAAGTACCAGTGTAACACCATATAACATAGTTTATAAATGTTTTTATATGGTAGTACAGGTCCATGGAATTATTATTATGCCTATGTGGTCGGCATACACGGAAGCGGCGGCACATAATGATATTCAGTGGATAAAGAATACGATAAGGAAGATTAATTTCATTACTCTGTTGTTCACATTAGGCACAGTTATGGGTGTTTTACTATTTGAGCCGTTTGCAGCAATCTGGTTAGGAGAGCGGCTGGAGTATGGAAAGACTCTGATTGTTGTCGTTGCGGTCTATATGATTGCGCAAATGTATTCGAATAATTATTCGTCGTTTCTGTGTGGAGTGGGACATATTAAAGTATCTATTGTAATATCTGTTGTCGGGGCAATCATGAATATCCCGTTATCCATATTTTTTGCAAAAAATATGGATATGTATCTCAGTGGAATCATTTTGGGCAGTTTTATAGTTATGTCAATAAATGTAATCTGTTTGCCATCAGTGGCTTATAGATGGATTAGGAGTCATGAGAATAGAATGGATATTTCAGATTTTGGTATATGATGCCTATACCTTGGCGGAGGGAGATAAATGCAAAAGAGGATTGATATTTTGGGAAAAGGGCGTGGGGGGGTAACGTTGCTTATAGTATTGGCACATGCCAATCTGTTGATAGACAGGAACCTATTTCAGGGAGTTTTTATACAAGGGTGGTGTGGCGTTGACTTTTTCTTTATCCTCAGCGGATTTCTTATGCTGTGGACATATGACAGAGATATGAAGCCGGTTGCCTATATTAAAAAAAGATTGACTAGAATCTATCCTGTCTATTGGATATACACAGGTGTTGTTTTGACTCTGCATTTTTTTGTGGTTAAAGTGTTTGGGTCCAGATTGGTTAGTTGGATTGAGTTGGATGCAAGGGGTATTTTCCGTTCCTTTTTGTGCCTGCCTACAGATGTTGCGGCGAATGAAATGCCAATAATACCTACAGGCTGGACATTGCCATATGAAATGCTATATTATTTTGTCGCTTTATTTATTTATATTTGTGGGATAAGGTTTTTTGGGGGGATTATTGCTTGTTGGGTAGCGTTGATAATAGCTGTAAATATGGGTGATTTTAAGAATGTATACATTAGTTTTATTGGGAATCCAGTGTTTTTAGAGTTTTTTATAGGGATGTTGATTGCATGTACAGTTAAACAGAAGAAACCTAATGCAGTGAAGAAAAAGGCCGCTTTGGTATTAGGAATGATTTGGCTGACTGTTTTTTGGATTGCAGAGAATAGAGAAATAAGTGTATTGATGTCTTTCAACAGAGTGTTTAAATTTGGCGTTGCATTTATGCTAATTGTGTATGGAGGGGTAGGTATGGAATTAAGCAATGGTATACAAAAAAGAAAAGAGTTCTGCATAAGTAGAGTTCTTGATTTTTTGGAAAAAATTTCATTTTCCTTGTATTTAGTGCATTTTCCATTGATTGTCATATTAAATATATTAGGCAGAAAACTTTCGATTCCTACTACAATAAGTTTTGCCGTGATAATAGCAAGTTGCATTGTTGTGGGCGGGTGTGGTTATTATTTTGTGGAAAAACCTATTATGGATTATATTCATGCGCTACAAAAGTAAACCCTCATGCCCGCGATGCTTGGCACCACCATAAATGAAACATCGTGAGTGATAGACTATTGGTAGTTACAAGCCATAAGCTCTGGTGTATACTGGAAGTATACGGCATATAAGGACGTAAAGTAAAATAACAAGAGATAGGAAGCTGTGCCGTAAATTTATCCATCGGAGGTGTCAGAATGGAGAAAGTTTACGACAAATGTTGTGGTATTGATGTGCACAAGAAGCTCATCGTGGCCTGCTTCAAAAAAGGCAGCAAACAGGAAATACGGGACTTCGGTGCAACAACCAGGGAGCTTCTCGAAATGGCTGGCTCAAAGAGGGCGGTTGTGAGATGGTTGCCATGGAGAGCACGGCATCCTGTTGGAAACCCCTGTACATCCTTGAGACCTGTGAACTGAAAGCCATGGTAGTCAATGCCCGCCATATGAAGGCCGTTCCGGGTCGCAAAACGGATGTGAAGGATGCAGAGTGGATTGCGGATCTTCTGCAGCATGGCCTGCTTACGGCGAGCTACATCCCGGACAAGGGCCAGCAGATGCCCATATCTCTTCATGGGCGGGGCTTTGCCCTGGAAATAATGAGAGTGCGCATAAGCGTAAATCCGGTAAGACCACAAAGGGAAATGCCCTGCTGAGGGATACACTGGTTGCATGCGCCCATTCAGCGGTCAAAAACAAAAACTCGTATTTCTCTGCACAGTTTGCACGAATCAGTGCACATCGTGGGAAGAAAAGAGCTTACGTTGCGGTGGCACATTCCATGCTGGTAGCCATATACCACATCCTCAAGGACGGTGTCAAAGTAAATATTCCAGCGGTTAAATGAACTGAAACAGAAAATGATACCTGGTTTATGTGAAGTGAAAGATGCAAGGCAATAGAAACGGCATATTTTAGGGATTTTTCCGATTCTTGCCAGGTGCGTTAGACAATTAGGGCATACCTAATTGCAAGCGTTGGTAACTAATTTTAATATAAACGAACAGGGGGACATGAAGTAGAATGATTTGTACATTACTAAGCTGGGTCGTAATAGGCACATCGGCATTTTTATGGGGAACCGCTATTTTGTCTTTTTTGGAAAAATTCAATCACTACGAAGAGAAGAAATTGGACATGGTTCTGATGACAGGCCTCTGTGCGCTGACAGTTTATGCTCAATTTTTTAGCCTTTTTCGCAGGGTCAACAGAGCCGCATTTATGAGCGTGATTTTTGCGGATGCCATTATAGTGATCTTGATAAAGGGAAAAATGAAGTGTTGGCTTAGAAAATTCAGGAATATGGAAAAAGATGTTTTTAAATATCGATTTTTTGCAATTGTGGGAATCGGGATATTAGTGGCCGGTTTTGCGAGCGGGGAGGTAAGGCATTATGACACTGCTCTATACCACGCTCAGGCAATCCACTGGATTGAGGAGTACGGAGTGGTTCCGGGATTAGGAAATCTGCACAACAGGCTGGCCTACAACAGTTCGTTCCTTCCGCTCCAGGCATTGTTCAGCCTGAAGTTTTTGACAGGCCAATCACTGCATAGCATGAATGGCTTCATTATGTGGCTCTTGCTTTCTTACGCTCTGTGCTCCATGAGGTTTTGGCATAGGAACAGGATTTACGCATCGGATTTTTTGCGTATAATCATTATTCTGTATTATGCGGGCAAAGTGCGTCATATAAGCTCGCCAGAGACAGACGCTTTCGCGCTTGGGCTGACAGCCTATATTTTCAGCAAATGGGTGAATTTGATTGAAGATGGGGAAAAGAATATAGCACCCTATGCGTATTTGTGCATACTGGGAGTTTATGGTGTATCCCTCAAACTGTCTATGACGATGGTGGTGTTCCTTGTACTCTTCCCGGCACTCAAATTGGTTACAGGGAAACGATGGAAGGAAATTGCGCTTTATCTGGGATTTGGTATTGTGACGGTCATGCCTTTCTTGATTAGAAATGTTATTATTTCCGGGTATTTGTTATACCCATACCCGGAAATCGATTTGTTTCCTGTGGATTGGAAAATGCCGGCGGCAAGCTTGATAAGGGACCGGAACGAAATAAAGGTCTGGGCATGGAATCTGTGCGATGTAGCAAAAGCAGATGCCCCGTTTTCAGTGTGGTTTCCAGTGTGGCGGGAAAATATGGGAAGGACAGACTATATGCTTTTTGTCATTAACATAGCGTTGGTGCCTATTTGTCTGTGCGTGGGGGGGTATCAGGTACTGAAAGAAAAAAGGTGGGAATTCCTCCATATTTCTGGATGTATGATATCCTGTATGGTTTTTTGGTTTTTTACGGCACCTTTGGCAAGATATGGAAAAGTCTTTCTATATCTTCTGCCGTTTTATGCTATAGGGACACTTCTTGGGCGGGCCAGGGAGGGGCGGATGATAGTGATTGCTATGGCCGCTTGGGAGATTTGCTGTATTATTTCGCTGCTCAAAGGCATAAATGTAAATTTCAAGCATGTCATCATATGCGCAGATTATGCGTTGTGGGAATGTAATCCGACAGACATTGGCGGTTTACGGATATATATACCTGAAACAGGGGATCAAACGGGATATTACGATTTTCCATCGACTCCATATAAATCTGTACTAGAGCAGATTGAATTGCGCGGAGGTTCCTTTTCGGAAGGGTTTCGCCCATATCCCGCTGAGCGCTAGGTAGACGAAATTTAATGATTAGTCCACATTCCAATAAAGTGGCCGTATTGTAGCGTGTTGACTATGGGAAGACGAAGGGGAACTGCAGGAGGCTCAGGCTGTTCATAGAGGCCCACAGGGAGCCGTTGGAACGGTATCTCGTGGAGTGAAAAGGAGTGGGCGAAAGATGAAGGTCGATAATGCGATACCGCTTCCTTTAAGGTGCCGGAAAGTCTTTTCACGGACTGGGTAACAATAAAGGCACGCCCGCCCATGGAATTGAAATTCCTTATGTTCAGGAATCCGAGCCCTGCATCCGCACAGTATATGAATTTTTTCCCCCTTGAACATCTGCGTGAGCTTCTTCTCAAGCGGGATGGCGGTAGTCTGTTCGTTGTCGGAACCGGAAGTGATGCACATGGAAAGGGGGATGCCTTCCCTGTCCATGAACAGCCCCATCTCCACGATGGGGGTGGGGCGGTGTTCTTTGGACGGCCCATATTTGCGCAGGCCCCTGGCGGTTTCCCCGGTCACTTCATCCACATAATCGTCATCTTCCGTTTCTGTTTCAAAATAATAGTTGCTGCAGTCATAGAAGCAGACGGAAGTGTCCCTCTTTACGATGTTTCTGCTCTTTTCAAACAGGTGGGTGATGTATCCGTCATAATGTTCCTCCATGATGTCCATGGTCCGCATGATATGCATGTAATCAAACCGGGGCTGTTCGTAAAAGTCTGCCAGGTGCCGGTATGTACCGAGTTTGGAATCCGGATGGAGGATACGGGCACAGGTAAGGAACCTGTTTAAAAATGATAATAACAAGACGTAATAGAGTCAAATTTGCGAAAAGTTTCCAAAAATAAAAAAAGTAGTTGCAAATTATTTCAAAAGCCTGTATAATGAAAATCGGTCTTGCGAAAGGTGGTCAGAACAGTTCGACTTGACCTGCCGGAATTGTCCGGGTGATAAGCTTCTGTGGCTCAGTTGGTAGAGCGATTGATTCGTAATCAATAGATCACGGGTTCGAGTCCCGTCAGAAGCTTTTTTTCTGTTTTCTTTATCATCTTCTAAATCGTTGGTTCGTGATTGTTTTCGTATCGTATGTTTCCAGGTAAAAAGGAGGATATTTTATGACATTGTCGAGCGAGGACTTATTGGCGATATCGCAGTTGATGGATGTGAAGCTGGAGAGCATATTGGAGAGTAAGCTAGAGAGCAAGTTGCAGCCAATCAGAGACGACATACGTTTCCTGAAAGAGCAGAATGAGAAAGATATACTGCCTGGGCTGCAGAGTGTGGAGGAATGCTGTATTCCTATGCGGAACGACATACGTTTCCTGAAGCTACAGAGCGAAAATGAGGTTCTGCCCCGTATACAGAATATTGAGGAATGTTATCTCTCTACATATGAGAGGTATAAGAACGGCATCATGCAGATTGATGCCATGCAGGCAGATATCGACATCATGAAGAATGTCGTGATGAAGCACAGCGACAAGTTAAAGCAGCTGGCTTGAGGCGATAAGTTATGTAAGGCCGGAAAGCGGAAAGCTTTTGGCCTTGGCGCTGATGTGCCGCCGGCGTTGCGCGGAATCAGTGCCGGTGAAGCGACACAGTGCGGTGGAATCACATCTTGAACTGCTTTTTTATCTGATGCTCAATGAACTGTATCGACTGATAGAACCCCAGCGCAATGATGCACAGCACGATGATACTGGTAATCACCATATCCAGCTGGAATACCTGGGAGCCGTATATGATTAGGTACCCAAGTCCCCGTCTGGCCGCCAGGAATTCCCCGATGATGACGCCCACCAGGGCCAGGCCGATGTTCACCTTGGCGGTGCTGAGCAGTATTGGCACGGAGCCGGGGAGCACTACTTTGCAGAAAGCGTCCCGCCTGCTGCCGCCCAGCGTGTGAATCAGCGTAATCTTCTCCGGATCCACCTGCTGGAATCCCGTATAGAAACTGATGATGGAGCCGAACACCGCCACGGACATGCCGGCCACGATGATGGTTCGGGTGCCGGTGCCCAGCCATACGATGAACAGCGGCGCCAGAGCCGATTTCGGCAGGCTGTTGAGCACCACCAGATAGGGCTCCAGTATCTCCGACAGCTTTTTGGAGTGCCACAGCAGCGTGGACACCAGCAGGCTGAAAAGAATCACCAGCAGAAAGCTGAGCAGGGTCTCGAGCAGCGTCACGCCGATATGGGCCAGCATGGAATTGTTCCTGATCTGATCCACGAAGCAGCGCGCCACGCGGCTGGGGCTGGAGAAGAAGAAGCTGTCGATCCATTTCAGATTGGCACTGACTTCCCACAGGACTAAAAAAAGGACGAAGATGATCGTCCGCCAGGAAGCGATTTCATGGTGGTGCCGTCTGTGCTTTCTGATGAATTCCTCCTGTCTTGTCAATTCCGAAGAGGCTTTTTTCCTGTTTTTCGTTTTTCTGTTCCATTCAGCTCTCATGAGTCAGATCCTCCCATAGCATGTTGAAATACTGCTGGAATTCAGGAGCGTTCCTTGCAGCCAGAGGCGAATCGTCCGCCAGCGTCAGATGCACGGTTACTTCGTTCTTGACCACTGCCGGCCGTCCGGACAGGACGATGATGCGGTCTGCCAGGCTGACAGCTTCCGACAGGTCGTGGGTGATGATAATCATGGTCTTTCCGGCAGCGCGGATGAGACGGCAGATATCCGCGGACACGAAAAGTCTCGTCTGATAGTCCAGGGCACTGAAAGGCTCATCCAGCAAAAGCAGTTGGGGTTCCAGGGCCAACGTGCGTATCAGCGCCGCCCGCTGCTTCATGCCGCCGGACAGCTCGTCGGGACGCTTATCCTTGAATTTGTCAAGGCCATAGTCTTTTAAGAGACGGTCCACCGCCTCCAGCCGCTCCGGCGTCATTTTATGGTTCAGCTCCAGCCCTAAAGTCACGTTCCGGTAGACAGTGCGCCATTCAAAGAGATGGTCCCGCTGGAGCATGTAGCCTATCTTCGGATAGTGCAGGGAGCCGTCAGGATTGTTCACCACGATGGTTCCCTCTTCCGGGGACAGGAGGCCTGCGATGATGGACAGAAGCGTGGATTTCCCGCAGCCGCTGGGGCCTACGATGGCGATGGATTCTCCCTCCCGGACGCCGAAGGAGATGTTCTGCAGCGCTTTCGTTTCCCCGTGGAGATTGTGGTAGGAATAGCCGATGTTTTTCAGTTCCAGAATATTCTCCATATTGCCATTCCTGATTTTCTTTTTCTTATATTATATGAAAGACGGCGGGCGGGGGTTCCTTTTCCGTGAACTTGCAGGCTGTTAAGGCTTGCTTCTGTGGAATCTGCGGCAAAATTCTTTGCGGGACTGGGATAAAAAGGGGAGTTTGCACGGAGAAATTTCTCTGCAGAGCCAAAGCCGCGGCTGAAATTGTGAAAAAAGCCGACTTGATATAATTAAATATGCGTGATAGAATGTAACAAACATATTTCAGCTTTTTGATGAGATATTTTTAATGAGACAAAAATCGGAGGGAAATATGGCACAATTATGGGGCGGGCGCTTTACGAAAGAGACAGACCAAATGGTCTACGACTTCAACGCGTCCATAGGCTTTGACAAACGCCTTTTCCATGAGGATATCGAGGGCAGCGTGGCTCATGTGACCATGCTGGCGAAGCAGGGAATCCTCACGGAGGGGGAGCGGGACAAAATTCTGGAGGGACTTTCGGGAATCCGTAGAGATGTTGACGATGGTACGCTGGAAATCGATGAGACCTGTGAGGATATCCACAGCTTCGTGGAGGCAGAGCTGATTCGCCGTATAGGTGATGCAGGCAAAAAGCTCCATACCGGCAGGAGCCGCAACGATCAGGTGGCGCTGGATATGCGGCTCTATGCGAGAAAGCATGTCACAGAGGTGGACGGACTGCTGAAAGAGCTTCTTACAGTGATTCTCACCGTGATGGAAGAGAATACGGGGACCTATATGCCGGGCTTCACCCATCTGCAGAAAGCGCAGCCCGTCACGCTGGCCCATCACTACGGCGCGTATTTTGAAATGTTCAAGCGGGACAGGCAGCGCATGTCGGATATCTATGAGAGGATGAATTACTGCCCTTTGGGAGCCGGAGCGCTGGCAGGCACTACATATCCCCTGGACAGAGAGTGCACGGCTTCTCTGCTGGGCTTTGCGGGCCCTACGCTGAACAGCATGGACTCCGTGTCGGACAGGGACTATCTGATAGAGTTTCTGGCGGCGCTGTCCACTGTGATGATGCATTTAAGCCGCTTCAGCGAGGAAATCATTATCTGGAATTCCAATGAGTATCAGTTCGTGGAGATAGACGATGCCTATTCCACCGGAAGCAGCATCATGCCCCAGAAGAAGAACCCGGATATCGCGGAACTGGTGCGGGGCAAGACAGGGAGGGTCTACGGAGCGCTTATGTCCCTGCTCACCACCATGAAAGGAATCCCGCTTGCCTACAACAAGGACATGCAGGAGGACAAGGAGCTGACCTTTGATGCCATCGACACAGTGGAGAACTGCGTTACCCTGTTCACCGGCATGCTGCGTACCATGAAGTTCAGAAAGGAACGGATGGCGGCCAGCGCCATGAACGGCTTCACTAATGCCACGGACGCGGCAGATTATCTGGTGGGGAAAGGCGTGCCTTTCCGGGATGCCCATAGCATCATCGGCAGGCTGGTGCTGTACTGCGTGGAAAAAGGCACTTCCATTGACAGGCTGTCCCTGGATGAACTGCGCGGCATCAGCGATAAATTTGAAGAGGATATCTATATGGCTGTTTCCCTTGAGACCTGTGTGGAAAAGCGTCTGACCATTGGCGGGCCCGGGCCGGAGGCTATGAGGAAAGTCATAGAGAAGCATAAAGAATATTTAGCGGAAGAGAAAAGCCAGACAAAGTGAGGACGGAGGAAAGACAATGAGTGAAAAGTTAAAAGTAGGTATTTTAGGCGGAACAGGCATGGTAGGGCAGAGATTCATCTCCCTGCTGGAGAACCATCCCTGGTTCGAGGTGACCACCATAGCGGCAAGCCCCCGCTCGGCGGGCAAGACCTATGAGGAGGCTGTGGGCGGCAGGTGGAAGATGGACACGCCCATGCCCGAAGCGGTGAAGAAACTGGTGGTGATGAATGTCAACGAAGTGGAGGCCGTGGCTTCTCAGGTGGACTTCGTGTTCAGCGCCGTGGACATGTCAAAGGATGAAATCAAAAAGATAGAAGAGGATTACGCCAGGACGGAGACGCCCGTGGTCTCCAACAACAGCGCCCACAGATGGACCCCGGATGTGCCCATGATGGTGCCGGAGATCAATCCGGAGCATGTGGAGGTAATCGAGGCCCAGAAGAAGCGCCTGGGAACAAAGAGAGGCTTCGTGGCCGTAAAGCCCAATTGCTCTATCCAGAGCTATGCCCCTGTGCTGACTGCGTGGAAAGAGTTCGAGCCGGTGGAGGTGGTAGCCACCACGTACCAGGCAATTTCCGGCGCGGGCAAGACGTTCCAGGACTGGCCGGAGATGGTGGGCAATATCATCCCTTACATCGGCGGCGAGGAGGAGAAGAGCGAGAAAGAGCCTCTGCGCATCTGGGGTAAGGTGGAGGACGGAGCCATTGTCCCCGCCCAGAGCCCTGTCATCACCTGCCAGTGCATCAGAGTGCCCGTGCTGAACGGACATACCGCAGCCGTCTTTGTGAAGTTCGCGAAGAAACCTACCAGGGAGCAGTTGATTGAAAAGCTGGTGAATTTCAGCGGCGAGCCCCAGAAGCTCCAGCTGCCCAGTGCGCCTAAGCAGTTCATCCAGTACCTGGAGGAGGACAACAGGCCCCAGGTGACGATGGATGTGGATTTTGAAAACGGCATGGGCATCAGCGTGGGAAGACTCCGTGAGGATACGGTATATGATTACAAATTTGTCGGCCTGTCGCACAATACGGTCAGGGGAGCGGCGGGCGGTGCTGTGCTCTGCGCGGAGCTGCTGAAAGCCCGCGGATATATCGAAAAGAAGTAACAGAATAAATTATGATGGAACAAATAAGGAAAACAGAGTGGGAAAGAATTTATTTATTGCGGAGAAGCCCAGCGTTGCCAGGGAGTTCGCGAATGCGTTGAAAGTGAATGCGGCTTCCAGGGACGGCTATCTGGAATCGGCGGACACCATCGTCACATGGTGCGTGGGGCATCTGGTCACCATGAGCTATCCGGATGCCTACGACGAAAAACTGAAGAGATGGAGTTTCGACACGATTCCCTTCCTTCCGGAAGAATATAAATATGAAGTCATCGAAAGCTCCAAGAAGCAATATACTATTGTAAGCTCCCTGATGAAGCGTCCGGACGTGACTACGATTTACGTGTGCACGGACTCCGGGCGGGAGGGAGAGTACATCTACCGGCTGGTGGAGCAGATGTCCGGCGTCAGGGGCAAGGAGCGCAAGCGGGTGTGGATCGATTCCCAGACGGAGGAGGAAATCCTGCGGGGCATCCGGGAGGCCAAGGACCTGAAGGAGTACGACAACCTAAGCGACGCGGCATACCTGCGGGCGAAAGAGGATTACCTGATGGGAATCAATTTCTCCCGGGCGCTTACCCTGAAGTACGGAAATGCGGTAAAAGATTATCTGAAACGCGATAAGGCCGTGATTTCCGTGGGGCGGGTCATGACCTGCGTGCTGGGAATCGTGGTGAACCGGGAGCGGGAGATCCGGTCCTTTGTGAAGACTCCCTTTTACCGGGTGCTGGGGAATTTCAGGCTTCAGGACAAGGGTTTCCAGGGGGAATGGCGCGCGGTGGGAGGCGCCGGAACCCAGCCGCCGGAATCTGCCTGGTATGGTTCTCCAAAGCTCTACAAGGAGAATGGCTTTAAGGAAGAGGCGGACGCGAAGCGGCTGATCGCGCATCTGGAAGAAGCGCCGGTGGGCGATATTCTGGTGGAGAGCATCAGCCGGAAAAAGGAGAACAAGAATCCGCCCCTGCTCTACAACCTGGCGGAGCTGCAGAATGACTGCTCCAAGCTCTTCAAGATTAGTCCCGATGAGACTTTGCGGGTAGTTCAGGAGCTGTATGAGAAAAAGATGGTTACCTATCCGAGGACAGATGCCAGAGTGCTGTCCACGGCAGTGGCCAAGGAGATACATAAGAACATCGGCGGACTGAGGGGCTACGGACCGGCGTCCGGGTTCGCGGCGGAAATCCTGAATAATGGGAGCTTTAAGGGAATCGCCAAGACCAGATATGTGAACGACAAGCAGATTACGGATCACTATGCCATCATACCTACCGGCCAGGGACTGAACAATCTGAATGGCCTCGCGCCGCTTTCCGCAAAGGTCTATGAGGTAATCGTGCGCCGTTTCCTGAGCATTTTTTATCCGCCTGCCGTATATCAGAAGTTCGCCCTGTGCATCCGGGTAAAGGAAGAAAGGTTCTTTGCCAATTTCAAGGTGCTGGTGGAAGAGGGATATCTGAAAGTGGCGGTAAAGAAAGACAGCGGCGGAACGACCGCGGCGGGACGTGAGGATGCCCGGGGGAACAGCGCCGGGGGTGAGACCGGAGAACAGTCCGGGGGACAGTCCGGAGGACAGGGGGATGTATCAGGAAATGCCGCGGGCAATGCCCCTGGCGGCAAATCTGCCGGGAAAGGCGGAAATACCAGGGCAAAAGACGGTGAGAGCATGGAAGAAAGGCATTCCATGGAAGAAAGGCATTCCATGGAAGAAAGGCATTCCATGGAAGAAAGGCATTCCGAGGAGACCGAGATAAAGTGCGACGAGGAGTTCATAAAGCTGCTGGGGGCCCTGAAAAAGGGGGATAAGCTGGCGGCGGATTCCTATGAGGTGAAAGAGGGGGAGACTTCCCCGCCCAAGCGCTATACCTCGGGAAGCATCATTTTGACCATGGAAAATGCAGGGCAGTTCATCGAGGACGAGGAGCTGCGGGCCCAGATCAAGGGCAGCGGCATCGGCACCAGCGCCACCAGGGCGGAAATCCTGAAGAAGCTGGTGAACATCGAGTACCTTGCCCTGAACAAGAAGACACAGGTGCTGACCCCTACCCTGATGGGAGAGATGATATATGACGTGGTGGAAAGCTCTATCAAGGCGCTCCTGGATCCGTCGCTGACAGCCAGCTGGGAGAAAGGGCTTACTTTGGTGGCGGAGGGGGACATCACATCGAAAGAATACATGGACAAGCTGAACGGTTTTGTGGGGCGCAGGACGCAGTATGTCAAGCAGCTGCACAACCAGAGGGCGCTGCACGACAGATTCCAGGCGGCTGCGGCGAACTATAAGACTTCCTGAGTTCGCATGAAAGGCCATCTGTTTCTTCCCTTGCCGGTGAAGGCACGATTATCCGGCAGCAGGAAGAATGGCAAGTTTTGGCGGCCGCGCGTATAATAGCGGTTGCAGCGGCAGAAAATCTGCCCGGGGAGGATTGACAGAATATGAACAAGATGATTACGGTTTCAGAATTATATGATTTAAAGGAGACGATTGCGGCGGAATTGCTGGAAGAAGCGACTTATCCCTGGGAGGTCCTCCCGAAGATACATGATTTCATCATCCGGCTGGGCGAGAGCCTTTCCAAAGACATCTATGAGGAACGCGGAGAGCGTATCTGGGTGGCAAAATCCGCTAAAGTGGCTCCCACGGCCTGCCTGAACGGTCCCCTGATCATAGATGAGGACGCGGAGATCCGGCACTGTGCTTTCGTCAGGGGAAACGCCATTGTAGGAAAAGGCGCCGTGGCAGGCAATTCCACAGAGCTGAAAAATGTCATTTTATTCAATAAAGTCCAGGTGCCCCACTACAATTATGTGGGCGACAGCATCCTGGGCTTCAAGGCCCACATGGGGGCCGGCTCCATCACCTCCAACGTGAAAAGCGATAAGTCGCTGGTAGTGGTTAAAGGAGATGGCATTTTCATGGAAACCGGCCTGAAAAAGATGGGAGCCATGCTTGGCGACAATGTGGAAGTGGGCTGCAACAGTGTCCTGAATCCCGGAACCGTCATCGGCCGGAATACCAGTATCTATCCCGCGTCCATGGTGCGGGGCGTGATTCCCGCCGGAAGTATCTATAAAAAGGCTGCAGAAATAACGGAAAAAAGATAATGCATTATCGGCATAAGGAAAATAGCCGGAAAACCCTCCATTTTTACAAAAAATACTAGATTTTTTCCCATAAATATGAGAGAATGAAAAAGGACAAAATGGAGAATCAATTTCCAAATGGACAAACAATGGAGAGGACGCTTTGCGGACTTTCTATTGTCATGAATAATAACATACATAATCGAAAGGAGATTTCACATGATTTATTCAAAGGAAGTTGAAGAAATGTGCACAGTCGCTCAGGGTGTGCATCATGGTTGTGCGCCGATTCCCGAAGAAGCGAAGTGGGTTCAGGCGAAAGAGGTCAAGGACATTTCCGGACTGACACATGGCGTGGGCTGGTGTGCTCCTCAGCAGGGCGCGTGCAAGCTGACCCTGAATGTAAAAGAGGGCATCATCCAGGAGGCGCTGGTGGAGACCATCGGCTGCTCCGGCATGACCCATTCCGCAGCTATGGCTTCCGAGATTCTTCCCGGCCTGACCGTCATGGAAGCTCTGAACACTGACCTTGTGTGCGATGCCATCAATACGGCCATGAGAGAGCTGTTCCTGCAGATTGTCTACGGACGTACCCAGAGCGCGTTCTCCGAGGAAGGCCTGCCTGTAGGCGCCGGCTTAGAGGATCTTGGAAAGGGCCTGAGAAGCCAGGTCGGTACCATGTACGGCACATTGAAGAAAGGTCCCCGTTATCTGGAGATGGCAGAGGGCTATGTGACTGGTATCGCTTTGGATAAGGATGATGAAATCATCGGATATCAGTTCGTGAACCTTGGAAAGATGACCGACTTCATCAAGAAGGGCGACGATCCCAACACCGCATACGAGAAAGCTAAGGGCCAGTATGGCCGTGTCGACGATGCCGTGAAGATTATCGATCCCAGGAAAGAATAATAAAAGGATAAAGGAGGACAGGAAAAATGGCTTTATTTGAATCATATGAAAGACGTATTGATAAAATTACGGAAGTACTGAACGGCTATGGTATCTCCTCTATCGAAGAAGCAGAGAAGATTACCAAGGACGCAGGACTTGACGTATATGAGCAGGTGAAGAAGATTCAGCCCATCTGCTTTGAAAATGCATGCTGGGCTTACACAGTGGGCGCTGCCATCGCCATCAAGAAAGGCTGCCGCAAGGCTTCCGAGGCTGCCGCTGCAATCGGCGAGGGGCTTCAGGCATTCTGCATCCCCGGATCCGTTGCGGATACCCGTAAGGTGGGCCTTGGCCACGGCAATCTGGGCAAGATGCTTCTGGAAGAGGATACCGACTGCTTCTGCTTCCTGGCAGGACATGAGTCTTTCGCAGCTGCAGAGGGTGCTATCGGCATCGCAGAGAAAGCCAACAAGGTTCGCCAGAAGCCGTTGCGCGTTATCCTGAACGGCCTGGGCAAAGACGCGGCGAAGATCATCTCCCGTATCAACGGCTTCACATTCGTGGAGACAGAGTACGATCCCTATACCAACGAAGTAAAGGAAATCGAGAGAATCCCTTATTCCGAGGGACTCCGCTCCAAGGTGAACTGCTATGGTTCCAACAGCGTTCCCGAAGGCGTGGCCATCATGTGGAAAGAGAACGTGGACGTATCCATCACCGGCAACTCCACCAATCCCACCAGATTCCAGCATCCTGTAGCAGGTACCTACAAGAAGGAGAGGACCGAGGCGGGCAAGAAGTACTTCTCCGTTGCTTCCGGCGGCGGCACAGGACGTACCCTGCATCCCGACAACATGGCGGCAGGCCCTGCTTCCTATGGCTTTACCGATACGCTGGGACGTATGCACTCTGACGCCCAGTTCGCTGGCTCTTCCTCCGTTCCCGCGCACGTTGAGATGATGGGGCTCATCGGCATGGGCAACAATCCCATGGTCGGCGCTACCGTGGCTGTAGCTGTGGCCGTGCAGGAGGCTGCTGACGCAGGCAAATTCTGAAAACGGCTGCAAGTTAAAAATTTCGACATAACAGACATGAAAACGCCGCGATTATAAAGTCGCGGCGTTTTTTCATATTTTATATCTTAAATTTTCATTTTTATATGGAAATATCCCTGACACTATTGTATAATAAAAGATAGTGAACATTCTTTAGACAAACAAAAATCAGGGAGATGATGCGATGGGGAAGAAGATTTGTCCGATATGCGGGTTCCAGGATAATGAAAACGCGGCTTACTGCCGAGAATGTGGTGCGAAAATGACGGAGAGCGGAGGTGACGCATGGTCTGACTATGAACAGAAGGGCCAGTACAGCGGCGGTCAGGACAATACGTCTCAGGCATCTGCTGGCAGTGGAACAGGCCGGCAGAGCACGCAGTACAATAATTATCAGGACTATACAGCGAATATTCCTTATCGGCAGAGCGCTGACGATTTCGGCTCCAACAATGGGGCCAATGGGCTTCAGATTGCCGGACTTGTGTGCGGCATTCTGGCGATATGCTCCTGCTGCTGTTACGGAGTCCCGGCTGTCATACTGGGCATAGCCGGCATCATCTGCGCCGCCATGGGCAACAAGACCAGCAAAAACGGCATAGGTACAGGTGGCCTTGTATGTTCCATCATCGGCCTGATTCTGGGGGTCATCTCGACGATTTATTATGCCATGGCAATCGGCCAGATGTTACAGACAGGTTATTTTAACGAAATCCTGGATATGATGTAATAGGACATAAATGGGCAAGAAGAGGACATTAGAGACAGAACTGTTTTATATCGGACTTATCTTTCTGGGGCTGGGAGCCGGAGTGTGGGCACTATACCATTTCGCGCTTCAAAACAGGATACCGCGGATGCCCTGTTTTTTTGATGAGGTATTCGGCATCTACTGCCCCGGATGCGGCGGGACAAGAGCTTTGACTGCGCTGCTTCACGGCAGGCTGCTGTCGGCTGTCTGGTACCATCCGCTCATTCCCTATGCCGCGGTAATCTGCGGCGGGTTCATGGTGACCCAGGGGCTGGAGCGGCTGGGTGTCGGGCATGTAAGGGGGTGGAGATACCATAACTGGTATCTGGGCGCAGGCGTAGGCCTGATTGCCCTGAATTTCATCGGCAAGAATATGCTGCGGCTGTTCTGGGGCATTACTATGTAGACTATGGAAAAAAATAGAACAAAAGAATTGGAGGAAACGGCTATGGATAGAAAGACGACAGGTATAGTATCTTATCTGACGATTGTAGGGTGGTTTGTGGCGTTTTTTGCAGGAGACAAGGAAGGTGCGAAGTTCCATTTGAATCAGGGGCTTGTAGTGCATCTGGCATTTATCGTCCTCTTCATCCTGGGATATATCCCCATCATCAGATGGTTCGTATGGATTCTGAGAATCGTGGCATTCGCCTGCGGCGTATTGGGCGTGGTATATGCATTCCAGGATCAGGACAAAGAAATTCCGCTGCTGGGAATCATTAAGCTTCTGCAATAACGGGTTGAAAGAGAACACCCACCGGTTCTGCGCCGATGGGTGTTTTCATTCGGTTTGGTATTCGATGCTCAGGTCCGCGTCCGTGGGCTCTTCTCCATGGAGGAAAGAGATGATGATCTGGATTCGTTTGTAGGCCTTGGAATAGTTCTGCTTGGCGTATTCCGCGGTGTACTCGTCGTAATTGCTGCTGCCGTAGGCATCGTGATAGCTTTTCACAGCCTCTGTCATATATTCGCTGGATTCATCGGCCAGATTTTCCAGATAATCAAATTCCTGAGGGAAATCCAGCTGCGCGAAATCCTGGAAAGTGCTGTCCAAATCGTCCAGACAGTCGAGGAGCTCTGTGACGGCGGCGTCTGACTGCGCATCGATATGGTTGATGGAATCGTCTATTTCAGAGATTCTGGTACAGAAATCGTCCATGCTTTTTCGGAACCGGGATAGCTCGGTGTCCTCGCCGCAGGCGGTCAGTATGACAGCGATAAAAAGCGCTGGAAAAATGACAGATATCTTCTTTATCAATTGATTTGACCTCCGTTTTCATGCCTTTTAAACAAAATACTCTTCCAACTTACCATATTTTGCCTATTTCCGCAACCGTTTTTATTGCTAAATTGGATAAATCCACCCCTTTACGATTAAATTATGTCTGTGGTATGATAAAGGTTAAGATTTTCAGAGGATATAAGATGCAGGAACAGACAGCAGGATCGAGGATACTATGACAAAAAAAGAATTTGAGGCTATCGCAAAATCATACATATACCTGGACGGAGCTACAGGCTCCAATCTGGTCAGGGCAGGCATGCCCTCCGGAGTGTGCCCGGAGCAGTGGATTCTGGAGCATCCGGATGTGATGTGCAATCTCCAGAGGCAGTATGTGGCTGCAGGCACGGACATCCTGTATGTGCCCACCTTTACAGCCAACAGGATCAAGCTGGCGGACTATGGGCTGGCGGACAGGCTTGAGCCCATGATAAAGGGACTTGTCTCCATTTCCAGACAGGCGGCTTTGGAGGCAGGCAGGCCGGTGTACTTGGCCGGGGATCTGACCATGACGGGAGGGCAGCTCTCTCCTGTCGGTGAGATGGAACTGGAGGAGCTGATAGATGTCTATAAGGAGCAGATAACGGCTCTGCGGGACGCAGGAGTGGATCTGCTGGTGGTGGAGACCATGATGAGCCTGGCGGAGGCCAGGGCGGCGCTGATTGCGGCTAAGGAGGTCTGTGACCTGCCGGTGATGGTGACCATGACCTTTGAGGCGAACGGAAGGACATTGTACGGAACGGATGCGAAGACGGCGGCCATCGTGCTGGAATCTCTGGGCGCTGCGGCCATCGGGGCCAATTGTTCCACGGGCCCGGCCCATATGGAACAGGTAATCGCGGACATGGTCTCCTGTGTGGAGGTTCCCGTCATCGCCAAGCCCAATGCGGGACTGCCTGTTCTGGACAAAGACAGGCGCACCTGTTATGATATGGATGCGGATACCTTTGTGGAAGAGATGAAGATACTGGCGGCGGCAGGCGCTTCTGTTTTGGGCGGATGCTGCGGGACGACGCCGGAATATATAGAAAAGCTCCATGCATGTTTTGGGACAGGCTCTGTTCCTGAAAGGACTGGAAAAAGCAAAGGGATGCGCTATCTCGCCTCAGAGCGCAGGACAGTCGCTTTCGGTCTGGACGGCAATTTCCTGATTGTAGGGGAGCGCATCAACCCCACAGGCAAGAAGCTTCTGCAGGCACAGCTGCGGGAAGGGGTTTTCGACAAGGTGACGGAGTACGCGGAGGAACAGGAGAGAAGCGGCGCGCAGATTCTGGATGTGAACATGGGTATGAGCGGCATCGACGAGAAGGAGACCATGCTGCGGGCGCTGGAGGAGGTAGGAGGCGTATGCCATCTGCCGCTCTCCATAGATTCCAGCCATGTGGACGTACTGGAGGCGGCGCTGCGTCATTATCCCGGCAGGGCGCTGGTGAATTCGGTTTCGCTGGAGGCGGAGAAATTCGAGAAGCTTCTGCCCATCGTGAAGAAATATGGCGCCATGTTCATTCTGCTGCCTCTTTCGGACGAGGGACTGCCAAAGAGCCTGGAAGAAAAGATACATATCATAGAGACCGTGCTGGAGAGGGCGTATTCCCTTGGGTTTAAGAAAGAGGATGTCATCGTGGACGGCCTTGTGTCTACCGTAGGCGCCAACAGGAAAGCGGCGCTGGAGACGCTGGAGACTATCCGCTATTGTAAGGAGAGAGGGCTTGCCACAATCTGCGGCCTGTCCAACATTTCCTTTGGCATGCCGGAGAGGGGATATGTCAATGCGGCTTTCCTGACCATGGCTGTCAGGGAGGGGCTGACCATGGCCATCGCCAATCCCTCACAGGAACTGCTGGTCAGCTGCGTTTTTGCCTCGGATCTGCTGCTCGCAAAAGAAGAGGCGGATATACGTTATATCGAATATGCAGGCACGTTAGCCGAAAAGAGGGAAAAGGCAGTGTCGAAGCGAGACACATGCCAAAACGCAGTCCATCAGATTTCTGACTGCCGGGATATCGCCTCTTTGCCGGAAGCGGGTAAGGATGGGGGAGGAAAGCCGGGAAGAGAAAAGGCGGAAGATAAGCCATCCGTGACGAAAGCAGAGAACGCCTGCCGGAGAACGCTGTACAATTCCGTCCTCAAGGGCAACCGCGCCGGTATCGCGCAGCAGACCAAAGATGCCATCAGGCAGGGGGAAGAGGCGCAGGCGCTGCTCCATGAAGTGCTGCTGCCGGCCATCAATGAGGTGGGCGAGCTGTTCGACAAGGGGAGATATTTCCTCCCGCAGCTGATTGCCAGCGCGGAGGCCATGAAGAACGCTATCGAGATTCTGGAGCCGCTTCTGCTAAAAGCGACAGAGGGTGATGACATGCCTGTAGTCGTCATCGCCACCGTGGAAGGGGATATCCATGATATCGGAAAGAATCTGGTGGCGCTGATGCTGAAGAACTACGGCTTTAAAGTCATCGATCTGGGCAAGGATGTGCCCAAGGAGGAAATCATCCGCGCCGCCAGAGAGAACGGTGCGAAAATCATCGCACTGTCGGCTCTGATGACCACCACCATGCAGCGCATGCGGGAAGTCATCGCTTACGCAAAGGAAGAGCATGTGGACGCAAAGATTATGATTGGAGGCGCGGTCATCACGCAGGAGTATGCAGATGAAATCGGCGCGGACGGCTATTCTGCAGACGCGGCGGAGGCAGTCAGGCTTGCCAGGCGGCTTGTGCAGTAAAGGGCTTTGAACCAGAACGATGTAGGAGGTTGCCATGGGATTCTTTTTCAGCAGCGGTCTTTTTGAAGTATTTTTCATTCTGGTGTTTGTTCTGATACTCGGTATGTTTGTTTTGACTATCGTGCGGGGTATCGGCCAGTGGAGCAAGAATAATCAGTCTCCCAGGCTGGCGGTGGAAGCCAGGGTCGTCTCGCGGAGAACATCTGTGCATCATCACCATACAGGAGCGGCCGGGGATTATGGATGCCATACATCTTCCTCCACATCCTATTATGTTACCTTTGAGGTGGAGAGCGGCGACAGGATGGAATTTCACCTGAGCGGTTCTGAATATGGGATGCTGGCGGAGGGAGACAGGGGCAGATTGAGCTTTCAAGGAACGAGATACCTGGGATTTGATAGGCACCCTGATTGATATATCATTGCCGACAGAAATATCGGACAAATGAAAAGAAAGAATTGCGGTATGTATTCCGGACAGTTTCGCATCACGAGAATAGAGGAGGAAAATACATGATAGGTGCAGATGCCATTGTCAAATGTTTGGAGGAAGAAGGGGTCACAACGGTGTTCGGGTATCCCGGCGTAGCCATTTGCCCTTTTTACAACAGTATCCTGGAGTCGGACATCCGGACGATTCTGATCCGCACGGAGCAGAATGCGGCCCATGCGGCCAACGGCGTGTCCAGAATCACGGGAAAGCCCGGGGTGTGCGCGGTCACTTCCGGCCCGGGAGCCACCAATGTAATCACAGGCATCGCCACGGCCTTTGCGGACAGCATTCCGCTGATCTGCATCACCGGCCAGGTGAACAGCGAGCTTCTGGGCAGTGATGTGTTCCAGGAGGCGGATATCACGGGGGCGGTGGAATCCTTTGTGAAATACAGCTACCTGGTGAAAAATGTGAATGACATCCCCAGAGTATTCAAGGAAGCATTCCATATTGCGAATACCGGCAGACGGGGGCCCGTTCTCATCGATGTGCCCATCGATATCCAGAATGCCACTATCAGCAAGTTCAAATACCCGGAGACAGTCTCTCTGCGCACCTATAAGCCTACGGTCAAAGGAAATGCAGTGCAGATCAAAAAGGTGGTAAAGGAGCTGGAGAAAGCCAAGCGCCCCATTATCTGCGCCGGAGGCGGGGTGCTCTTAAGCGGAGCGGAGGAGGAACTGCGCCTATTCGCGGAGGCCCACAATATCCCTGTGGTGTCCACTATGATGGGAATCGGCGTCATGCCTACGGACCATCCTCTGTATTTCAGGATGGTGGGGAATAATGGGAAAGCCTATGCCAACCGGGCCATGAATGAGTCGGATCTGCTGATTATGGTGGGAGCGAGAGTGGCTGACCGGGCGGTGAACCAGCCGGACATGATCACCCGGAATAAGGTGCTGGTGCACATCGACGTGGATCCTGCGGAAATCGGCAAGAATGCGGGCCCCACCATCCCGCTGGTAGGGGACGCAAAACACATCTTTGAGGATTTGAAGAATGAGGAATTCTCCTGTAATTGCGGGGAATGGATAGAGACACTGAAAGGCTACCGGCGGACAATGGCTGCGAAGCGCAATCCTGATCCTGCCTATGTGGATCCCGCGGCATTCATCATGCGGCTCACGGAGAAGATGCAGGAGGACGCGGTCTATGTGGCGGATGTGGGGCAGAACCAGATTTGGTCCTGCGGCTATGTGAAAGTGCGGAATGGGAAATTCTTCACCACAGGCGGCATGGGCACCATGGGCTATTCCATTCCTGCCGCCATGGGCGTGAAAGTGGCTGAGCCAGACAGACAGGTTGTGGCGGTCTGCGGGGACGGTTCTTTCCAGATGTCCATGATGGAGCTGGCCACCATGTGCCAGCACCATATCCCTGTGAAAATCGTGGTGCTGAAGAACAATTATCTCGGCATGGTGCGCCAGTACCAGCATTTCACCTATCAGGACCAGTATTCCGTGGTAGACCTGTCCGGGAGCCCGGATCTGGAGAAGCTTTCCGCGGCTTACGGCATTCCGTTCCTGCGGCTGGAGAGCATGGAGAAATGTGACGAGACCATAGAGGCATTCCTGGAAAAGGATGAGTCCATGCTGCTGGAATGCGTGATCGACCCTATGGATCTGGTATAGACAGGGACTGGGATAGGAGGATATTTTATGAAGAAAAGAATATATTCTGTACTGGTGGAGAACCGTTCCGGTGTACTGGGCAAGGTGGCGGGCCTGTTTGCCAGGCGCTGCTTCAACATAGACAGCCTTGTGGTGGGAGAGACGGACAACAGCGACGTGTCCTGCATGACCATCGTCAGCAGTGGGGACGAGCGCACCATCGAGCAGATAGAGAAGCAGCTGAACAAGAAGCTGGACGTCATCAAGGTGAAGACCTTCGCGGAGCAGCAGTGCATCGCCAGGGAGCTGATGCTTATCAAAATCAGATACAACAAGGGCAACCGCCGGGAGATCATGGAGCTGTGTGAGATCATGAAGGCCCAGATCGTGGATATGTCCAAGCATTTCATGATGATCCAGATCTGCGACGAGCCGGAGAAGATAAAGCTCATGATCAAGATGCTCCAGACCATCAGCATCGTGGAGGTGGCCCGCACCGGAACGGTGGCGCTCTCCAAGTGCGCGGAGAATGACGAGGGCTGACGGCTTTTGAAGGATAGGCTGAATGGATACACAGCTGCTTCGGGGAGAACCAGACGGCCTATTATGTCATGGATTTCGTGGAGGGGCCAGCCTGGATGCCTATATTAAGCTGGCAGGGCAGTACATCATTGAAGAGGTACTTGGACAGGACGGAGTTGGTATCACCTATAGAGCGACGGAGAAGCTGCAGGCTTTCAGGCAGGCGCTTTCAGGGGAGGACGCCCCGGTGTCTTAGGATGATAGGAAAGCTTGGATAAGTCGATGTTTTCGTGGGATGCTTCGCGGGATGAGCGTTAGTGTTGACATTTAGTCCGGAACTTGTTATGATAGCGGAGGAATTTTAAGAAGGAGATGTCTTGAAGATGGAAGAAATGCATTCCGCAGAAATGCGGCTGAATGAGCTGCTGCAAAAATGGCGCAGGATTCTGCGCTTGGAGGAAAGCTGGGACGTGAAGCTGGAAATCGTCATGGAATCCTCCTTTCAGAAGACCGGCGACCTGAAAGTGGACTGTACGGATAAGAAAGCAGTTCTGATGCTCAATGGCATGAATCCGAAACAGGAAAATCTGGAGGAGGTCATCGTGCATGAGCTTCTGCATCTGAAGCTATATCCCTTGGATCAGGTGACGGAGTCATTGATTACCTCCAACTATGAGGAGGGCAGCGGTGCTTATCATTTCGCCTACACCCAGTTCATGGTCACATTGGAGGTCACGGTGGAGGAACTGGCCAAATGCTTTTTGCTGCAATATGGCGATGACAGGGAATTGTCCTACGGCAGATGCCATACCATGAAAAGCTATGACGAGCTGTTCGAGGGATTGAAGCCGCTGGAGTGAGACGAAAACCAAAAGAAGAGCGGATTATAAGTGAGTCAGAAAGAGAGGATGAGGTTTGATGCAGAAGAAAGTGTTCCAGTTGCTGGTCAACAATACATCCGGCGTCCTGAGCCGGATTTCAGGGCTTTTCGCCAGGCGCGGCTATAATGTGGAGAGCATTACGGCAGGGGTGACCTCGGATTCCCGCATCACCCGCATCACGATTGTGGCTTCCGGCGACGACGAGATTCTGGAGCAGATTGAGAAACAGGTGGCCAAGCTGGAGGATGTGCGGAACATCAAGGAACTGAAGCCGGAAAAGAGCGTATACCGGGAGCTGATTATGGTCAAGGTGCGCGCCACCGCGGAACAGAGGCAGGGAGTCATCTCTGTGGCGGACATCTTCCGGGCGAAGATTATTGATATCGCACCGGAGAGCCTGATGATTGAGCTGACGGGCAACCAGCAGAAGATTGACGCTTTTATCGGTCTGCTGGAGGGATACGAAATCCTGGAGCTGGCCCGGACAGGCATAGCAGGGCTGGGGAGAGGAACGGAGCCTGTGGTGCGCTTCGACTGACCGGGTCAGTCGGCTGACGGGCTGAATACACATGTATTTTCGACTCAGGGAAAGCTTGTTTTCCCTAGGCTGGAAGAATAAAACAACCAAATGGAGGAAAAGTAAAATGGCAAAGATTTTTTATCAGGAAGACTGCAATCTGTCCCTGTTAGAGGGAAAGACTATCGCAATCATCGGCTACGGCAGCCAGGGTCATGCGCACGCGCTGAACCTGAAGGATTCCGGATGCCATGTGATCATCGGTCTGTATGAGGGCTCCAAGTCCTGGGACAAGGCAGTGAAGCAGGGCTTCGAGGTGTTCACCGCCGCGGAGGCCGCGAAGAAAGCCGACATCATCATGATTCTGATCAACGATGAGAAGCAGGCTGACCTTTACAAGAAAGACATCGAGCCCAACCTGGAGGAGGGCAACATGCTGATGTTCGCCCATGGATTCAATATCCATTTCGGCTGCATCGTGCCGCCCGCCTATGTGGACGTGACCATGATCGCGCCCAAGGGACCCGGACATACCGTGAGAAGCGAGTACCAGGAGGGCAAGGGCGTTCCCTGCCTGATTGCTGTGGAGCAGGATGCCACAGGCAAAGCACAGGATATCGCACTGGCATATGCGCTGGGCATCGGCGGCGCAAGGGCAGGCGTGCTGGAGACTACTTTCCGCACCGAGACCGAGACAGATCTCTTCGGCGAGCAGGCCGTGCTGTGCGGCGGCGTCTGCGCCCTGATGCAGGCAGGCTTCGAGACACTGGTTGAGGCCGGCTATGACGAGAGGAACGCTTACTTCGAGTGTATCCATGAGATGAAGCTCATCGTAGATTTGATTTACCAGAGCGGTTTCGCCGGGATGCGCTATTCCATCTCCAATACGGCCGAGTATGGCGACTACATCACCGGTCCCAAGATTATCACCGAAGAGACCAAGAAAGCTATGAAGAAGATCTTAAGCGACATCCAGGACGGAACGTTCGCGAAAGAATTCCTGCTTGATATGTCTCCTGCCGGAAGACAGGTTCACTTCAAGGCCATGAGAAAGCTGGCCGGCGAGCATCCAGCGGAGAAAGTGGGCGAGGAGATCAGAAAGCTTTACAGCTGGAACAATGAAGAGGACAAGCTGATCAACAACTAATCAGTTCAAAAATACAGTTGTGCATTAAAGAAACCCTCCGAGAATTTCAGGAGGGTTTCTTTAATGCAGAGAAAACAAATATCATTCAAGATTTTGCAATATATCTGCGCCGCCATGGGCGGGCGTCACCCCATGTGCTGGCAATGATAGAGATGGAATCATCTGTGTACTCCAGATATTTTTTTGCGGTCTCAATCCGAAGCGAACGGAGATACTGAGGGAAAGAACTCTTACAGTATTTTGCGAAAACATGGCTGACATAGGAGTAGTTAAGATTCATTCTGTCGGCCGGTATTCTCAGAGAAAAGACAGGATTCCGATACGCATAGTTGATTTCTGAGAGCATATTCAGATAAAGGGCCTCCTGAGAGTTTACGGCATTTGTGTCAATCTGCTTCGGCCACATAATCCGCATACGCCTTGTGTTTGACAGTGACCTGAACAGGAGCACACTGCCTTATCCCGAGAATAAAATGAGGACGGGAATCCGGGAGAGGGAGATTGAACTGTTTTTTATTTCCTTAAAATATCTTTAGGAATTCTTGAGAAAACTCTGCGCCTGCAATTTATTTTTCCTCCATATACTATTCTTAACAAAAGCGGAGCCTGCTCCCCTGAAGGAACCGGCGGCTGAGGAGAGAAACGGGAGGGAAAACTATGGATTTATCGTCAATTACTTTTTACTTTACCAAATACGGGGCAATCGCCATATTCGTAATCGTATTTCTGGAATATCTGAATCTTCCGGGCTTTCCTGCCGGGATTATCATGCCGCTCTCGGGCATCATGGCATCCAGAGGGAACATTAATTTTTTCTGGGTGATGGTGATAACGGTGGCGGCAGGTCTTGCGGGAAGCCTGGCTCTGTATGTGCTGGGGCGTAAGGGCGGCGAGCTGTTCCTGAACGCCTACACTAGAAAATTTCCCAAACAGAAAGAGGCTCTGGAGAAAAACCTGGAATGGATCAGGAGAAAGGGATGCGTCGGTGTGTTCCTGGGGAAGCTGATTCCCATGATCCGCACCATCGTGTCCATTCCGGCAGGCATCATTAAAATGAATCTGACCAAATACATCGTCAGCTCCGCCTGCGGGATCCTGATATGGAATTTCGTGTTCGTAGGGGCAGGGTATGTGATGGGTGAAAAAATCTTTCAGATTTTCGGGATAGCTTGAGAGGAGGCGCACAATGAGAATCGCATTGATGACGAACAATTATAAACCAGTCATGGGCGGCGTGCCCATCTCCATAGAACGGCTGGCCAGAGGGCTTAAGGAGCTGGGGCATGAGGTGACGATTTTCGCGCCTACCTATAAAGAACAGCAGGAGATGGAAAAGGATCCTGCCGAGGAGAATGTGTTCCGCTATGCCACCTGTATGAAGCGTTTCATCGGAGGAATCGTGCTCCCCAACCCTTTCGACGCAAGGATAGAGCAGGAATTCCGCAAAAATGATTATGACATCATTCATGTGCACCATCCCATGCTCATTGGCAGAACGGCGGTGCGCCTGTCCCGGAAATTCCATATCCCGCTGGTGTTCACCTACCATACCAGATATGAACAGTACGCCCGCTGCTATACAAAGGGAATCTGCAGGCTGGAGAAAGTCATGCCATTGTACCTGCACACCTTTTTGAAGCATTGCAATTTCGTGTTCGCGCCCACCGCAGGCATGCAGCAGTACCTTACGGATACCTGCCATGTGCCTCAGGATAGAATCGGAGTCCTGCCCACAGGTATTGAGCAGGAGAATTTTCAGGTAAGCGATGAGCGGGCGGCGCGGATACGTATACAGTACGGCGCAGTGGAAATGCCGCTTTTACTGACAGTATCCAGAATGGCCAATGAGAAGAATGTGGCATTTCTGCTGGAGAGCCTGGCCCGGATGAAGAGCCTTTACGGAAAGCCGTTCCGGATGCTGCTGGTGGGAGACGGGCCGGACAGGGAGGCCCTGGAGAAGCGAAGCTTACAGCTGGGACTCGGGGATGATGTGGTCTTTACGGGAACCATACCGAATGAACGGATTTCCGCCTATTTTAAGGCGGCGGACGCATTCCTGTTCGCCTCCAGGACAGAGACCCAGGGTATCGTAGTGCTGGAAGCCTTTGCAGGAGCCACGCCCGTGATTGCCGTGAGGGCATCCGGCGTGGAGGACCTGGTAGACGATGGGATAAACGGCATCCTGACTGGGGAGGATACCGGGGAGTATGCCGCCAGAGTGACAAAGTTCCTGAACGGAGCCTGTACATATGATGCAGAGGAGATGTCAAGGAACGCGTATCAAAAAGGTACCCTCTACCGCGAAGAAGCTGTTGCTTTAAAAGCGGTTCATTATTATAATAGTGTTATTGCGGAAGACGCAATACAGAAAAAGCGGAATATCCGGCTGCTGCCGGAGGGCTAGGCCACAGCTTGGGCAGCACGCCGGACTGCTACAGGGCCGGCAGCTTCCGGTACTGATGTCACAGACCGCAGCCAGGGAAGTCCGCAATGAAAACCGGAGGGACATCGAATGGAACAAAAGTATCACGTCTTAGTGGTAGAGGACGACAAGGAGATTCGGGAGGGCATCGAAATTTATCTGCGGAACCAGGGATATGAGGTATATCAGGCCGCCAATGGCGCGGAGGGCCTTGCGGTGGCGGAGCGGGAGGAGGTACATCTGGCAATCGTGGATATCATGATGCCTGTGATGGACGGAGTCACCATGCTGATGAAGCTGCGGTCCAAAGAGTATGAATTCCCCGTCATCATGCTGTCGGCCAAGTCGGAAGAGGTGGATAAAATCATGGGGCTGAATATGGGGGCGGACGACTATGTGACGAAGCCTTTCACCCCGCTGGAGCTCCTGGCGCGGGTCAATTCCCATCTGCGCAGATATTCCAAATATCTGTCTGCCTTAAAAGAAGACGGAAACAAAGACCATGTTTACACCATCGGCGGCCTGGAACTCAATGAGGATACTGTGGAAGTGAGCGTGGACGGTGAGCCGGTGAAGCTGACTCCTATGGAATTCAAGATTGTGCAGCTTTTGATCAAGAACCCGGGGAGGGTCTTCTCGGCGGACGAGATTTATGAGCGCATCTGGAACGAAAAGGCAGTGAACACGGACACAATCATGGTCCATGTGCGGAACATACGGGAGAAAATCGAGATTGACCCGAAGAATCCCAAATATCTGAAAGTAGTGTGGGGCGTAGGCTATAAGATTGACAGGCAGTAGAGAAGAGACGTACCGCTGATGAAGCGGGCAGTGGAATCAGGGATAGCAGGAGGATGGTATGGGGCTTTTTAAAGGGAAGGAAAGGATTCCGAAAAGGCAGGGTGAACAGGGGCGGATTGATTCTGCCGCTTCCGAGAACAATGCCAGGAAGCGGAGGGGGCCGGGCAGATTGCGGCATGAGAAGCCCTGGATCTACAGGGGCGCTCTCATCAGCCTTGCATTTGCCGCGGTGTTCAGCAGTTTCTATGGAATCTTCCGCTCCAGGGCGGAGAAATATGAAGAAACTCCCATAGAGACTGCGGACAATATCGCCTGGCTGTATCAGAACTGTTATCTGCTGTACCACGATCTGCGCAATGCACAGAGCGAAAAGGAGCTTGACTACAGGGACATCTATCTGGAGACAGGGGAGGGGCACCAGTGGATACTGGATGCGGAGCGGAGGCGGACTTACAACAATCTGATGAGCCTGGTGACGGAAATCAGCATGGCGCAACAGGTTATCTCAGAGGAAGAACTGATAGAAATGTCCCTGAATGAGGCCGCTGCCTATGGGCTGTTGAAAGAGGAGCAGATAGCGTCCTATGTGGAACAGGGTCTGCTGGACGAAGAAGTGCTGAAAGAGTTTCAGGACAGCGGGGAGTCCTATGATCTGAGCCAAAATGACAGCTACAACCTGGAAAATGATTTGGAAAAACTGGAGGCGTACTTTGGCATGCTGGAGGAGAACTTCCCAGATCTGAACAGCTGCTATGGCTATATCATCGAAGACCATGCCACAGGGAAATATGTCACCAACATGTCCGTGGAGGACCGGAACAGAAGCGCCGGCTCCCTGTATTTCCGCCTGAGCTTTCAATTTGATGATGCCGGGAATGTGACCATCGGAGATGATTTGTGCGGCAAGGACGTGAACCAGATCAGGAAGCTGGCAAATGAAGCAGCCAGGATGAATTCCGTCCAGATCCAGATGGGGTTGGCTATGAATACCTTCAGCAAATACGGGAGAGTGAAAACACCCGCGGGCTGTACCGTGACTTACACCATCTCTTCAGAAGAGTGGAGCACCAGACAGGAAAAATCCCAGGGGATGTATGTGGGGAGAATGATTTCAAGCTACGCTGGCGACACAGGGGTCCTGTACTATGATGCGGCGGGGTATCATGACTTTTTCGCCAGTTCCTATTATGACTCCGGCCTGACGGGGATTGTGCTGCTGTGCATGCTTGGCCTGGCGCTGCTGGGACTTCTTTTCCCTATGCCGAAAAGTCACAGGCCATGGATGGACGAAAGAATCTGCACGGCATCATTGGAGTTCCTTGTGTGTTTCGGCACCGGCCTGATGGGTGTTACCTCGCTGGTCCTGAATATGATTGCCTATGTGGCCAGCGGCAGGGCAGGGGGGGCGTTTTCGGATTATCTGAGAATCAATTCAGGCAGCGGGAGGGCGTTGGCCATGATGGTCAACATGGCGGTGCTTGCTGTCTTCGCTTTCTGCTGCTGGTATGTGGGCGTCTGCGCCAGGGCGCTGCCGGAGCTGGGGCTAGGGAGGTACATCAGAGAGCGGAGCCTGATATACCGTATCTTCCCTTTCATAAAAGGAAAGGCGGTGGGCGCTTATGACGCTATGGCACATATGGATTTGACCAGGAATGCGAACAAGACGATTATAAAGATATTGATTGTGAACGCGGTCATTTTGGCTTTGATAAGCTTCTTCTGGGTGGGAGGCGTGGCGATTATCATAGTCTACTCCATCGTGCTTTATTTCATCCTGCGGAAATATGTCAGTGAGCTTCAGAAACGTTACAGAATTCTGCTGAAAGCGGTGGATGAGATTGCCGCGGGGAATCTGAACGTATCCATTCCGGAGGACTTGGGAATCTTCGAGCCTTTCAGGGAACAGGTCTTTAAAATCCAGGATGGCCTGCAGAAAGCCGTGGAGACAGAGGTGAAGAGCCAGCGGATGAAAGTGGAGCTGGTGACGAACATGTCCCATGATTTGAAGACACCGCTGACCGCAATCATCACATATATCAATCTTCTGAAGGAAAACGGCACCACCGAGGAGCAGCGGAAAGAATATCTGGACACGCTGGAGCGAAAGTCTCTGCGGCTGAAGAGTCTGATTGACGATTTGTTTGAATTCAGCAAGGCAAGCTCCCAGAACATCACGCTGAACATCATGGACCTGGACATCATGAACCTTGTGAAGCAGGTGGCCTTTGAGATGTCGGACAAAATCGGGGCGGCCGGGCTGGATGTGCGCATGAATCTGTCGGAAGAGAAAGTGATTCTGCCTCTGGACAGCCAGAAGACCTACCGCATCTATGAGAATCTGTTCGGCAATATCGCGAAATACGCCCTGCCGGGCACCAGAGTCTATGTGAACGGATTCCGGATAGGGGATACGGTCATCATAACTCTGAAGAATATTTCTGCCCGGGAGATAACGGTTGACTCTTCAGAGCTGACAGAGCGGTTCGTGAGAGGAGACGCCTCCCGCAATACCGAGGGAAGCGGACTGGGGCTGGCCATCGCAAAAAGTTTTATGGAACTGCAGGGAGGGGAACTGGATCTGGAGGTGGACGGGGATTTGTTCAAGGTCACCACTACATGGCATGTGACGGAGCAGGAAAGCTATCCCGAGGCACGCCCGAATAGTCTGTGAGGGTGTCCGTGGATGGGAAAGAAAGCAGGAGTCCCGGAAGGAAAACAGGCGGACGGGGGAAGTAAGGGCGCATAAAAAGACCTCGAAGAAATTTGGATAAAAGCCTGCCATAAAATTGTCCGTAAAACACTTGAAAAAAACTGCCAGTATATTATAATAAAACTGCTTGATTTTTTAATCAAATTTCAGAGGAGGATATAAAATGGCAGAAAACAGGCTGATTGGCGATTACCCGGTAATTGGCATACGTCCTACCATCGATGGCAGGAGAGGCTATCTGAAAGTGCGTGAATCCCTGGAGGAACAGACCATGAACATGGCGAAAGCCGCGGCGGCGCTGTTTGCGGAGAATCTGCGCTACAGCAATGGGGAGCCGGTGAAGGTGGTGATTGCGGACACCACAATCGGGCGTGTAGGGGAGACCGCCGCCTGTGCGGACAAGTTCCGCAAGGCAGGAGTGGACATCACCCTGACAGTGACGCCATGCTGGTGCTATGGGGCGGAGACCATGGACATGGATCCGAATACCATCAAGGGCGTCTGGGGATTCAACGGCACGGAGCGTCCCGGTGCGGTGTATCTGGCATCGGTGCTGGCCACGCACGCCCAGAAAGGCTTGCCTGCTTTTGGGATTTATGGCCATGATGTACAGGAGGCGGATGACGTTTCCATCCCTGAGGACGTGAAGGAGAAGCTTCTGCGCTTCGGGCGTGCCGCGGTGGCGGTGGCTACCATGCGCGGGAAATCCTATCTGCAGATTGGCTCTATCTGCATGGGCATCGGCGGTTCCATCATCGATTCTGCGTTCATAGAGGAGTATCTTGGCATGCGTGTGGAGTCTGTGGACGAGGTGGAGATTATCCGCCGCATGACAGAGGGCATCTATGACCAGAAAGAATATGAGAGAGCTCTTTCCTGGGTAAAGGCCAGCTGCAGGGAAGGCTTCGACAAGAATCCGGAGGCAGTCCGGAAGACCCGGGAAGAGAAAGATAAGGACTGGGAGTTCGTAGTCAAGATGATGTGCATCATCAAGGACTTGATGAACGGCAACAAAAACCTGCCGGAGGGCCGGGAAGAGGAGATGGTCGGCCACAATGCCATCGCAGCTGGTTTCCAGGGGCAGAGGCAGTGGACGGACTTCTATCCCAACTGTGACTTCCCCGAGGCCATGCTGAACACCTCTTTCGACTGGAACGGCGCCAGGGAGCCTTACATATTGGCTACGGAGAACGATACCCTGAACGGACTGGGGATGTTGTTCATGAAGCTGCTGACCAATCGCGCCCAGATTTTTGCGGACGTGCGCACCTACTGGAGCCCTGAGGCGGTGATGAAAGCCACAGGCTATGAACTGGAGGGTGTTGCTAAGGAGTCAGGTGGGTTCATCCATCTGATCAACTCCGGCGCTGCCTGCCTGGATGCCAACGGCCAGGCGAAAGATGCGGAGGGCAACGGCGTCATGAAGCCCTGGTATGAGGTCACTGAGGCGGACCAGAAAGCTATCATGGAAGCCACTACGTGGAACGCGGCAGATTTCGGCTATTTCCGCGGCGGTGGATATTCTTCCCGTTTTCTGACGGAAGCCCAGATGCCCGCTACGATGATTCGTCTGAACCTGGTAAAGGGCCTGGGGCCTGTGATGCAGATAGCGGAAGGCTGGACGATTCATCTGCCGGATGAAGTGTCGGATAAACTGTGGAAGCGCACCGACTATACATGGCCTTGTACCTGGTTCGCACCCAGGACTACCGGGGAGGGCGCGTTCAGGACGGCTTACGATGTGATGAACAACTGGGGGGCCAACCACGGCGCCATCAGCTACGGCCATATCGGCGCGGATCTGATTACCATGTGCTCCATGCTGCGTATCCCCATCTGCATGCACAACGTGAACGAGGACAAGATTTTCCGGCCGGCGGCCTGGAACGCTTTCGGCATGGACAAGGAGGGACAGGACTACCGCGCGTGCGCGGCTTACGGGCCTCTGTATAAGTAAGACAAGGCTGTATAGTCCGGAGAATGAGAATCAGGCGTCTGCTGCATAGGGAACATGCGGCGGGGCGCCTGTTTTTTGCCGGGATTTTTTCCGGTACAGACCCGGCAAATTAATAAAAATTTAATGATTGGCCGTAAAAGATGAATTGCGTAGGCCTACAGGGATATGCTATACTAACTATGAATCAGGATTTATAGAGGGGACAGGATAATCGGGATACCGAATTAGAAAAGACGATAAGATGATTCCTGGAATTCTTACGAAATAAGCAAGGAGGCAGCAGGCGATATGCAGAAAACGATTTTGGTAGTGGATGATGACAAGATGAATTTAAGGAGGACAAGGCTGATTCTGGAGAAGAATTATGACATACTGACCACGGAATCAGGCCAGGAGGCGCTGGACATTCTGAAGAACGAGAAAGTTGACCTGATTCTTCTGGACATCGAGATGCCCGGCATGAGCGGCATCGAAACATTTGAGCGCATGAAAGAAAGGAATATAGAGGTTCCGGTGATTTTCCTGACGGCGTCAGGATATGAGGACGACGTGATGAATGCAATCCGGCTGGGGGCGGTCAATTATCTGAAGAAACCGTTCCTGCCCCAGGATCTGCAGGAACGGCTTGCAAAGGAGTTTGAGAAGTAATGAGGACGGAAGCGCAGACAAGTATGCATCTTCTCATGGTAAGCACACTCAGCATATTGAGCGTGCTGCTGGGACTGATTACTCTGACCATGTCGTGGGAACTGTGGACGGTTCCCATGATGGTGGCGGGCTGCCTTGTGGTGTGGTGGCTCCATATCGGAAGAGTCGGCTCGGAAATGCTGTATGAGAACATCTGCACAGGGCTGCTGATGATGGAATTTTTCTTTTTCGGTGTTCATGAATCCAGTCTGTTCGACATTCCCCTGGTGGCCTGTATCGTATTGCTGCTGCTTTCTCTGCTGAACAGGAAGAGGCTGCTGTACCTGGCAGTGGCCCTGTATGTGTTCCAGATGCTGTACCATTTACTGCTTCTGGGCACCATCGGCCCCGGCATGCGGAACGGGGACGTGCTGCGTATGGCGATGGGCGCGTCGGCAGTGATGGGGTCGCTGGTGGTGGCGCGGTACCGAATCAACAGGAGGCGGCGGGAGAGGGCCAGATACGATACCATGCAGGAGCAGCTGGCCACGGCAGTGCGGCAGAACGCCGATTTCCTGTCCAATGTGTCCCACGAGCTTCGCACCCCCGTCAATATGGTCATCGGCATCAGCGAAGTGGCTCTGGGCAAGGACATCTCCCCCGAGATCCGGGAGGATATCAGATCTATAAAGCTGGCCGGCAAGCGGCTGTCCGGTCAGATTAACAATATCCTGGACTACACCGAGATAGTAGAGGGCACTTTGGCGGCAGCCAAGGAGCCTTATAGGATTACTTCAGTGCTGAACGATGTGATTACCATGACTGCTCTGCAGAACGGCAGCGACAAGCTGGAAATGGTGTTCGACATCGATCCGAAGCTGCCGTCTTTGCTGCGGGGAGATGCGGATAAGATTACACATATCCTGCGGATTTTGCTGGAAAACTCCCTGAAGTTCACGGAGGAGGGCGGTATCAATCTCTGGATTGGATTCCGGCGGGAGACTTATGGCATCAATCTGGTGATTGATATTTATGACACCGGCATTGGCATGACCTCCGGCCAGCTGGAGCAGATTGTGGACGATTTCTATCAGGCAGATTCCGGAAGCCGGCGGTATGTTGGCGGTCTGGGGCTGGGGATTCCCATCGCGAGGGGACTGCTCCGCTCCATGGGCGGCTTCGTGCATTTCGAGAGTGCGGAGCAGCAAGGGCTGCAGGTACATATCGCCATACCTCAGGAAGTGGAGGACGAGACTCCCTGTATCCAAGTTCCGGAGGCTTCGCAGCTGTGCATCGCCTGCTTCTTCAAGCCGGAGCGGTACAGCAGGGACGAGGTGCGAAGGTATTACGACAGGATGATACTCCATCTGGTAGAGGGGCTTGGCATCGAAGGGTATCAGGCCCATAACTTTGAGGGATTGCTGAAGCTGCAGCGGGATCACAAGCTGACCCATGTGTTCATCGCCCAGCGGGAATATATGGCCAATCCTCCTTATTATGAGGAGCTGGCGGAGACGATTCCCGTGGCGGTGATTGCGGAGAGGGATTTTGTCCTTGACGAGGGAAGCAGGCTGCTGGTGCTGCGCAAGCCTTTCTTTGCGTTGTCCATCGTGAACCTGATCAGCGGCGGAGGGCCGGGCAACGGCTTCGAGGAGGCCCAGGCCGCAGGCCGCAGGCCCTTTACCTGCAAGGGCGTCAGAGTACTGGCCGTGGACGATGAGGAGATGAACCTCATGGTGGCCAAGGGCGTCCTGGGCAGCTACGGCATACAGGTGGACACCTGTCTGAGCGGGAAAGAGGCGGTGGATAAATGTGCGGGCGCCGCTTACGACGTGATTTTCCTGGATCATATGATGCCTGGGTTTGACGGTGTGGAGACCTTGCGGCGTATTCGTGAGATTAATAACGGAGCCTACCAGGATCTGCCGGTGGTCGCCCTGACGGCCAATACCATCAGCGGCGCAAGGGAAATGTTCCGGAACGAGGGATTCAACGAATTCATCCCGAAGCCCATTGAGTGTTCCGTGCTGGAGCGTGTCCTGAGGCGGATTCTGCCGGAGCATTGCATGCAGTATGAGCTGCTGCCCGGGGCCCAGGAGGCATCAATGGAAATGGATACCGCCGGCGATTCCTCTGCGGATGGCAAAAAACCGGAGGCGGATTCCGTCCGGACGCCGGCCTCCCGGAAAAGCGTACAGGAAGCCGGCGCCTCGGTGCAGGAGGCACCCCCTACCTACGGTTCCCTGGTGCGGGCCGGCATCAATGTGGGCATAGGCCTGGAATATTGCGGCGAGGACGATGGGTTCTACCTGGAGATGCTGCAGATGTTCCATGACCAGAGGGCCGAGAAAGAGGCGGAGCTCAACGCCCTCTACGAAGCCGCCAACTGGACGGACTATGGAATCAAGGCTCACGCCCTGAAGAGCACTGCGCTGACCATTGGGGCGGAAGCGCTTTCCGCCAGGGCGAAAGAACTGGAGATGGCGGGCAAAAAGGCGGATGAGGCTTTCATCCGTGAGAACCATCCGGCGCTGCTGCAGATGTATGCGGATGTCTGCGACAGCATTGCCGGTTTATGATATTGGGGGTTGACATGTTAAAAAAATGGCTGGAAATCATTTTTGACCACAAAATCAGTCTGCGGGAACGGATGTTTCGGCTGGTCACAGGCATCAGTATGATTGCGCTGGTCTTTATCCTGATTCTGGGCCGGTTTACGGCGAATCTGATTATATTGCCCGCGAGCCTTATCTATATGTATATAGTGGCCAAAATCAGCATCCGGAAAGAATGCATCAATGCAGGGGCTACGGCCACGGTGGTGCTGCTGCTCACGCTGTTCCCCATGGTCTTTTTCACCGGAGGCGGAATCTACGGCGGCGTGCCGGAGTGGTTCGTGCTCTGTTTCATCTATATCAGCATTACCCTGGAGGGCAGGCGCAAGGCAGCGTTCTTCGTGCTGTGCACCATAGAGACGCTGGTGTGCTATTATATCGCTTATTTCTACCCGGAGCTGGTTCTGCCCAACACTACGGCCCAGGCCTATTTCGATTCCGCCCGCTCCGTCATTGTGGCGGGATTCCTCACAGGGGTGCTGCTCCTGTTCCAGAACCATCTCTACGAGGAGGAGAAGAAGCTCACCATACAGCAGAAAAAGGAAATCGAGGAACTGAATCAGGCGGAGAACCATTTCTTCTCCAGCATGAGCCACGAGATCCGCACGCCCATCAATACCATCATCGGACTGAACGAGATGATTCTGCGGGGGGACATTTCCGAAGATGTGGCAGAGAACGCCAGGAATATCCAGGGTGCCAGTAAGATGCTGCTGACACTGATCAACGACATACTGGATTTGTCCAAGATTAAGTCCGGGAAAATGGACATCGTGAACGTGTCCTATGAGACAGGGGAGCTTTTTTCGGAAATCGTGAACATGATTTGGATCAAGGCTAGGGAAAAAGGGCTGGAATTCAAGCTGCAGGTGGATCCCTCTATGCCCAGCATGCTCTGCGGCGATGAGGTGCGCATCAAGCAGGTATTGATTAATCTGCTGAACAACGCGGTAAAATATACCAAAGAGGGTTCCGTCACCCTGTCCGTCCGATGCGAGCGGGTAGGGCTCAACAGGGTGCGCGTCTGGTATTCCGTGGAGGACACCGGCATGGGGGTGAAGAAGGAGAACATCCCCTATATTTTCGATGCATTCCGGAGGGTGGACGAGAAGAAGAACCGCCATATCGAGGGCACCGGTCTGGGCCTGAGCATCGTGAAGCAGCTGGTGGAGCTCATGGGGGGCGAGATTAGCGTCAACAGCGTCTATATGAACGGATCCACGTTCCTTGTGACCCTGGAGCAAGACATCATGAACGAGAAAGAGCTGGGGACATTTACCTTAAGCTCCCGGGTGAAAGTTCGCGAGGGGGAGCATTACCGGCAGAGTTTTGAGGCGCCGAATGCCCATCTGCTGGTGGTGGACGACAATGAGATGAATCTGATGGTGGTGAGTAAGCTGCTGTCGGATACGAAGATTCAGATAGACACAGCCTCAAGCGGCGCGGAATGCCTGCGGCTGACCCAGTATCAGTATTACGACTGTATCCTGATGGATCATCTGATGCCGGAGATGGATGGGATTGAATGCCTCCATGCGCTGCATTCCCAGCCCGGAGGACTGTGCCGGGATGTGCCGGTAATAGCTCTGACGGCCAACGCGGGCAGCGACAACCAGCTGCTCTACCGGAAAGAGGGTTTCTCCGGCTATCTGGCCAAGCCCATCAGCGGTGCGCTGCTGGAGGCTGCCGTGCTGAGCATCCTGCCCAAGGAGCTGGTGAACCTCAGCGAGGATGCCAGCCAGTCCGAAATCGGAAAGGACATCCTGATTTTTGAACAGGCCAAGCGGATGCCTCTGCTGGTCACTACGGACAGCGTGTGCGATCTTCCGGAATCCCTGAAGAAAGAGTTCGGCATCAGTGTCTGCCCTTACTATGTGTGTACGGAGCAGGGGCGCTTCCTGGATGATTCGGAGCTGCTGGCGGATGAACTGCTGGCCCATATGGCAGAGGGGAAGAGCGGCATTTCCCAGCCTCCTTCCGTGGAGGATTATGAACGGTTTTTCGCGCGGAAGCTTACGGAAGCGCAGGATGTGATTCATATCACCATGGCGAAACATGTGAGCGAGGGATATCGGAATGCTGTGGAGGCGGCCAAGTCTTTTGAAAACGTCACGGTAATCGACTCGGGGCACCTCTCCAGCAGCATGGGCCTGTCGGTGCTGTACGCCGCCCACATGGCGGAGAACCATGCCACAAGGGACGAAATCGTGAAGACCGTGAAGAAGCTGCGTCGTTATATTTCCTCCGCTTTCATCATTGACAGCACACATATGATGTGCAAGGCGGGACAGATTCCCAGAAGGGTACAGATTATGTGCGACGCCCTATTGCTGCACCCGGTCATCGTGCTGCGCAACAGCCGCATGTCGGTGGGAAGCATGGAGATGGGAAGCTTCCACCATGTGATAAGGGGCTATATACGTAAGGTGCTGTTGAACGCCAGGAATATCGACAGGCGGATACTGTTCATCACCTATGCGGGGATGGATGAGAAGAGCCTTACATATATCCAGGAGCTTGTGCGTCAGTATTGTCCCTTTGAACGGGTCTATCTGCAGAAAGCTTCCTCCGCCATCGCCAGCAACTGCGGGCCAGGGTCTTTCGGGCTGTTGTTCATGAAGAAGAATGATGTGGCGATTTCCTATTCGGCTGCGTCCCGATAGGGGAATCTGGGAGTTCGGTATTGATGTGTACAGGCGTTTTGGGCAGTCGGGCAAGAAAAATGCTTTGGGACTATCATTTGCGCCCTGTTTGGTGTATAATATATTTAATTGCGGCGCTGTCGGAAAACGCGCCGGAACATTTTTTGTTAAGGAGGGAATGGGTATGTTGATAGGAGGAATCGAGGCAGGCGGGACAAAAATGGTGTGTGCGGTGGGAGATGAGAACGGGGTCATAAAGGACAGGGCCTCTTTCCCTACGAGGCAGCCGGAAGAGACTTTCAAGGATATGATAGCCTATTACAGGAACTGGGACATCCAGGCGCTGGGCATCGGGTGCTTCGGACCGATTGATTTGAACAAGCAGTCAGAGACCTATGGTTATATTACCAAGACGCCAAAACCGGGCTGGGGGAACTGCGACATCGTGGGGGCGTTCAAAAGGGAGCTGGGTATACCGGTGGGCTTTGACACGGATGTGAACGGCGCGGTGTTGGGCGAAGTGACCTGGGGCGCGGCCAAGGGGCTGGACAGCGCTATCTACATTACAATAGGCACAGGCGTAGGCGTGGGCGTCTATGTGAATGGCGGACTGCTGCATGGACTGGTACATCCGGAAGGCGGACATGTGCTGCTGATGAAGCATCCCAAGGATACTTATGAGGGGAAATGCCCGTTCCATGAGACCTGCGTGGAGGGAATGGCCTCCGGGCCGGCCATCGAAGCCCGCTGGGGGAAAAAAGCGATAGAGCTGGCGGACAGAGAGGAAGTCTGGGAGATGGAGGCCTATTATATCGCCCAGGCGGTCACGGATTATATCCTGTCCTATTCTCCCCAGAAGATTATTCTCTGGGGCGGCGTCATGCATCAGGAGAAGCTGTTCTGGATGGTCAGGAAAGAGGTACAGCGTCTGCTGAACGGATATGTGGCCCATGAGATGATTACGACTGACAAAATCAACGACTACATCGTTCCTCCCGCGCTGGGCGAGGATCCCGGCATCATGGGAGCCGTGAAGCTGGGGCTGGATGCGCTTGGCTAAGGGAGCTGTGCCAAAGGAAAGATATGGCGTGAGCGCGAGGAGATGGCAGACATAAAATTATGCGGGTGCGAGAGAAGCTGCGGAGGGCAGCCCGACAAATGAAAGGAGAATGTCTGTAAGATGGGAAATGAGGGAAATGGGCTCCTTTTTCTGGAGCCTGTATGTACACATAATATCTGGGGAGGAAAGAAGCTGCGGGAGGAGTTCGGCTACCCGGCAGAGGGGGACGACCTGGGGGAGTGCTGGGGCATTTCCGCACATCCGGAAGGGGACGGGATGATCCGCAATGGCAGTTTTCAGGGAAAGACGCTGTCGCAGATGTGGGCGGAGCACCCGGATTTGTTCGGAAATCTGCCCTATGACAGGTATCCGCTGCTGACGAAGATTATAGATGCCCAGGACGATTTGAGCATCCAGGTGCATCCGGACGATGCTTACGCTCTGGTTCATGAGAACGGCAGCCTGGGTAAGACGGAATGCTGGTTTATCTGTGACTGTAAGGAGGACGCGGCTCTGGTGGTAGGCCATAATGCGAAGACCGCTGAAGAATTAAAGGAAATGGTGGCAGAGGGCAGGTGGCAGGAGCTGATTCGGGAGGTCCCCATCCACAAGGGGGATTTCATCCAGATTGACCCGGGAACCGTACACGCGATCAAAGCTGACACTTTGATTCTGGAAACCCAGCAGAACAGCGCGATTACCTACAGGCTGTACGATTACGGCCGCCTCCAGAACGGAAAGCCCCGTGAGCTCCATATTGACAAGAGCCTGGATGTCATCACGGTTCCGGCGAAGTCCGCGGAGGAGAGCGTGAGGTCTCTGGCCAATCTGCAGGAAAATAAGCTGAACCAGATTTATACCTGCGAGAAATATACGGTATTCAAACTGGATGTAAACGGCAGCGCGGTATTTGAGCAGAGATTCCCGTTCCTGGCAGCGTCCGTGCTGGAGGGGCAGGGCAGCGTAAACGGCGCGGAAGTCCGCAAAGGGGATCACTTCATCATTCCGTGCGGATACGGAAACGTGGAGATGAAAGGGAATATGAGCCTTATTCTTTCCACGGTGGAGGAATAAGATAAAGCGGGGAAACCGTGAAAGAGATAATCAATGCAAAATGGGATTGGGGCAGTGACTTCTATGGGTCATTGCCCCGATTCTGTGGTTTTCTTTTTCGCTAAAATCTTCCGTAAATTATAACGGTACAGACAGTGAACAGGCTATGAAGAATCAATAACTTATATTTGCACATAATCCGCAACTGTGTTATCATCTAGGTTAGATATTTTGACGAAAGGGATGGTTTTAAAATATGGGAATGACAATGACGCAAAAGATTCTGGCCGCGGCGGCGGGGCTTGACAAGGTGGAGGCCGGACAGCTCATCGAGGCAAAGCTGGATCTGGTGCTGGGCAATGACATCACCAGCCCGGTGGCAATCAAGGAGATGGACAAGATTCAGGCAAAGGGCGTGTTCGACAAGGACAAGATTGCCCTGGTGCCGGATCACTTCGTGCCCAATAAGGACATCAAGTCCGCGGAGCACTGCAAATGTGTCCGGGAGTTTGCCCGCAGGAACGAGATTACGAACTATTTTGAAGTGGGTGAGATGGGCATCGAGCACGCGCTGCTTCCTGAGAAAGGGCTCACGGTAGCAGGGGATGTGATTATTGGAGCAGATTCCCATACCTGTACATACGGCGCGCTGGGGGCTTTTTCCACAGGCGTGGGCAGCACGGACATGGCTGCCGGAATGGCCACCGGCAAGGCATGGTTCAAGGTGCCCGCGGCCATCAAATTTACCCTGACAGGCAAGCCCGCGAAATGGGTCAGCGGCAAAGATGTGATTCTACATATCATCGGTATGATCGGCGTGGACGGAGCGCTGTATAAGTCCATGGAATTCGTGGGGGACGGCATTGCGAACCTGTCCATGGACGACAGGTTCACCATTGCCAACATGGCGATTGAGGCCGGCGGAAAGAACGGCATCTTCCCTGTGGATGAGAAAGCAGAGAACTATATAAAGGAGCATTCCGATAAAACATACACGATTTATCGTGCGGATGAGGATGCTGTCTATGATGCGGAATATACCATTGATTTGAGCGCGCTGCGCCCTACGGTGGCGTTCCCCCATCTGCCGGAGAACACCCATACCATCGACGAAATCCGTCAGATGGAAGCCATCGCCATCGACCAGGTGGTAATCGGCTCCTGCACAAACGGCCGTCTGGACGATTTGAGGACTGCGGCGGAAGTGCTGAAGGGACGCCATGTGGCAAAGGGGATGCGCTGCATCGTAATCCCGGCCACCCAGGCCATCTACATGCAGGCCATGGAAGAGGGGCTTCTGAAGACTTTTATCGAGGCGGGAGCCATTGTCAGCACGCCTACCTGTGGCCCTTGCCTGGGCGGATATATGGGAATCCTGGCTGAGGGAGAGCGGTGTGTGTCCACCACCAACCGCAATTTCGTAGGCCGTATGGGACATGTTTCGTCCGAAATTTACCTGGCAAGCCCCGCGGTGGCAGCCGAGAGCGCCGTTGCGGGCGTGATTTCCGCGCCGGATGAGAGATAGGCGCAGGTTCGCCGGCTGGTTTGGGCGAGGACTGCATGACCATGAGCATAAGAAATTATAGAAAGGAGCGTTCCCGGCAGAATGTCAGCGGATGGATTTTCCTTGAACAGGCGCTGTCCGGGGCCAATAGAGATATGAACGCAAAAGGAACAGTATTTAAATATGGAGATAATGTAGACACGGATGTCATCATTCCGGCCAGGTACCTGAACACTTCTGACCCGGCCGAGCTGGCGGTACATTGCATGGAGGACATAGACGCGGATTTCATGAAGCGGGTGAAAAAGGGCGACATCATCGTAGCCGAGAAGAACTTCGGCTGCGGATCCTCCAGAGAGCATGCGCCAATCGCCATCAAAGCAGCAGGAGTCAGCTGCGTCATTGCGGAGACTTTTGCCAGGATTTTCTACAGGAATGCCATCAATATCGGCCTTCCCATCATCGAGTGCCCCGAGGCGGCAAAGGGCATTGAGGCGGGAGACGAGGTGGAGGTGGACTTTGACTCCGGCGTGATTACGGATGTGACGAAAGGGACAAGTTTCCAGGGACAGGCTTTCCCTGAATTCATGCAGAAGATTATTGCCTCTGAGGGACTGATAAACTATATCAATAATAAATGACAGCGGCGAAAGGGAATTATAATGGAAGAAATGCATTCCACGGAAGAAGAAAATTCCAGGGAAGAAAAGAACTCCGCAGAAGAGAACTCTGCGAAAGAGAAAAGTTCCGCGAAAAAGGTATCCTCCAGGAAATATGAGATTGATATGTGCAACGGCCCGCTTCTGGGCAAAATCATGATATTCTATGTGCCGCTGATGCTGTCGGGAATCCTGCAGCTGCTCTTCAACGCGGCGGATATCGTGGTGGTGGGCCGTTTTGCCGGAAACGAAGCCCTGGCGGCGGTGGGCTCCACGGGAGCGCTGACGAATCTGCTGGTGAATATCTTCATCGGCCTGTCTGTGGGGGCGAATGTGCTGGTGGCCAGGTATTATGGGGCCAACCGTAAGAACGACTTAAGGGAGATGGTTCAGACGGCGATAGCCACGGCGCTGGGCGGAGGAATCATCCTGATTTTCCTGGGATTCTTTCTTGCTAAGCCTGCCCTCGGATGGATGGGCACGCCGGAGGATGTCATAAACCATTCCGTCCTGTATATGCGTATTTATTTTGCCGGTATGCCGTTCATGATGACCTATAATTTCGGCAGCGCCGTGCTGCGGGCCGTGGGGGATACTAAGAGGCCGCTGTATTATCTGATGGTAGCCGGTGTGGTGAATGTGGCGCTGAATCTGGTGTTCGTCATCGTGTTCCACATGGGCGTGGCCGGCGTGGCCACTGCTACAGTGGTGTCCCAGGCTATTTCCGCGGTGCTGGTGGTGAGATGTCTGATTCAGACGGACGGCGCTTACAAGCTGGTGCTGCAGGGAATCAAAATCGTGCCGGACAAGCTGCTTGGCATGATTCAGATTGGCATCCCGGCAGGTATGCAGGGGGCGCTGTTCTCCATTTCCAATGTGCTGATTCAGTCTTCGGTGAACAGTTTTGGATCCGTGGCCATGGCCGGGAATACGGCGGGCAGCAATATCGAGGGATTCGTCTACACGGCCATGAACGCGCTGTATCAGGCGGCAATCAGCTTCTGCGGCCAGAACTTTGGCGCGAAGAAGTATAAGAGGATAGGGAAAGTTCTGCTGATCTGTGAACTGCTGGTGGTGGTCGTGGGGGCGTTCATGGGCAATGTGGCCTATCTGTTGGGCGGGACGCTGTTAAAGCTGTATACGGCGGACCCGGAGGTAATTGCCTATGGAATTCTGCGTATGCGTATTATCTGTGTGCCGTATTTTCTGTGCGGCATGATGGACGTAGCTGTGGGCGCCATGAGAGGCATGGGATACGCCATCATGCCTATGCTGGTCTCACTGACAGGGGCATGTCTGTTCCGGGTGGTTTGGATTTATACGATTTTCCAGAGTTTCCGAACGCTGGAATGCCTGTATTATTCCTATCCGATCAGCTGGTTCCTGACTTTTGCGGTCCACATGGTCTGTTTCGCGATAGTGTATCGAAAGCTCTTGAAGAGAAGCGCCGCGATTGCACATATATAATCGGGAGAAGTGTTTCGTTTTCGGCCCTGCGCGGCTTCGTGCAGGGCTGTTGCAGTTAATCGCAGTGCCGGAAGCGCCGGGATACTGCAGGGAGGATGAGCCATGATAGCATATGTGAAAGGAATCATTGAGGATATTAGAGAAGACGATGTCGTGATAGACGTGGGCGGCCTGGGTTATCATGTGCGGATATCGGCGGACACGGCGGCGAGGCTGCCGGGCATTGGGGAGAAAGCGAAGCTGTACACCTACATGAATGTACGGGAGGATGCCGTACAGCTGTTCGGTTTTCTGTCCAGGAATGACCTTGAAATATTCAGGAAATGTATCACAGTCAGTGGAATCGGTCCCAAGGGGGCGCTGGCAATCCTGTCCGTGCTGGACGCGGATTCCCTGAGATATGCCATTATGTCGGGGGACGTAAAGGCCATTACGAAAGCGCCGGGAATCGGAGCAAGGACGGCGGAACGGCTGATTCTGGAACTGAAAGACAAGATTCAGATAGATGAGGGTATGATCGGCCGGGAAATCGAGGAGACCAGAGCCGCGGGCAGCGCGGACACGCCCCAGAAGAGGGAAGCAGTGGAGGCTTTGGTGTCTCTGGGCTATGGGCAGGCTGAGGCCATGAAAGCGGTGAACGCAATCGAGAGGATAGAGGAGATGGATTCCGGCGCGGTGCTGAAAGCTGCCTTAAAGAAGATGTTCTGATGGCTGCGGCTTCGGAAACGAGAATGAGCTTTACTGGTCCGGCCTGGAGGAGGATTTTTTTGATATGAGCCGCTATGCCGGGGAAGGCAGTATCGGACATATTCTGGAGCAGATTAAACTCTGGAGAGAAAAGCTGTTTGCGGCGCTTACGGTCTTGTGACCCTGGGGCTGCCGCTTTCCGTGGCAGTCTGTGCGGAAGTAAGTAAAAAATCCTTTGCCGGCGCAGTTGTCCCATACCAGTTCCCTTTTCTGGACAGAAAAAGCAATCTCATGGCTGGCGGCTGCCCATTGACAGGTACATGGCGGTATAAAACAGAAAGAAGAGAAAGGATACAGGCGGACATCAGAGCTGTAAATGGCAGGGAAAATTCAGATGGAGGGACAAATATGCATACGAAAACCATGGAAATCTCTGCAGGGGCAGGCATGAATATGAAGCAGCTGAATACGCCCTGCAATATATTAGTAGTGGACGATGAAAAAGAACTGGCCGATGTGATTGAGTTTTATCTCATGGGAGACGGCTGTACGGTTTATAAATGTTACACGGGCCAGGAGGCTCTGGAGTGTATCTCGCATACAGACCTGGACTTGGCCATTCTGGATGTGATGCTTCCGGATGCGGATGGTTTTCAAATCTGTAAAAAAATCCGGGAGAAGTCCTATTATCCCATTATAATGCTCACGGCAAAGGGAACGGATGTAGATAAGATTATGGGGCTGAGCATCGGAGCCGATGATTACATTACAAAACCTTTTAATCCGCTTGAGATGGTTGCCCGGGTAAAGACCCAGCTGCGCCGGTACCGGCTCTATAACAACTCTGCTCCGAAACAGGGCGATATGGTGCATGAGTATGATATACGGGGACTGGTAATCAACAGGGACAGCCATAAGTGTTTTCTGTTTGGAAAAGAACTGCAGCTGACTCCCATTGAGTTTGCCATTCTCTGGTATCTCTGTGAGCGGCAGGGCATCGTCGTTCCTTCCGAGGAGCTTTTTGAGGCGGTATGGGGCGAGAAGTTCCTGCAAAATAACAATACTGTCATGGCCCATATTGGGAGGCTGCGGGAAAAGATGGATGAGCCTGCCAGAAATCCCAGGTTTATTAAAACAGTATGGGGGGTTGGTTATACCATTGAAAAATAGAAAAGATTTCCGCCAGCTTCGCATAAAGATTTTCCTCCGGACAATCGGCACGCTGGCTGCTGCCGTCGCTGCCATTTATATCATATCTTCCGTTTTACTGCGCGGCCATTTTGCAGATGGGATGGTGGCGCTTTTTCAAACTGCTTTTGGAATAAAGTATGATGCCGCCCTCCAATTGTATGAGCGGATATTCCGCAGCCATATGGATGCCATGATTCTGTTTTCCATTCTGCTGATATTCGCTGTTCTGTTCAGCTTTTACCTCCGTTGGCTTACACGGTATTTTGAGGCTGTCAGTGACGGGATGGATATCCTGCTCGAGGATGCTCCCGGGGAGATTTCCCTGCCTCCGGAAATGGTCGCCATTGAGCGGAAAATGAACCTGGCAAAGCATATGATGGTTCTGCAGAAAAGTGACATGCTCATGGCTGAACAGAGGAAAAACGATTTGATTATGTACCTGGCCCACGACCTGAAAACGCCGTTGGCCTCCACAATCAGCTATCTGAATTTACTTCGAGATGAAAAACATATTTCGGAAGAACTGCGGGAGAAATACCTTGCTATCTCTCTTGCCAAGTCGGAACGGCTGGAGGATTTAATCAACGAATTTTTGGAAATTGCGAGATACAGCCTGTCCAATATTACGCTGCAATATGCTGAGATCAATCTTACCCGCCTGCTGGAGCAGCTTGTGTATGAGTTTCAGCCGATTCTGGACAGAAAGAATCTGAATTGCCGCCTTGTGGCTGCAGATGATATCCTGTTGAAATGCGATGCTGATAAGATGCAGCGGGTATTTGACAATCTTTTGCGCAATGCTGTACTTTACAGCTATCACGGAACCGAAATCACCATCGAGACCGAATGGTGCAAAGACAGCCTGGCGCTGAGATTTTCCAATCACGGAGGAACCATTCCGAAAGAACGGCTGGAGCGGATTTTTGAACAGTTTTACAGGATGGATACGGAGCGCTGCAGTGGTGGAACCGGGCTGGGGCTGGCCATTGCCAGAAAGATTGTTGCGCTCCATAAGGGGACGATCACGGCAGAAAGTGAAAATGAACTGACGGTCTTTACTGTGACGATTCCGATTTTATAGGAAAATCGTAAGAAAGTCCGTAGAAAAAGAGTTGAATACTGTGTGGACAAACAAGGAAATGGTGCTTTTGCTTTTGGTACAATAAGTGTACTAAGGCATGAGCGCTTTTGTTTTGTGCAGGAAAGGAGTTTTCACATGGAACTGCTGATTGATAAGGTTTCTAAAAAATTTAAAGACAAAAAAGCGGTTGACAACATCAGTCTGGAGCTGACGCCAGGGGTATGGGGCCTATTGGGCTCCAATGGGGCAGGCAAGACGACGCTGATGCGGATGATTGCCGGGATTATGCGGCCCACCTGCGGCCAGGTGCTGTATGACGGCGTGCCGATCCAGACGCTGGGGGAGGAGTACAGGGATGTTTTCGGTTTTTTGCCGCAGGAGTTCGGTTTTTATCCGGAATTCACGGTTAAGGATTATCTGGCTTATGTTGCCGCTCTGAAAGGATTGTCCGAGCAGGAGAGCCGACGGAGAATCCGCGAATTGCTGGAGAGAGTCTCCCTGACGGACGTCTATAACAAAAAAATCGCCAGGCTTTCCGGCGGAATGAAACGCAGGGTGGGGATTGCCCAGGCTTTGCTGAACGATCCGGAAGTATTGATTCTGGATGAACCTACCGGGGGCCTCGATCCCGGTGAGAGGGTGCGTTTCCGTAATCTGCTGTCGGAGTTTGCCCATGACCGCATTGTTTTGATTTCTACCCACATCGTTCCTGATGTGGAGTACATCGCCACCTGCCATGCAATCATCCGGGACGGAAGGCTGCTGGCCACAGGAACCACGGAGGAACTGGTCAAGCTGGTGGAGGGGAAAGTATGGAACTGTACGATTTCTTCGGGAGCTGTGCCGGAATACGAAAGCAGGCTCCAGATTGTCAGCCTGCGGAATGAAAACGATGCAAAAGTTTCCATCCGCTATCTGGCAGATTATCCCTGCAATGATATTTCGGTTCCTTCCGCTCCCCGTCTGGAGGATCTGTATTTATGGCTGTTCCCCCAGGGCGGCGGAGAGAACCGAAAAAGAACCAGTCGAAAAAAAGGAGGTATCAGTCGATGAGAATTTTATATCTGGAATTAAAACGTGTACTGAAGTCAAGGCTTACTTGGATTTTGCTGGCCCTGGCGCTTCTGCTCTCCGTCCTGTCGGCCTGGCTTCCCACCACCTACTGTTACAGTAATTACACGGACGAGGCCGGAAACGAGGTAAATCTGACCGGTCTGGCATCTATTGCCCATGAAAAGGAACGGCAGGAGGATGCTGCCGGGATTGTTACCCCAAAGCGGGTGCGGGAGGCTGTGGAGGCCTATCAGACCTGCCTTGCATCCTACGGCGTGACGGAATCCTATAATCTGCCGGAGGGCGTCTATGAGCGGGAAATCCTCCCCATGGCTCCGCTGCTCCACGGCGTAAAAGAGGCCTTTGCGGATCCGGATACCGGAATGGCCCCTGCGATTATGGAAATAGACCCGGAGCAGATCGACGATTACTATTCCGTCTGTGAGGCCCGGATTGCCTCCCTGATGAAGATGGAGCAGCCGGACATTCCTGAGGCACAGCGCAAAGCCGTAGAAATGTACCGGAACACAAAAAAGCCTTTTGAAGTTTATCCGGGCATGAATTCCACCGTCCTGGACTATCAGAATATTATGGGGTTTCTGGTGCTGTTGTTTTGTGTGGTCATTGCCGCGCCGGTATTCTCTGCGGATTATCAGTCCGGCGCAGACGATATCCTGCGGTGTACCCGATATGGCAGGGCCTCGCTTGGCATTGCAAAGCTGTCTGCCGCTCTTTTCATCAGCGGAGCGGCATTTGTAATCTGTGCTGCCGTGCACATTTTGACGGCAGACAGTCTGTTCGGATGGGAATGTACCCGTACATCTGTTCAGATGATGTACTCTATTGTGACTCTGGCAGACATGAACATAGGAGGCCTCCAATTCCTTTTTGCTGCCGCAGGCCTGCTTTCCGTTCTGGCTTCCGTGTGCTTTACGCTGTTTCTTTCCGCCAGATGCAAAACCACTGTGTCATCCCTGGCATCATCGCTGGTATTTTGTATCGCACCGGTCGTCATCTCTATGACGGTGCCTGGTGCATTGGGCACATGGCTTTGCAGTATCCTGCCCGCCAGCGGAACGAGCATTCAGGCAAGTGTCCTCTATGCAATGACAGATTTCCGGTTTTTGAATCTGGCCGGGCTGTCAGTCTGGACGCCGTATGCCATGATTGGAGCCTGTATGATTGAGATTCCACTGTTTGCATTCCTGGCTGTCCGCTCTTATTGCAGGCATGCACTGAATTAAATATCCTGCCAGTCTCATTTGGCGTTCAGAAAGCGATTGTAGTGAAAAAGGCATTTGGTATGCATTCCAGATGCCTTTTTCGATTATGGGAAAAGTGCTTGCATAAGAAGCCGAAAGAAGCTAAAATAGATATGCCTGCAAACACATTGAAAGGAAAATCTTCATGCCGGCAAGGATGTGAAGAGCAGATAGTATGCCCAAGAGAATGATTGAGACGAACATAACAGAAGAGGATATAGAGATAGAGGGTTCCCTGCGCCCCAAGAAACTGGATGACTATATCGGTCAATCCAAGGTGAAGGAAAGTCTGAAGATTTATATCGAAGCCGCGAAACAACGGGGGGACGCTCTTGACCATGTGCTGTTTTACGGGCCTCCCGGCCTGGGGAAAACGACGCTGGCCGGCATCATCGCGAATGAGATGGGAGTCCATCTGAAAGTGACCAGCGGACCTGCTATTGAGAAGCCCGGGGAGATGGCGGCAATCCTGAACAATCTGGAGGAAGGGGATCTGCTCTTCGTGGACGAGATACACCGCCTGAACCGTCAGGTGGAGGAGGTGCTCTATCCTGCCATGGAGGACTACTGCATCGACATCATGATCGGAAAGGGTTCCACGGCGCGCTCCGTGCGCCTGGATCTGCCGAAGTTCACTCTGGTGGGGGCCACCACCAGGGCAGGGCTTCTGACGGCACCGCTGCGGGACCGCTTCGGGATGATTCATCATCTGGAGTTTTATACCGAGGAAGAACTGCAGATTATCATTCTGCACTCTGCCAGGATACTGGCGGTGGAGATTGAGCCGGAGGGAGCGCTGGAGATGGCCCGCAGAAGCCGGGGGACGCCGCGGCTTGCCAACCGCATCTTGAAACGAGTGCGGGATTTCGCCCAGGTGAAGTATGACGGAGTCATCACGGAGGAAGTGGCCCGGGCGGCGCTGGACTTGATGGATGTAGACAAGCTGGGGCTGGACCATATCGACAGGAACCTCCTGCAGACCATGATAGAGAAGTTCGACGGCGGACCTGTGGGACTGGATACCCTTGCGGCCGCTATCGGTGAGGACGCAGGGACTATTGAGGATGTCTATGAGCCGTATCTGATCAAGAACGGATTTCTGAACCGCACGCCAAAGGGCAGGGTGGCCACAGAGTTAGCGTATCGGCATCTGGACTGCGGTGTCTATAAATAGAGCGGATATCATTATGGTAATTTAGAGAGACGAAATAGCTTGCGGGTATCCCCGCGCGGTGGGAAGCCTGGGCGTAATGCTGCCTGTGGAATAGGAAAAGGAGAATCAGATGGACAAATTATTGTATGGCGCCGCATATTATGATGAGTACATGCCTTATGACAGGCTGCAGGAGGACGTGGCGATGATGAAAGCCGCCGGAATCAATCTGGTGCGCATCGCGGAGTCCACATGGAGCACCTGCGAGCCCCAGGAGGGAGTATTTGACTTCAGCCATGTGACAAGGGTGCTGGATGCCATGGAGGAGGCAGGCATCAATGTCATCATCGGTACGCCTACCTATGCCATCCCCGCGTGGCTGGAGAGGTCCTATCCGGATATCATGGCTGTGACGAAAGACGGCAGAGGCCTCTACGGCGCAAGGCAGATTATGGACATCACGCACCCGACCTACCGTTTTTACGGGGAGCGGGTCATCCGCAGGCTGATGGAGGTGTCCGCCCACAGGAAATGTGTGATCGGCTTCCAACTGGACAATGAGACAAAGCATTATGACACGTCCGGAAAGAATGTGCAGAGGCAGTTCGTGAAATATCTTCGTGAAAAATTTAACGATAACCTGGATGCCCTGAATCATGAGTTCGGGCTGGATTACTGGAGCAACCGCGTGGATGCCTGGGAGGATTTCCCGGATGTGCGGGGCACCATCAATGCCAGCCTGGGGGCGGAGTTTGAGAAGTTCAGGCGCACGCTGGTGGACGAGTATCTGGAATGGCAGGGAAAAATTGTCCGGGAGTACGCCAGAGAGGATCAGTTCATCACCCATAATTTTGATTTCGGCTGGAAAGACGGCTCTTTCGGCGTACAGCCCATGGTGAATCATTATCACGCGGCAAAGGCGCTGACCGTGGCGGGGGTGGATATCTATCATCCCACCCAGGACGATCTGACCGGTGCGGAGATCGCTTTCGGCGGGGACAGCACCCGCTCCTTAAAGAGGGATAATTACTTCGTATTGGAGACGGAGGCCCAGGGATTCCCCCAGTGGCTGCCCTATGACGGCCAGCTGCGCCTCCAGGCCTACAGCCATGTGGCATCCGGCGCGAACATGGTGGAGTACTGGCACTGGCATTCCATCCACAACTCTTTCGAGACCTACTGGAAAGGCCTGCTGAGCCATGATTTCAAAGAGAATGACACCTACCGGGCCGCGAAAGTAATCGGCAATGAATTCGCGCGGATCGGCAGCCGCCTGGTGAACCTGAAGAAGCATAACAGAGCGGCCGTTTTAGTCAGCAATGAGGCGCTGACGGCGCTGGACTGGTTTCCCATCAGCGGCTGGCGGGGGAACGGCATCGGCTACAATGAGGTGCTGCGCTATGTGTACGATCAGCTTTATAAAATGAATGTGGAATGCGATTTCCTGTGGCCGGAGGCAGAACATCTGGAGGCGTATGACCTGCTCGTAGTGCCTGCGCTCTACGCGGCGCCGGATGAATTATTGCGGCGAATCGATAATTACGTGGCAAAGGGAGGCCATCTGTTCACCACTTTCAAGACCGCCTTTGCCGATGAAAATGTGAAAGTCTACGCGGACTGCCAGCCCCACGGCATCGACAAGTGCCTGGGAATCTCCTACAGCCATTTCACGGTGCCGAAGAATGTGAAGCTGGCTTCGGAGCGTTATCATTGCCCTCAGAATGAGGTGCAGACCTTTATGGAGCTGGTGCAGGCGGATACCGCACAGGTGCTGGCTTCCTATGATCACTATAATTGGAAACGCTATGCGGCTGTGACGAGAAATCATTACGGAAAAGGTACTGCCACTTATCTTGGCTGCTGGACCAGCGACGAGATGCTGCGGGAGATTCTGTGCGATGTGGTAAAAGAGGCAGGACTTTGGGGGAAAGAGCAGGAGACGGCATTCCCTGTCATCATCCGGAAAGGGATCAATGATCTCGGGCGGGAGGTAATATTCTATCTGAATTATTCGCCGGAGACACAGCAGGTTCCCTATGCGGGTGCTGAAGCGGCGGATTTACTGACGGAGGCGGCTGTAGAGGATGGTGAGCGTCTGGAAATCGGCTCATGGGATTTGCGGATTCTGGAAAGGTAAGAGGTACGATGGCAAAGATACCATCCGGACGCATTTGCGATAAACATTGTGGAGAAGCTTGTACGTGGTTTTCCAGGGGATTTTCAGGGACTGCAAAAATATGTTCAGCCTGGGTTCATGTTGGTTTTTCTTGACAAATATGCTTCATTGGTGTAGTTTATTAAGGGGCTGTTCACGAAAAGTGATTGGAGAAATTACATGAACAAACAGGAACTGGATATCATGCTTGCGCTGTCAGCTGAGAGCTATGTAAGCCAACGTTTTTTGTCAGAACAAACAGGTTATTCATTAGGATTTGTCAACCGCTGTATCAAAAATCTGACGGACAAAGGATATTTGGATGAAGAAAAACGCTTTACGGAAGCGGCAAAAAATGTATTCACAAACCGTTCTCCCCGAAATGCAATCATTCTTGCGGCAGGTTTTGGAATGAGGATGGTGCCGATTAACATGGACATTCCAAAAGCTTTGCTGGAGGTCAGGGGAGAGTGTTTGATAGAGCGGCTGATCAGGCAGCTTCAGGCAGCAGGGGTTTACGACATATATGTAGTTGTTGGGTTCATGAAAGAAAGCTTTGAATACCTGATTGATGAATTTGGAGTCAAACTGATTGTCAATTCGGAATATACGGCCAAGAATAATCTGCATTCTTTAAAAATGGCCTTAAAATATATATCTAATTCTTATATTCTTCCGGCCGATCTGTGGTGTGCGGAGAATCCGTTCAGACGCAAGGAACTATATTCGTGGTACATGATCAGCGATTTTCTGACAGAAGAAAGCGATGTCCGGGTAAACCGGAAAATGGAACTGGTAAAGACCCGGACAGCGCAGCCGGGAAACGCCATGGTGGGCATAAGCTATATTTTGGAGAAAGATGCGGCAGAGCTCAGGAAGCGTATCGAAGAATTCTGCAGATACAGAAAATATGATAATTCTTATTGGGAAGAAGCGCTGTATCAAAATGAAGGTATGATGGTCTATCCAAGAATCGTGGAAAACTCCGGTATTCTGGAGATTAATACATATGAGCAGCTTCGGGAATATGACAGTTCTTCGGAACATTTGAAATCTGATACCATTTCCGCGGCTGCCGAAGCCCTTGGAGTCAGCGAACAGGAAATAACAGATATGGCTGTTCTGAAAAAGGGAATGACGAATCGTTCCTTTTCTTTTCAATGCGCGGGAAACAGATATATCATGCGCATACCGGGGGAAGGGACGGATTACTTGATCAACCGCACAGAAGAAGCGAATATTTACGAGAAGATAAAAAATCTGGATATCTGTGACAGGATTATCTATATCAATCCGGAAAACGGATACAAAATCACGGAATATATAGAGGAAGCAAGAGCCTGTAATCCCCACAGTGAGAGCGACATTGGAAAATGCATGAAAAAGCTGCGGGAATTTCACGAGCTGGGACTTGAGGCAGCACATGAATTCAATATCTGGGAACAGATTGATTTTTATGAAAGTCTCTGGGGGAAAACAATCTCTTCCTATAAAGACTATACCGAAACGAAAAGAAATGTTCTGTCATTAAGGCCCTTTACAGAAAAATATGCGGAAAAGAAAGTCCTTGCCCATATCGATGCAGTGCCTGATAATTTTCTGTTCTGCATGGATGAAAACGGGAAAGAGGACATCAGGATAATAGACTGGGAGTATGCGGGTATGCAGGATCCGCATGTGGATATTGCCATGTTCTGCATCTATGCTCTCTATGACAGAGGGCGGATTGACCATTTGATAGATCTGTACTTTTCGGGAAAATGCGATGATATGACCCGAATCAAAATTTATTGCTATATTGCCGCCTGCGGCCTGCTTTGGAGTAATTGGTGCGAATATAAGCGAAAGCTTGGCGAAGAATTCGGAGAATATTCTCTGTACCAATATCGTTATGCAAAAGAGTATTATCGAATCGCCCGGAAAGAGTTAGAAAAAATGGAGAGTTCAGAATATGTCTGAGGTAAAAAATGCGATTATTATGGCGGCAGGTATGGGAAACAGGATGCAGCCGCTCACTTTGGAGACACCGAAGCCGCTGATTAAAGTAAACGGCAGCAGGATGATCGATACAAGCATCAGGGCATTGCATGCCAATGGAATATATGAAATATATGTGGTAGTGGGATATATGAAAGAGAGATTTTCCTGCCTGGAGAAGGAATATCCCGGCATTGTGCTGATTGAAAATCCTTATTATGACAGATGCAATAATATTTCGTCGCTGTACATGGCAAGGGAGTATATAGGGGATTCTATCATATTGGATGCGGATCAGATGATATACAACAAAGAGGTAATGTCAAAATCTTTTGAGCGTTCAGGATATAATTGTACATGGACTGCACGGCAGACGAAAGAATGGCTGCTTACGGTGGAGAACGGAATCGTGAAGCGCTGCAGCAGGACCGGAGGAGCAGAGGGCTGGCAGCTTTACAGCATTTCAAGATGGACGGAAGAGGATGGGAAAAAGCTGAGGAAGCATCTCGAAACAGAATTTGAAGAAAAGAAGAATACGCAGATTTACTGGGATGATATCGCGCTGTTTTGCTATCCGGAACAATACCGGCTCGGGATTTATGAAATGGAAAAAGGGGACGTCGTGGAAATAGATAATCTGGAAGAACTGGCGGCGCTGGATCGGGATTATGAGAAGCTTGTGGGGAAAAGGGATGAGTAAAGCGAAAAAAAGCAGTGAAGGTAAACGAGTGGACTGGATGATAACCCTGGTGCCGTTTATCATCATTGTTGTACTTTGTGTATTTTTCTTCTTCGCCCCAGACCAGTCGAATGAGATTCTGGGACAGATAAGGTTTATGCTTGGAGACGTATTGGGGACTTATTATCTGGCAGTGGGATTAGGCGTATTTTTGTTTTCCTTATTTATCGCGGCTTCGCGCTATGGAAATGTGGTGCTCGGGGACAAAGGAGAAAAACCCAAACTTTCCTTTTTCGCATGGGGCTCCATGATGTTCACGGCTGGCCTGGCGGCAGATATCTTATTCTATTCCTTTTCGGAATGGATTTTGTACGCATCCGATCCGTATATCGCGCAGCGCGGAAGCATTCAGGACTGGGCGAGCGTGTATCCTTTGTTTCACTGGAGTTTCATTCCATGGGGCTTTTATCTGGTATTGGCCGCAGCGTTCGGCTTTATGCTTCATGTGCGGAAAAGGGGGCGTCAGAAATATTCGGAGGCCTGCAGGCCGATTCTTGGCAGACGGACAGATGGCATTTTAGGACGTGTTATCGATCTGCTGGCGGTTTTTGCGCTTCTGGCGGGTACCGCAACAACGTTTTCGCTGGCGACTCCGCTTATGGCAGGCATAATAAATGAGCTTTTCCACGTGGACCTGAGCCGCAGGGCAGTTACAATCGTTATTCTGCTCATAACCTGCCTGGTCTATACCTATGCGTTGCTGCATGGCATTGGAGGAATCAGCTTCCTGGCGAAGTCGTGTATTTATCTGTTTTACGGACTGGTTCTCTTTGTATTGCTGTTCGGGGGAGAAACAAGATATATTATAGAAACGGGATTTTCCGCGCTGGGAAGAATGCTGCAGAATTTTCTTGAACTGGCAACGTTTACGGATCCTGCGCGAACGACAGAATTTCCGCAGAACTGGACGATTTTTTACTGGGCATATTGGATGGTATGGTGTGTGGCGGCTCCGTTTTTCATCGGGAGCATTTCAAAGGGAAGGACTATACGCCAGGTCATTTTCGGCGGTTATCTGTTCGGGACAGGTTCCACGATTATCAGTTTTATTGTGCTGGGAAATTATTCTCTAGGGAAACAGGTATTGGGAGGCGCGGATTTTCTTACAATATATGGGCGGGACGGAGATCTCTATGATATTATTATAGAGATGATTCGCACACTGCCCTGTGCATCATTCGTACTGGTACTGATGCTGATCACCATGATAGCGTTCTATGCCACATCCTTCGACTCCATTGCTCTGATAGGCTCCTGTTACAGTTATCATAAACTTGGGGAGAGCGAGGAGCCCCACAAACTGATAAAACTGATGTGGTGTATCCTGCTGATTCTGCTGCCGATTGCGCTGGTCTTTTCGGACAGTTCCATGAACAATCTGCAGTCAGTCAGCATTATAGCGGCATTCCCGATAGGAATGGTCATCGTGTTGATCGTGCTGAGCTTTATGAAAGATCTGAAAAAATATGTCGGGTAAAATAAAATAATTGCGGTTTTGGCGGGATAGTTGTAAAATATGTAATTGCAGTACGGAAAAGCAGGGGGAAGGGACAAAGAAAATGATTATATTGTTGTATATCGATCCAGGGACGGGAAGCATGCTTTTTGCAATCCTGATCGGCGTTATCGGGACATTGAGCTATCTGCTGAAAAACTGGGCCGTAAAGCTGCGCTTTCTGCTGAGCGGAGGTAAGAAGGTAGAGACAAATACTGATAAACTGCCGTTCGTTATTTTTTCGGACGATAAGAGGTATTGGAGCGTATTTGAGCCAATCTGCCGGGAATTTGACAGAAGGGGGGTGGACATGGTCTATATGACGGCATCCCCCGACGATCCCGCGCTTCAGAATCCCTATGAACATATAAAAGGAGAGTTTATCGGCAAAAATAACAGAGCGTTTGCAAGGATGAATTTTCTGAATGCCGGAATTGTCCTTTCAACGACGCCGGGACTGGATGTTTACCAGTGGAAACGCTCCAAAAACGTACAGTATTATGTGCACATGCAGCATGCGGCAAATGATATCTCGGGATACAGGATGTTTGGCGTGGATTATTTTGATGCTGTGATGCTTTCAGGGGAGTATCAGGTGCAGGAAGTAAGAGACCTTGAAAAAATCAGGGGGCTTCCCAAAAAAGACCTGATAAAGATAGGGATTCCCTATATGGATGAAATGGCCAAGAGACTGCAGGCGGCAGAGCGGAAAGAGGGGAAAGAGGGACATGTCGTCCTGCTGGCGCCGTCCTGGGGAAAGAGTTCAATCTTTCAAAAATATGGAGGAAAGATAATAGAAGTGCTTATAAAAACAGGATATCATATTATCGTCCGCCCGCATCCGCAGTCCTTTACTTCCGAAAAAGAGACAATCGAGAAGATTATGCAGGAATATCCTGCATCAGACCAGCTAGAGTGGAATCGGGACAATGATAACTTTGAGGTTTTGAAACGTGCCGATATTTTAATATCCGATTTTTCCGGCATTATTTTTGATTTTGCCCTTGTATATGACAAGCCTGTCATTTACGCGGATACGGAGTTTGACAACAGCCCTTATGACGCATGGTGGCTGGAAACGCCGTACTGGACATTTACGGCTCTGCCCCGCATCGGCCAGAAGCTGACAATGGAAAATCTGGATACTTTAAAGGCAATGATCGATGAATGCATTCAGGATCCGAAGTATGCGCAGGGACGCAGAGAAGCCAGAGAGGAAACCTGGGAGCACAAGGGAGAAGGGACAGAGCGCGCGGTGGAATATCTGCTGAATAAGTATGATGAGCTGACACAGGATAAAAAGGGGGCTTGACATGTCTTTTGTGGAAATTTTAGATACAGTATTGCTGAAATCGCTTGAGCTCATTTTTGAGATTATTTATATGCTGGCCTATAAAATAATCGATAACCCGGGGTTATCGATTATTGTGCTGAGCCTTTTTATGAATTTTCTTGTACTTCCATTGTATATGCGTGCTGATGCCATACAGGAAGAAGAGCGCCTCATAGAAAAAAAGCTGCAAAGAGGTGTGGAGCACATCAAAAAGACGTTCAGCGGCGATGAACGGATAATGATGCTGCAGACCTATTACAGGCAGAATCATTACAGGCCTGTCTATGTCCTGCGAAGTGCGGTTTCCCTGTTTTTACAGATTCCTTTCTTTATTGCGGCGTACCGGTTCCTCTCCGGTCTTTTGCTATTGAAAGGTGTTTCTTTTGGGCCGATCGCAGATCTTGGCAAGCCGGACGGAATGCTGCAGCTCGCGGGAATCTCTGTGAATCTCCTGCCGATTATCATGACGATTGTAAATCTGGTATCCTGTGTCATTTTCACAAAAGGAAGCCCGTTAAAGTCAAAGATACAGCTCTATGCCATGGCGCTGTTTTTTCTGGTGTTTTTATATGCCTCTCCGGCGGGACTGGTCTTTTACTGGACGCTGAATAATGTGTTCTCGCTGGTGAAGACCTGTTTCTACAAGCTGAAAAATCCACGGAAAATATTGAACGCGGTCTTTTCAGTCAGTGGTTTTCTGATGGAAATCTATGGACTTTTCCTGTATCCGACCCCAACTTTTCGGAAAGTGGCATTTTTTACGGCATGTGCCATATTATTACAGATGCCCCTCATTTTCGGAATCGTAAAAAGCAGGGTAAAGCGCAGGGAGGCGCTGAAAACGGGAAATAGAACTCTTTTTTTCGCGGGGGGAGTATTTTTGTCTATTTTAACGGGAGCTCTGATTCCGTCTTCCGTCATTAAAACTTCACCGCTGGAGTTCGTGGTTATCACGAATTTCTATCATCCGTCATGGTTCATTGTCAGTTCCTTTTGCTTTGCGTTCGGGATATTTGTAATCTGGGCAGGCGTGTTCTATTTTCTTGCGAAACCTTCCGTGAGAGTATATTTTGACAGGGCTGTGTGGATTCTTTCGGGTGTATTTACAGTGAACTATATGTTCTTTGGCAAAGATCTGGGGCTGCTCACGAGAAGCCTGCAATATGAAAATCAGTTAGGATTCAGGGGGGAAAGCCAGTTATGGAACGCGCTGGCAGTCATTGCGGTGATACTGGTATTTTACGCAGTATACCGTTACAGAGAAAAGCTGGTTTCGGAAGTGCTGGTCATAGGAGTTTTGTCTCTTATCTGCATGGTGTCTGTCAATGTGGCTGGAATCCATGATGCGGTGAGCAGTTTAAAAAGCAGGGATTTGGATAACTATAGGGCAATCCCCAGATTTACATTGAGCAAAACAGGGAAAAATGTCATAGTGCTCATGTTGGACCAGGCGATAGGTGAATACATTCCATATCTGTTTGAAGAAAAACCGGAACTGAAGGAACAGTTTGAAGGCTTCACCTACTATGCCAACACTGTGTCGTTTGGCGCACATACGAATTTTGGTTCGCCGGCTCTTTTTGGAGGATATGAATATACTCCGGTAGAGATGAATAAAAGAGATGAAGAGCCATTGGCCGAAAAGCAGAATGAAGCATTGAAAGTAATGCCGGTGCTGTTCGATCAAAACGACTATCAGGTGATGGTCTGCGATCCGCCTTATGCAGGTTATCAGTGGATTCCGGATTTTTCGATTTATGATGATTATCCTGAAATAGAGCACTATGTTCTGAGCGGGAAATTTCAGGATGATTCCATAAAAGACCTATGGATACAGGATGACAAGAGAAACTTTTTCTGTTATGGGATTATGAAGACGGCTCCGCTTTGTCTCCAGGAAACCATATATGATTACGGCAGATATAATCAGGAGGAAGATGCGCAGAAGACCGTTTATTTACAACAGACAACCGATGGTATGTATACCTCTTACGGGCTGCGGGAGGCTTTCATGGAATGCTATAATGAGTTATCTGCATATCCGGAAATTACCGATGTTGTAGACGATGATATAGATACCTTCTTAATGATGGTGAATGGATTGACCCATGACCCTATGATGTTACAGGAACCGGAGTATTTACCTGCCATAACAGTGGATAATACGGAATATGAGCGCGAGCATCAGGACAGGTATACAGTAAACGGACAGACGCTGCCGATGACGACAGGCGTACATGCGATGTATTATCAGACAAATATGGCTGCCATGATTCAATTGGGAAAATGGTTTGACTATATGCGTGAGAATGATGTCTATGATAACACAAGAATCATTCTGGTGGCGGATCATGGAAGAAGTGTTCTGTTTGACGGAGACGAGGCACGGCTTGGAGAAAGAGATATCGTCTCCTTTTATCCGCTGCTGCTGGTCAAGGACTTTGACGGCAGGGAGTTTTCGATATCGGAAGAGTTTATGACAAATGGGGATGTCCCAACGCTGGCCATGGAGGGAATCATCGAGAATCCGGTAAATCCTTTTACAGGGAAGGAGATAGACTCTTCTGAAAAGAGCGCCCACGATCAGTATGTCATTTCATCGAAAGACTGGAGTATAGAGGAGAACAACGGCAATACATTCCATCCATCCGCATGGTATTCGATACATGATGATATGCGGGATGTAAACAACTGGAAGCTGATATCAGAGGATGAGGTTACGCTTCCACCTATGGAAAATGCCGAAACACAATAATTTACAAACACAATATTTTGTGCTAAAATAAAAACGAATGTACAAATCATAGTACATTCGTTTTAATGTACAACAAATACTGACGATATACAAAAGCATAAGAACAGGAGCGACAATTATGTCCGAACAAATTCCCGTAGAAGAACTCACTCCCATGATGCAGCAGTATCTGGAGACCAAGAAGCAGTACGCTGACTGCATCCTTTTTTACAGACTGGGGGACTTTTATGAAATGTTTTTCGAGGATGCCAAGACGGTGTCCAAAGAGCTGGAGCTCACCCTGACGGGAAAGGCCTGCGGGCTGGAGGAACGCGCTCCCATGTGCGGGGTTCCTTACCATGCGGTGGAGGGATATTTGACCAAACTGGTCAATAAAGGCTATAAAGTGGCTATCTGTGAGCAGGTGGAAGATCCCAAGCTGGCCAAAGGGCTGGTAAAGCGGGAGGTTCTCCGCATCGTGACTCCGGGTACCAACCTGAACATGCAGTCCCTGGAGGAATCCAGGAACAATTTCCTCATGTGCATCGCCTATACCCCTACGAAAATCGGTATTTCCGTGGCGGACGTCACCACCGGGGACTATTATCTGACAGAGGTGGAAGACTTAAAGAAGCTGAACGATGAGATGATGAAATACGAGCCCTCGGAAATCATCTGCAACGAGGCTTTTCTGGTCAGCGGCTATGACGTGGAGGGGCTGCGGGGAAAGTATCATATCTCCGTCAATGCTCTGGAACCTCATCTGTTCGACGATGACGGATGTCGGAGGCTGCTGCTACGGCATTTTAAGGTAAATACTTTGATTGGTTTAGGGATAGAGGATTTCCCTGCGGGAATGACGGCGGCGGGAGCGCTGCTACAGTATCTGTACGATACCCAGAAGACGGATCTGGCCCATTTTACCCATCTGTATCCCTATCTGACCAATAAATATATGCTGCTGGACAGCTCCACCAGGCGGAATCTGGAACTGACGGAGACCATGCGGGAAAAGCAGAAGAGGGGATCCCTCCTCTGGGTGCTGGACAAGACGAAAACGGCCATGGGAGGGCGGCTTCTGCGGAGCATGCTGGAGCAGCCCCTGATTGATAAGGAAGAAATGGAAAAGCGTCTGGATGCCCTGGAGGAGCTTTGCGGGGAAAGTGTCTCCAGAGATGAAATTCGGGAATATCTGAATCCCGTCTACGATCTGGAGCGGCTGCTCAGCAAGGTCACCTACAGAACCGCGAATCCCAGAGATTTCATTGCTTTCCGCAATTCGCTGGAGATGCTCCCGGCCATCAAGTCTGTGCTGAAAGGCTTTTCCTGCGGGGAACTGCGGGATATCGATGAGCATATGGACGGACTGCAGGATATTTTCCAGTTGATACAGGCCTCCATTGAGGATGACCCGCCTGTGACCATCAGAGAGGGCGGCATGATTAAAGACGGCTTTGACGAGACCGTGGACATGCTGCGCAGCGCGAAGCGGGACGGAAAGCAGTGGCTGGCCCAGCTGGAGGAGACGGACAGGGAGCGGACGGGAATCAAGAACCTGCGAATCAAATTCAATAAGGTCTTCGGCTATTATTTTGAAGTGACGAATTCGTACAAAGACCTGGTGCCGGAGGATTATGTCCGCAAGCAGACCCTGGCCAACGCGGAGCGGTACACCACGCCCAGGCTGAAAGAGTTAGAGGACACTATCTTAAATGCCGAGGACAAGCTGACCACGCTGGAATATGACCTGTTCTGCAAAATCCGCGACTCCATCGCCATGGAGCTTGACAGGATACAGACCACGGCCAAAGCCATAGCGAAGCTGGATGTGTACGCCGCCCTTTCTTTGGTGTCAGAGCGGAACCGCTATGTGCGGCCCATCCTGAACGAGAAAGGCGTCATCGATATCAAGGACGGAAGACACCCTGTCGTAGAACAGATGATTACCAATGACATGTTCATTGCAAACGATACTTTCCTGGACAATAACAAGCACTGCATCAGTATCATCACGGGTCCCAACATGGCGGGAAAATCTACATATATGCGCCAGACCGCGCTGATTGTGCTGATGGCCCAGGTGGGGTGTTTCGTGCCCGCAAAGAGCGCCAACATCGGCATCGTGGACAGGATTTTCACCAGAGTAGGAGCCTCCGACGACCTGGCCAGCGGGCAGTCTACTTTCATGGTGGAGATGAACGAGGTGGCCAATATCCTGCGGAACGCTACCTCATCCAGCCTGTTGATTCTGGATGAAATCGGCAGGGGAACCTCCACTTTTGACGGACTCAGCATCGCCTGGGCAGTGATTGAGCATATCAGCAACCGAAAGCTTCTGGGGGCGAAGACATTGTTTGCCACCCATTATCATGAACTGACGGAGCTGGAAGGGAAGATGAGCAATGTGAACAATTACTGCATCGCCGTCAAGGAGCGCGGGGACGATATCGTGTTCCTGCGCAAGATCATCAAGGGCGGGGCGGACAGAAGCTACGGCATCCAGGTGGCGAAACTGGCCGGTGTGCCGGACATGGTAATCGACAGGGCGAAAGAAATCGTAGAACAGCTGACGGACAATGACATCATTGAGAAGATACAGAGCATTACGGTGGATGTCAAGGATACGAAGACGAAGAAACAGCCAAAGATAGACGAAATTGAAATGAGCCAGATGTCCCTGTTCGACACTGTGAAGGACGAGGATGTGCTGAAAGAGCTGATGGAAGTGGAAGTGAACATGCTTGCTCCCATCGATGCCCTGAATGTGCTTTACCGGCTGCAGAATAAGCTGAAGAACCGGTGGCGGGGGTAATCTGCCTGGATGAAAAAGCGCGGGGGCTTGAGCAGGATTCATGCTTGTGAACTACTGAAGATTATAGTAAAATGAAAGCATAAAATCCGGTTAATTGCGAAGCAATTTTATCCCAGAAAGGAGCCGTCGTGAACACAAGAGCCAGACTGCCCATCGGCATTGAGAATTTTGAAGATATCCGCAGAAACGGTTTTTACTATGTAGATAAGACAGCCCTGATAAGAGATCTCATGGAGGGTTCGGGAAATATAAACCTGTTTACGCGCCCCAGAAGGTTCGGCAAATCCCTGAACATGAATATGCTAAAATATTTTTTTGAATATGGCTGTGAGCCGCAGCTTTTTGAGGGACTCGCCATCAGGGAAGAGCTCCAGCTTTGCAGGGAGCATATGGGAAAGTACCCTGTCATCTCCGTCACCCTGAAGGATGTAGACGGCAGTGATTACGATACTGCCCTGGGAATGCTTCGTTCCGCTATTGGGAGGGAAGCCATGCGCTTTCAGTTCCTGCTGGACAGCGATGCGCTTACTGCCCGGGAAAAAGCTTCCTATGAGAAGCTGGTCTCGATTGACTTCTCTGGTCAAAAATGGTTTGACATGCCTCAGGAATTGCTTGTTTCCAGCTTACTGACTCTTTGTGGGCTTCTGCATAAGCATTATGGGCAGAAAGCGATTCTTCTAATCGACGAATATGATGTGCCGCTGGATAAGGCACGATATTTCGACTATTATGACCAGATGGTGGGTCTGATTCGCAGTCTTTTCAGCCAGGCATTGAAGGGCAACCACAGCCTGGCATTTGCCGTGCTGACAGGCTGCCTACGCATCTCTAAGGAAAGCATTTTTACTGGATTGAATAATCTGAAGGTTCTTTCGATAACGACTCTGCAGTCTGGTGAGAGGTTTGGCTTTACCGACAGTGAAGTCCAGGCCATGGCAGAGTATTACGGATGTGGTGATAAATTCAATCAGATGAAAGAGTGGTATGACGGATACCGTTTCGGCAATGCCGACGTCTATTGTCCATGGGATGTGATAAATTATATTGATTCGCTGCGACTGGATTCGAACGCATCTCCGAAGCCGTTCTGGATTAATACCAGCGGAAATGATATCATCCGAAATTTCATCAACCTGGCTAAGGCAGGTACCAGAAAGGAGCTGGAGCGGCTGATTGACGGAGAATCCATTCCGAAAAAAATCAACCAGGAACTGACATACAGGGACCTCTACGCCTCCATCGACAATCTCTGGAGCATCCTCTTTACCACGGGCTACCTGACACAGCGGGGCAGCGAGGACGGTGAAATTTATCATCTGGCCATACCGAACCGTGAGATACGGAAAATTTTCGTTGACCAGATTTTGGAATGGTTTCAGCAGGAAGCCCGAAGGGATACACCTGCGTTGGATGCATTCTGTGACGCATTCGCAAACGGAGATGCTGAAGCGGTGGAAAGCCGGTTCAACGCCTATCTCTCCAGAACAATCAGTATACGGGATACGAATGTGCGCAAAAGCAAGAAAGAAAATTTTTACCATGGCATCCTCCTGGGACTTTTGAGCCACCGGGAAGACTGGTATATCCGCTCCAATGCCGAATCAGGCGACGGTTACAGCGATATTCTTGTGGAAATCGAAGAAAAAGGCATCGGCATCGTGATAGAAGTAAAATACCCGGACAACAAAGAAAAGAAGCAATATGAAGCCTTAGAAAAGGGCTGTAGGGAAGCCCTGCGGCAGATAGAAATAACAGGTTATGAAGAAAAGCTGCGCCAGGACGGCCTGGAGACCATCCTGAGATACGGTATTGCCTGCAACAGAAAAAGATGCAGAGTATTGCTTCAAAAGTGAGCAGGACGCACTTGCGAAACGCGCTCGGAATTGCGGGATAATGGGAGAAACAGATCATAAATCGGAATAAGTGAAGGAGAATTTTTATATGACAATAGAGGAATGCAGGAAATATCTTCCCGATGGTTGGACAGAAATCATTCAACAAGACCCCTTGCTAATGGAAATTTTTGAAGAACATGAATATGATTTGGAGAAGGAAGCTGTTCCGCCTTTTCTTTTTCAGGCTTTGCGTGGCGGTAATCTTGAGCGCCTGCGCCCTATTCTTTCCCTATATGGACAACCTGGACTGGAGATGCTGCAGGGACTTTTGGAAATTGATGAAATAGGCAAAGATACCGCGGAAGTTCAGCTACCAGATGGACAGACGGCTTATGCCGCATATTTCTTTGCCCGATTTTCAACAGATAACAGGCAGGCTGCGGAGAATGCCGCACGAGCCTATATCAAAAATATAAATCGTGTTTTTGTGGAAGAGTTTGAGGAAGATGCCCCACTGGATGAGAATGCCGAAATAGAAATTCTCTCCGGACAAGCGGGAAAAGACTTTATAACAGAAGCCAATCAGAACTGGGCCACAGAAGAAAATGAAGCAACAGAGATAGAGGAAGATTTGAGGGATTGGTGCTGTTATATGCAGCACAGAGAGGGCTGCGGGGATATTGCGCTGATGTCCGAGGCACTGTACCATATCAGCTGCGATTATCTGCTGTCACACTATCTCCAGTGGTCTATGTATGATACGAAGCAGGAAAATCCTTTCCGTCCTTACTTCGAACTTTGGAAGATGGGGCTGCAGATTTATTTCCCGGGGCGTGGGCGCGTGGTGTTGGTAGAATACTGACATTGCAATAACTTGCCAAGTGACCCGACTCACGAGGGAAAGGTTTTCAAGGGACGCTGCGGCAAATATCATCGCTTGTGAATAAGTTCCGTGCTTTCTCCCAAACAAGCTGCATCAGTTATTTTCCGCCAGTTCCTGGCAATAAGATGCTGAAGGCGATAAGGTGAAAATATGTCACAGATACACATTCTTGATTCAGAGACAATCGATAAAATAGCAGCCGGGGAAGTGGTGGAGCGGCCCAGCAGCGTGGTGAAGGAGCTGGTGGAGAATGCCATCGACGCGGGGGCCGGCGCCGTCACGGTGGAGGCAAAGGACGGCGGAATCGAGTTTATCCGGGTGACGGACAACGGCTGCGGCATGGAGGGGAGCCAGCTGAGAACGGCTTTCCTGCGGCATGCCACCAGCAAGATAGAGGACGCGGGGGATTTGATGCGGATTTCCAGTCTGGGTTTCCGGGGAGAGGCTCTGTCCAGCATAGCCGCGGTGGCGAAAGTGGAGGTCATCACCACGCCTGCAGGCAGCATCATGGGGAATCGGATTCTGCTGGAGGGCGCAAGGGAGACAGGCTTTGAGGAAGTGGGCGCACCGGAGGGTACTACCTTTCTGGTGCGGAACCTTTTTTTCAATACACCGGTCCGGCGCAAATTCCTGAAGCAGCCTGCCACGGAGGGCGGATATATCGTGGATTTGATGGAGCATCTGGCCCTGTCCAGACCGGATGTCTCTTTTAAGCTGGTCATGGGCGGCCAGATGAAATTCCATACCTCCGGCAACGGTGATCTGAAAGAGGTCATTTACCGCATTTACGGGCGGGACGCGGCCAATGAGCTGGTGCCCATCCAGGCGGAGAAAAACGGGGTGAAAGTGGAGGGCTATCTGGGAAAACCGGTGCAGGTGCGCTCCAACCGCAATTTTGAGATTTATTTCATCAACGGCAGGTTCATCCGCAGCAATGTGTTGTCCAGAGCTATTGAGGAGGGGTATAAGGAATATCTGATGCAGCACAAGTTTCCTTTCTGTGTGCTGCATATCACCATGGATACCGGGAGGGTGGACGTGAACGTACATCCCACGAAGATGGACGTGCGCTTTGACGATGCAATCGGTTTCAGCAGTTTCCTGACGGAAGCTGTGAAAGGCGCGTTGCGGAGTCGTGAGATGATTCCGCAGGCTACGCTGTCTACGGAGCGGGAGCTGAAAGAGGCGCGGAAAGCAGAGCGGGAAGAAAAGGCAGAAGGGCGTTCCCGGGAAAAGCAGGCTGCGCCGGAGCCTTTTGAACACAGGCGCGGCGATGCATACCGGGTGATGGAAGAGACCCGATATGCGGCGGAGAAACCGGGGAAACAGGAATTTATCCACAATCCGGTCTGGGAGCGGGTCAGAAACGGCAGGGCGGACAACGACAGTGGTATGCCATCGGCGGTTCCGGTTTCCGGAGATACAGAGAGAATGGCTGTAGCAGGGAAGTCGGCGGGGAGCGCAGGGGAGATTTTGTCTGATATACCGATGCCGAAAGAGATACAGGCGGCAGAGGCAGAGGAGGAAGAGCCTTTTTTCACGGAGACTTCGGAACTGTCTGAGGAGGAAGAGCATTCTGCCCAACAGATATTGCCGGCACAGAAGACAGAAGCAATGAATCAACCAGAAGAACAACCAGCGTTTCAAGAGGGAAATGCAAATCGCCCAGAAGAACAACCATGGTTCCGGGAGGGAGAAGCAAGTCGCCCCGAAGAACAGCCATCGCTACGAGAGGGAGAAGCAAATCGCCCTGAAGAACAGCCATTGCTACAGGAGAGAGATGCAAAGCAATCTGCGGAACAGAGTCTGCGGCCGGAGGCCGGGATGAAATACGCCGCGGAACAGGCACCGCTGCAGGAGGCCTACAGCGGCGAACAGATGAATCTCTTTGAGGAGAAAATCCTCACCATGGAAAACCGCAGCCGCTTCCGCATCATCGGTCAGGTCTTCGACACCTACTGGCTCATCGAATTCGAAGACAAGCTGATGATGATTGACCAGCACGCCGCCCACGAGAAGGTCAACTATGAGCGGCTGATGAAGCGTTACCATGAGAAGAACGTGCTGTCCCAGGGCCTGATGCCGCCTGTGATTGTAAGCCTCTCCGGCCAGGAGGAGTCTGTGCTGAAAAACCATCTGGACACCTTCGCGGCGCTTGGCTTCGAGATAGAGGCCTTCGGCGGCAGCGAGTACGCCCTGCGCAGCGTTCCTGTGGATCTCTACGGCTGCGACGAGCGGGAGATGTTCCTGGAGGTGCTGGACAGCCTTTTGTACGGAACCGGTTTCGGCAGCATCCGCGTCATTGAGGAGAAAATCGCCTCCATGTCCTGCAAGGCTGCCGTCAAGGGGAACAATAAATTAAGCGTCCCGGAGGCGGAGGCGCTGATTGACGAACTTCTGACTTTGGACAATCCCTACAACTGCCCCCACGGCAGGCCCACCATCGTCACTATCTCGAAGACCGAGATGGAGCGGAAATTCAAGCGGATTGTCAATTAAATATACATTTTGTCAAAATAGGACATGGGGGATGTATGGATACAGAATATGAATCTTTTATTTGCAGGGATTGTAACGGCAATACCCTTATTTCAATAGAAAAAATAGATGAAAGCACGATTTCACAGAATCCTTTACTGACGCATTGCCTTGCAATCGTCAAAATCGGAGATGACTTTTTATTCGGATGGAACAAGTGGCGCAACAGATATGAGATTTTCGGCGGCTGCATCGAAGAGGGCGAGTCCCCGCAGGCCTGCATAGTCAGGGAATGCAATGAGGAATTAGGCATTGCTTCAGGGGATATCCGCTATCTCGGCGCAATGAAATTTTTATTGATGCCGGATTACTTTTCTGAAAGGCAGCGAATCGAATATGGCGGCTTATATGGAATTTCACTGCCGGATTGCAGCCCGGAAGAATTGTCCGGGCAAATAAAAGACAGAGAAGAAATAGGCAATCTTGCATTTTATAGTAAGATAAAGGGCAACAAACCCATTGCGCAGATTGACGAAAAATTGTTAGACTACGTCAGGAGGTTTATTGTATGATTGAAGAAATATCATTCCCTGAACATGAATATGAGTCAATTCAAAATTATTTAAATAAACTAGGGTATTGCTATACCACGAGGGTATATAAAGAAATCGGGAAATATAAAGTCGGGGAATTATATACTGCCCCATGGGGTGATGTGTTGAAAATAGACGAAGTTAAAACATACTGGAAAGTATCAGATCGCCCTTTCTATGACGAAATGAGTGATGACGAAAGGATAGAAATCTGTAAATATTCTGAAGATATAGGATTGCCATATGAATTTATAAAATTTTCTAAAAGTACAGTATAATCATATTTCAACAGCAACAAATTGTGCAAAATCGGTAATCATATGCAGGAATATACATTATACTTCAATTTTATGCAGTAGGAACACTTTTCCGAAAAGGGAGTTTATTAAGTTTCACACCGAGGGCTCTATGAATCAGGACAAAATGAATTTTGATGAAAAAACGTCTATAAAAAGACAAAATAACAAAAAACCGCCACTAATCATTCTTTCCGGCCCCACAGCGGTAGGGAAGACGAAGCTTTCCATCGCCCTTGCCAAGGCCGTGGGCGGGGAAATCGTCTCGGCGGATTCCATGCAGGTCTACCGGCATATGGACATTGGCTCCGCCAAAATCACAGCCGCCGAGATGCAGGGTGTCCCCCATCATATGATAGACATCCTGGATCCCTGGGAAGAATTCAGCGTTGCCCTGTTCAAGGAAAAATGCCAGCAGTGCCTTTCCGGCATCTATGCGCGGGGCCACATCCCCATAGTGACCGGCGGGACGGGCTTCTATGTCCAGGCTCTGCTGCGGGATATCGATTTCGGCTCCGGTGAAGAGTCCGCCCTTTCGGCGGAAAGGAATCTTTCTCCCAAAGCCAGTGAATCGGATGTTTCCGGGGGCGGCCCGGCGGAAAACGGAGCATACCGCGCCCGGCTGGAGGCGCTGGCTGCCGAAAAAGGCCCGGAATACCTCCATGCCATGCTCCGGGAGACAGATCCCGCTTCCGCGGAAGCCATCCATCCCAACAACCAAAAGCGCGTCATCCGGGCTTTAGAATTTTTTCATTTGACGGGAGAGCCCATCTCGCGCCATAATGAAAGGGAGCGTGAAAAAGAACCCGCCTACAATGCCTGCTACTTCGTGCTGAACGACCTGCGGGAACGCATCTATGAAAGGATAGACCTTCGTGTAGACGAAATGCTGCGCCAGGGGCTGGTGAAAGAAGTAGAGCGGCTTCGGGAGGTGGGATGCCACAGGGGCATGATTTCCATGCAGGGGCTTGGCTACAAGGAAATCCTGGCCTATCTGGAGGGCGAAACCACGCTGGAAGAGGCCGCTGAGACCATCAAGCGGGATACCCGGCATTTTGCCAAAAGGCAGCTCACATGGTTCCGTAGAGAAAAAGACGTTATATGGATAAACAAAAACGAGCTTTCCTACGATGAAGACAGAATCATGGAATTTATGCTGGAAGAACTGCAGGCAAGGGGAATTCTGCCTGCCGGACAGGACCGCAAGCCTTCCGCGCCGTCCCTCTACGTGTTTTCCGGCCCCTGCGGCTGTGGAAAGACCACTCTGACCAATGCCTGGGCCAGGAAACTTGTAAATGAGGGAAAGCGGAGACAGGTCTATGTCATCCACGGAGATGATTTCCATGCAGGCTTCGTGGAGCCAGACCGCAAAGGAGCCTTTTTTGAGGACGACCAGGCTGCCGATTTCTGTGAATGGCCGGAAATCCTGAAGTTCAACTGGGAGTGCATCCTGGATACGGCTGGCCGGGCACTGGCCCGGGGATTGGACGTGGCTGTGGATTATGTGGTGGAGGACGAGCTTTCACTGCTGCAGCAGTTGACGGTAACGCATCACGCGCAGCTGTACTATATCGTCCTGACAGCGGAGAAGGAGACCATCCGCCAGCGAATCGCCCTGCGGGGAGATGTGGAGCTGACCGAGCGCGCATTGTTCCTGAAAGACAAGCTTGACCACATGGCGGAGAACCAGGGGCATTTATATGACAATACGGATAAGACGGTGGAACAGATGCTGGCCGAGCTGGAAATAGAGAAGTTTCTCCTGATGGAGGAACCTCCAGGAGGATATTGAAAACATGCCCTCGGAATCCTGGCGAAAAAACCTGGATGCTACGAAAAAGTAGCCGAGAGATTCCGAGAAACTACCGACAATAGGCTCTCGGAATATCAGGAAGCAGAATCAGGCATTGGGTCGGGATGGCACCTGGAAAAGTGGGGGAACCGACTCAAAGGAGTTCCGGAAAGCAGCGAGATATGTGGTCTGGAGATTCCGAGAGGATATGACATGCATAAGGAGGGCTGCTGAATGCAGCGTCTATAATATGGAAGAAATACAGAACATGTACGCCCATATGGGCATCGACAGCGAAATATACGCATACGGAGAAGCCGTCCTGAAAACGCTGGCAGGGCGGTTCCGGCAGATAGACGAAATCGCGGAATACAATCAACTGAAAGTCATTAACGCCATGCAGAAATGCCAGGTCAGCGAAGCCTGCCTCCTGGGCACCAGCGGCTACGGCTACAACGACCTGGGCAGGGACACGCTGGAGGCGGTCTACGCGAAGATATTCCATACGGAGGACGCGCTGGTCCGCCCCCAGATTACCTGCGGCACCCACGCCCTGGCCCTGGCGCTGATGAGCAACCTGCGCCCTGGGGACGAGCTGCTCTCCCCGGTGGGGAAGCCCTATGATACATTGGAGGAAGTCATCGGCATCCGCCCCTCCAAAGGCTCCCTGGCAGAATACGGAATCAGCTACAGACAGGTGGATCTGCTTGCGGACGGCAGCTTTGATTATGATGCCATCCGCGCGGCCATAGGCGAGCGCACCCGCCTGGTCACCATCCAGCGATCCAAAGGCTATCAGACCCGCCCTACCTTTTCGGTGGGGCAGATCGGGGAGCTGATTGCTTTCGTCAAGGGCATCAAGCCTGACCTGATCTGCATGGTGGACAACTGCTACGGGGAATTCGTGGAGACAGCAGAGCCCGGCGACGTGGGGGCAGACATGGTGGTAGGCTCCCTCATCAAGAATCCCGGGGGCGGCCTTGCGCCTATCGGGGGATACATCGCCGGTAGGAAAGCGTGCGTGGAGAACGCGGCTTACCGGCTCACCTCTCCCGGGCTGGGCAAGGAGGTAGGAGCCTCACTGGGGATTCTGAAAGACTTCTATCAGGGACTGTTCCTGGCTCCTACAGTGACGGCATCCGCCTTAAAAGGCGCGATTTTCGCGGCGAACCTGTATGAAGGCTTAGGCTATGCCGTGGTACCGGACGGCAGCGAGAGCAGGCATGACATCATCCAGGCAGTGACTTTCGGCACACCGGAAGCTGTCATCGCATTCTGCCAGGGCATCCAGGCGGCAGCGCCGGTGGACAGCCATGTGACACCGGAAGGGTGGGATATGCCGGGATATGATTCCCAGGTCATCATGGCGGCAGGGGCGTTCGTCTCCGGATCTTCCATAGAGCTCTCCGCGGATGCGCCCATCAAGCCGCCATATGCTGTGTATTTTCAGGGCGGCCTGACCTGGCAGCATGCGAAATTCGGCATTTTAAAATCCCTTCAATCCCTCGTAAACAGGGGATTGCTGGATAAAAACAGCTTAAAGCTGTAGCTTTGTGTAGAAAAAACTCAAAATAAAATCTATGATTTTTGTGTACAGCTTATGTTTTTTGTGATACTATAGAAACGTGCGTACAGGAAGATTCATCCAGGGCAAAGTGTTTTCTGTATGCCGGGCGCATTTGTGCATGCAGCGCGGGTGCGGCGGACAAAAGAAGGAAGAGGTATCGGCTTGAAGAAAGTAAACTGGGTACTGCTGGTACTGATACTGGTGGGATTCGTCATCGGCAGATTCATCGGCACTTATTTTTCGGGCACATTTCTGAACTATGGGCAATCTTTCGGGATGAGTTCACCTGTGGTGCTCGATCTGGGATTCATTGTCCTGACCTTTGGCCTGACAATCCAGATAACCATAGCGAGTGTCATAGGTGTCGTAATCGCATTGGTAGTATATCGTTTTATCAGATAGTCCTGCGGCCGGGGGAATGGGCCGCCTGATGCGTCGGAGAAGGGAAAGGAGACGTATCGGACATGGAAGAAAAGCATTCCGCTGAGAAAACGAAGACAAAAAGCGCACTGAAGAAAGCCGCAGAGCTTCCCTATGAGAGATTCCTGCGGTTCGGGCCGGAGAATCTGACGGAGATAGAGCTGCTGGCAATCATCCTCCGCACCGGCACCAAAGACAATCATGTGCTGCAGGTGGCAGAGGAGGTCATGGGCCTGGCCAGATATCCCAAGGAAGGGCTTTTGGGCCTCTATGATGTGTCTTTGGACGAGCTTATGAGCATCAGGGGAATCGGAGAGGTAAAGGCAGTCCGGCTGAAATGCCTGACGGAACTGTCCATGCGGATGAGCATGGCAAAGGCCAGAGAGGGGCTGAATTTCACCAGTTCGGGCCAGGTGGCGGCTTATTTCATGGAAAAGCTGCGGCACCGGGAGACAGAGTGTGTGATGGTGGCCTGCCTGGACGCCAAGGGACAGCTGATCTGCGAGAGAAAGCTGTCGGAGGGCAGCGTCAACATGTCGCTGATCTCTCCCAGGGAGATTTTTCTGGCGGCGCTGGAGAGCCGGGCGGTGAACATCCTGCTGGTGCACAATCATCCCAGCGGAGATCCTACACCCAGCGCGTCCGACAGAGAGCTCACCTTCAATGTGAGGGAGACCGGGGAGAGGATGGGCATACGGCTCCTGGATCATGTGGTCATCGGCGACAACTGCTATGTCAGCTTTAAGGAGCACGCATGGTTCTGCGAACCGCAGTCTGCGGAAAAGCAGCCGGTATGATTTTCATCAGGCCGGACAGGCTTATTCATGATGATAGAGGACTCGCGAAGCGGGGATTCTATTGTATACGATTAGAAAGGGGTTGTCATTTTGGCAAACAACGCATTCGGTATCGATTTGGGTACCAACAACATCAAAATTTACAGCAGGGGCGATGACAGTATCATGGTAGAGAAGAACATGATTGCCATCGAGAACAAGAAGGTCCTGTTTGCATATGGGAACTCTGCATTTGAGATGTACGAGAAAGCTCCCGGCAATATCCATATTTCCTATCCTCTGACCAACGGCGTCATCGCAGATATCAAAAATATGGAGACTTTAGTACGATATTTCATCAATGACCTGCAGAAAGGAAACTGCAAGCCGGCAGATTTCTATATCGCGGTGCCCACTGACGTGACGGATGTGGAAAAGCGGGCGTTTTATGATTTGGTCAAATACGCCAATGTGAAAGCGAAGAAGATTATGGTGGTGGAAAAGGCCGTGGCGGACGGCCTGGGGCTGGATATCGATGTGAAGAACTCCCAGGGCGTGCTGGTAGTCAATGTGGGCTATGAGACCACGGAGATTTCCATTCTTTCTCTGGGCGGCATCGTGCTGAGCCGCCTGATCAAGGCAGGAGGCCTGAAGTTCGACGAGGCAATCCGGGCCGCGGTCAGGAAAGAGTTCAGCCTGATCATCGGCGGCAGGACTTCCGAGTCTGTGAAGATTTCCTTAAAGGATCTGGAGCAGGAGGGCAAGGGCGCCATCGTCTACGGCAGAGACATCGTCACTGGCCTGCCCATAGAGCGGGAAATCCCTACAAAGCTGGTGGTGGAGTGCCTGGAAGAGCATTTTGCCTCCATCATCGACAATGTGAAAGTGATTCTGGAGAGGACGCCGCCCGAGCTTGCGGCGGATATCTACCGCCACGGCATTTATCTCACAGGAGGCGCTTCCCAGATCAGTCATCTGGCGGACCGGCTGGCCGCGGGGACTGGGCTGAAAGTGAATGTGGCTGAGAATCCCGTCACCAGCGTGGTGCTGGGCCTTTCCAAGATAATCAAGGACGACAATTACAAGTCCGTAGCCTACGCGATTGAAGGGATGAGCAAATGAGTCCGGTCATAAAGAGAAAAGGAGAGCGGTTTACCCTGCCGAGTAAATATCTCCTTTTTGTTTTAACGGTGCTCTGTACTCTCATGATGCTGGTCACTTTTGGCACGGATGTATTCAATCGGCCGCTTAACGTGGTGGTTGGGTATGTAGTCGTGCCTTTTCAGCAGGGAATCGAGAAAGTGGGGGGATGGCTTTCCCACCGTTCCGAGGAGCTGGTGCAGATTCGGACGCTTTTAGATGAGAATGCACAGCTGAAAGCGGAGCTGGCCGCGCTGATTGAGGAGAATACTTTGCTCCAGCAGGATAAATATGAACTGAACAAGCTCCGGGAACTGTTCGCTCTGGATGGACAGTATGCGGAATACAACAAAGTGGGAGCCAGAATCATAGGGAGGGACTCCGGGAACTGGTATTCCTCTTTCCTGATTGACAAGGGGGAGGAAGACGGCCTGGCTGTGGACATGAATGTCATCGCGGAGGGCGGCCTTGTGGGGCGCATTACCTCTGTAGGCCCTAACTGGGCCCGTGTGACCTCTATCATATCGGATAATGTCCATGTCAGCGCCATGACGCTTTCCACAGAGGACAATATGACCGTGACAGGCGATCTGAAACTGATGGCCGAAGGCTGCATCACTTTCAGCCAGCTGGTGGACGGACAGGACAAGGTGATGGAGGGAGATAAGGTAGTCACATCTAATATCAGTGACAAGTATCTGCCCAATATCCTGATTGGGTACATCAGCACCATCAATAAAGATGCCAACAATCTGACCAAATCGGGAGAAATCATACCTGCGGTGGATTTCGAGCACCTGGGGGAGGTCCTGATCATCACGGACATGAAACAGGCCGTGGTGGAGTGACCGCAGAGCCTTAAGGGGGAGTACGCATGCTTCGTAAAATAGTTGTGACAGTATTCATTATCGTATGTTTCGTCCTGCAGTGCAGTGTCTTTAGCAGCCTGGCCCTGGCGGGCATCATACCGAACCTTATGATTATATTGACGTCTTCTTTCGGATTTATGAGAGGAGAGCGGGAAGGACTGCTGATCGGTTTCTTCTGCGGGCTTATGAGCGATATCTTTTTCGGCGGATTCCTGGGCTTTTATGCGCTGTTGCTGATGTACATAGGCTTTTTGAACGGAAAGTTCTGCAAGATTTTTTACCCTGAGGATATCAAGCTTCCGCTGGCGCTGATTGTGGTAAGCGACCTGTCCTATGGAATCATATGCTATATTCTGACTTTTATGCTTCGGAGCAGGTTTGCTTTTTCCTATTATTTTACCCACATCATCCTGCCGGAGACATTGTACACCATTGTCGTAACCTTATTTTTGTATCCAGTGATTCTGAAAGTCAATGAAAAGCTGGAGGGATATGAAAGAAAGAGAGCACAGAAATTTGTTTGATGAGTTCAAGGAAAAGATAATCGGCATCATAACCAGCAGACTGACAGTTTTCACAGTGGTATTCTGTCTGTTCGCGGGCGTGCTGATCTATCGCTGCTTCGACTTGCAGATTGTCCACGGTTCTGAATATCTTGAGGAGTTTGTCCTGGAGATAGAGAAGACCCGCGACATCGCAAGCACCCGGGGCAATATCTATGACAGGAACGGAAATGTGCTGGCATACAACGAGCTGGCGTATTCAGTGAAGATAGAGGACGTATTCGAATCAGGGAGGCTCAAGAACGCGAATCTGAACGACACGGTCTACCGGCTGATTCAGATGATCGAGAAGAACGGCGACAAATGTATCACGGATTTTAAGATATTTTTAAACGAAGACAGGGAATTCCAATATTCAGTGGAAGGCGTCAGCCTGCTGCGCTTCATCGCGGATGTATACGGAAAGCCTGACATCGGGGATCTGAAAGATGAGGAGCGCACCGCCACGGCGGATGACATCATGGCATTCTTAAGTGGTACTGCTAATTTTGCTATCGGAAACTATGAGGATCCTGACAATTCCAAAAGCAAGTTCCTGGTGGGGGACGGCTATACCAAAGAGGACTGGCTGACCATGGTCACCATCCGGTATGCCATGAACCTGACCTCTTTCCGGAAATATATCGGCACTACTGTGGCCACCAATGTGAACGAGAAGACGGTGGCAGTCATCATGGAGAACTCTCAGTCCCTGCCAGGGGTAACCATAGAGGCGGACACGGTGCGCCGTTATGTGGACTCCGAATATTTCGCCCATGTGCTGGGATACACGGGCAAGATTTCCTCCGATGAGCTGGCGGATCTGAACAGCCAGATGGAGGAGCAGGGATTCGGAAGCGATGTCTACAATATCAACGACGTGGTAGGCAAGAGCGGTATAGAATCCTACCTGGAGACCACGCTCCAGGGCCAGAAAGGTTATGAGAAAGTCATCGTGGACAACATGGGCAAGGTCATCTCCATCGAGGAGCGCAAGGAGGCCACGGCGGGACAGGATGTGTATCTGACCATCGACAAGGACCTGACAGAGGCTATCTACCACATCATGGAGCAGAAGCTGGCGGGTCTGGTGTCCGACATGATTATCAATGCCAAGGAATATGTCCCTGCGAAGAACGCGGACAGCAGCGCTATCCGAATTCCCATATATGATGTGTATTTTACCATGTTCGATAATTCCGTCATCGATATCAGATCCATGGCCGGGGAAGATGCCATGGAGACGGAAAAGGAAGTCTACGCGGCTTATCTGGCCTACAAAGCGGCTGCCTATGATACGTTGCGCTATGAACTGACAGAAGGGTTTACCCCTTATAATCAGCTTTCCAAGGAATATCAGGTCTACCAGAGCAACATCGTGACGCTGCTGCGCAGAAACGGCATCATCATGGCGGATGCGGTGGTGTCGGATGACGCCACGCAGGTGGCCTGGGCCACGGAGGAGGTCATCAGTCTAAGCGAGTATCTGAAGCACTGCATCTCTCAGAACTGGATTGATGTGAGCAAGCTGGATTTGGACGACAAGTACTCCGATTCTGCGGAAATCTATGACAAGATATTGGAATATATCATTGAAATGGCAGACAATAATACGGAGTTTCAGAAACGTTTTTACAAATATATGCTTCTGAATGATGTGATAAGCGGCAGACAGGTATGCCAGATTCTCTGTGAACAGGGCAGGATTTCAGTGCCGGAGGACGAGAGAGAGGCTGTTTTTGAAGGGAGGATGAGCGCATGGCAGTTCATGATGAACCGTATAGACCATCTGGATATCACGCCCGCTCAGCTGGCCCTGGATCCCTGCAACGCCTCCTGCGTGGTCACGGATGTGAACACGGGAGATGTGCTGGCCATCGTGTCCTATCCCGGATATGACAACAATAAGATGGCCAATTCTATCGATGCGGAGTATTACGCCCAGCTGAATGCGGACAAGTCCAATCCTCAGTACAATTATGCCACCCAGTATGCGGCGGCGCCGGGCTCAACCTTTAAGATGCTGTCAGCGGCCGCCGGATTGATGGAGGGCGTTGTGAACTTGGACAGTAAGGTTGACTGTAAGGGTATCTTCACGGAAATCGATCCTCCGCCCAACTGCTGGAACCGATACGGGCATGGGGACGAGACGGTTGTGTCAGCCATCCGCGAGTCCTGCGACGTTTATTTCTATGAGATAGGATACCAGCTTTCCATGGGCTCAGGCATCTATAATGAGACGGAGGGTCTGGATACGCTGTATAAGTACGCGGAGCAGTTTGGACTGACGGAGAAGTCCGGCGTCGAGATATCCGAGGCCTCTCCCAATGTGTCTACGGAGGATCCGGTGCGTTCCTCCATCGGCCAGGGCAGCAACAGCTATACGCTGACGGGGATTGCCCGGTATGTGACCACGGTGGCCAACGGCGGTTATTGTTATAATCTGACTTTATTGGATAAAATAGCGGATTCTGAGGGCGAGGTAGTGGAGGAATTCCAGCCGGACCTCCGCAATATCGTGGAGATGCCTGCGGAATATTGGAATGCCATCCATCTGGGAATGCGCCAGGTGGTGGAGAGCAAGAGCTATTTCAGCAATCTGGCGGTGAACGTGGCCGGAAAGACCGGTACGGCGGAGCAGACCAATGACAGGCCCAGCCATGCGCTGTTCGCCTGCTATGCGCCCTATGAGCAGCCTGAAATCAGCATCGTCACGAGAATTCCTTTCGGATATTCCTCGGACTATGCGGCGCAGGCTACCAGAGATGTGGTGAAATATTATTATGGTCTGGCTGAGGTGGATGAACTGATTACCGGCACGGCGGACGAGCCGGACGGCGGTATCACCAATGAGCGCTAGACAAAAAGGAGGGCGGAGCATGAGAGAAGCAGTCATCATCAAAAGCTTTCCCAATGGAATTGCATTATATCTGAACGCGGAGATGCCCTTTGAAAATCTTTTGGAGGAAATAGGATACAAATTCTCCGATGCCAGGAATTTCTTCGGCGCGGTCACCATGGCGCTGTCCATAGAGGGACGCACCGTGACGGACGTGGAAGAAATCCGGATACTGGAGACCATCCGGGACAACAGCGACATCAACGTTATGTGCATTGTGGAAAAGGATGATACCGTCAATAAAAATTACGTGAAGGCGCTGGAGCGCACGGAAGCAGCCATGGCTCAGAAGCCGGAAGGGCAGTTCTTCCGGGGCGATTTGAAAGACGGGGAAGTGCTGGAGACGGAGAACAGCATCATCATGCTGGGGGATGTCTATCCGGGAAGCAGCATCATCAGCGCGAAGAACATCATCATATTGGGAGGACTATACGGGAAAGCCCATGCAGGAGGGAACGGGCTGGAGGGAGCTTTTATAGCAGCGTTTGAAATGGAGCCGGAGAGAATCAGAATCGGCGATTTCAAATATAAATCAGGTACCAGACGATCAAGATGGGGAATCAAACCCAAAGTACAGCCGAAAATCGCATCCGTAAAAAACGACAGAGTCATCATCGAAGCGCTTACCAAAGATTTGCTGAGCAGCTTCTGATACGCGTCGAGGCCGTGTCTGGAAGTGTTTAGTGGACGACAATCGAAATCGCATTGCGAAATTCTTTTTTTGGAGGACAGAAAAATGGAAAAAGAGCATTCCATGGAGCAGAAAAGCTCCAAAGTCATTGTCGTCACTTCAGGAAAAGGCGGCGTGGGCAAGACCACCACGACTGCAAACGTAGGAACGGGTCTGGCGAAGCTTGGGAAAAAGGTCTGTCTTATCGACACGGATATCGGCCTCCGCAATCTGGACGTGGTCATGGGACTGGAGAACCGCATCGTCTACAATCTGGTGGACGTGGTGGAGGGAAACTGCCGGGTGAAGCAGGCATTGATCCGCGACAAGCGCCATCCGGGGCTGTATCTGATGCCTTCTGCCCAGACCAGGGACAAGTCTGCAGTGTCACCGGGACAGATGGTGAAAGTGATTGAACACTTAAAGGAGCAGTTCGATTACATTCTGCTGGATTGCCCGGCAGGTATCGAGCAGGGCTTCCAGAATGCCATTGCCGGAGCGGACAGGGCGTTAGTCGTGACTACCCCTGAGGTGTCGGCCATCCGGGACGCGGACCGCATCATCGGGCTGCTGGAGGCCAACGGTTTCAAACAGATGAATCTGATTATCAACCGGCTGCGGATGGACATGGTCAGGCGAGGGGATATGATGTCCGCCCAGGACGTGGTGGATATCCTTGCCATTCCGCTGATCGGTATCATACCGGACGATGAGAGCGTGGTAGTGGCCACCAACCAGGGAGAGCCCCTTGTGGGGAGCAGCTCTCCGGCAGGGCAGGCCTACGCGAATGTAGTGCATCGGGTGGAGGGGAAAGAGGTACCTTATCTGAATTTCGACAAGGGGATTTCTTTCTGGACCAGGGTCACAGGTATTTTTCACAGGGCATAGGAGGAGTGAAAGATGAGACATTTTTTTCGCAGAAAGAGCTCCTGCCAGATTGCGAAGGACAGACTGAAGATTCTGCTGATATCGGACAGGGTCAACTGTTCGCCGGAGGTAATGGAGCTGATCAAGACGGACATAGCCAAGGTTTTGTCCAAGTACATGAAGATAGATTCGGAAAATATGGATATCCAGATCAACACGAAAGGGAATAAATCGGGGCGGGGCGGCAAGATGCCCTCGCTGTACGCAAATATCCCCATCGTGGACGTGACGGCCAAGGATCTGGCGAAATAAAGGCCGAGGGAAATGATGTATAGAGGAAAATATGTTTAAAAGATACAGATTACGGGATTATGATTTTAAATTGGTGCTGCTGATACTGGCTCTTTCGGCCGTAGGCGTCATCGCCATTGGAAGCGCGGAGCCGTCCCTGCAGTCAAGGCAGCTGGCGGGAGTGGCGGCCGGAGTAGTCATGATGATAGTCATTTCTTTCTTCGACTACACAGCCCTGATCAGGCTGAACTGGCTGATGTACGTGGGCAATCTGGTGCTGCTGGTGGCCGTCTGGCAGCTGGGAGATGAGGCGAAAGGGGCGACGCGCTGGCTCACGATTGGCGGTTTGAGATTTCAACCTTCAGAAACTGCAAAAATTTTGTTGATTTTATTCTTCGCACAGTTTATTATGAAACATAGGAAGAAATTGAACACCGTGACAATCTTGGGTAGCTGTGTGGCGATGTATGCCCTGCCGTGGATTCTGGTCTGGAAGCAGCCGGATCTGTCCACCAGCATTGTGCTGCTGGCGATATTCTGTGTCATTATGTTTTCCGGAGGCATCAGCCTGAAAGTCGTGTTCGGGGTGATGGCGGTGGCGATTCCCGCAGTAGCGCTGGTGATATCGCTGGCCCTGCAGCCGGACAACGACCTGCTGACAGAGAACCAGAAGAACCGGGTGCTGGCTTTCGTGAACCCGCAGGAGTACGAGACCACCTTTGCCTACCAGCAGCTGAATTCCGTGACGGCGATCGCCTCCGGGCAGCTGGAGGGGAAAGGTTACAAAAATAATGAGATTACATCGGTGAAAAATGGCAATTTTCTTTCAGAGGCGCAGACAGACTTTATCTTTTCCGTAATAGGAGAAGAATTCGGCTTCAAGGGGAGCGTCGTGGTAATCGTGTTGCTATTCTGTGTGGCATTGGAATGCATCTCGGTGGCCCGTAAGGCGAAGGATGTGGCGGGGACGATTATCGCCGCCAGCATGGGAGGGCTCGTGGCTTTTCAGGGCTTTTTCAATATTGGCGTAGCGACTTTCATCCTGCCTACGACAGGACTTACGCTTCCTTTTGTCAGCTATGGTCTGACTTCGCTGCTGAGTCTATTTATCGGCATGGGGTTTGTCCTGAACATAAGGCTTCAGGCAAAGAAATCGAAACAGTAGAAGATGCTATGGAGGAGGTACACGTATGAACATTGCGTTGATTGCACATGATGCAAAAAAGAAGCTGATGCAGAACTTCTGCATTGCTTACAGGGGGATTTTGAGCAAGAATGATCTGTATGCCACAGGCACCACAGGACGTCTGATAGAGGAGGTCACGAACCTGAGTGTCCACAAGTGCCTGGCGGGACACCTGGGCGGGGAGCAGCAGATCGGAGCACAGATTGAGAACAATGAGATTGATTTGGTGATTTTTCTGCGCGATCCTTTAAGCCCGAAGAAGCATGAGCCGGATGTGAATAATGTGGTGCACCTGTGCGATACCCACAATATTCCGCTGGCGACGAATCTGGCAAGCGCGGAACTGTTGATCAAGGCTCTGGACAGAGGGGATTTGGAATGGCGTGAATTATACAAGTAGGAAAAGGCTTCTTTCATTGTTAGGCAGCATGCTGCTCATTGTCTGCTGGTGCACGGGCTGCGGGAATCTGTCTTATGACATGGCATACCATGTGGATTATGACGTGAGCAGCTTTAATGTGGTGACCAGGCAGGAGACGCGGACGGCCGTGCCCTTCGCGGAGAATCTGTGCGTGGCGGCGGGCAATGTCCTGAGCGATACCGTGGATATGTCCCATGCGGAGGCTGCAGGTTTGTTCGGGTTGAACGAAAGGCAGGTTCTCTACGCCCAGAATATCCATGAAAGGCTGCACCCGGCCAGTCTGACCAAGGTGATGACGGCGCTGGTCGCTCTGAAGTACGGCCAGCTGAACCAGACATTGACGGCCTCCGATGCGGTCAATATTACGGAATCCGGGGCAGTGCTCTGCGGCCTGAGGGCAGGGGATACCATGACTATGGACCAGGCGCTGCGGATTCTGCTGATATATTCCGCCAACGACGCGGCGATGTTGATCGCGGAAAATGTAGGCGGGAGCGTGGAGCGCTTCGTAGAGATGATGAACGAGGAGGCGGCCAGGCTCGGCGCCACCAACACGAACTTCATGAATCCCCACGGACTGACGGAATCGGAGCATTATACCACGGTCTATGATCTTTATCTGATTTTTAATGAAGCCGTCAAGTATGAAACCTTTAATGAAATCATACATATGTCCGGCTACCAGACCGTATTTTACGACAAGGACGGAAAAGAGAAAGCCTTTGACCAGCAGAACTCGAACCAGTATCTGCGGGGAGAAAGGCAGATTCCCGCCAATGTGACAGTCATCGGAGGCAAGACCGGGACTACTAATGCGGCGGGGTATTGTCTGATGCTTCTTTCCCGGGACGAGAACGGCGCGCCTTATATCTCCATCGTGCTGCGAGCGGAGGGGGTTGAGGAGCTGTATATGGAAATGACAGATTTACTTGACGAGATTCATAAATAGAGGTTGTTTTTTGGATGCATTTCACTTATAATGGTTGTAGGGCAGTGCTGCAACGGAAATGCGGTGGGTGTATCCATCGTAAATATTAATACTATAGGAGGGTTTCCAATGGTCCAGTTAATCGTAGGCAATAAAGGTAAAGGTAAGACAACGCAGCTATTGGAGAAGGTAAATAGCGAAATCAAGGAGATTGCAGGCAATATTGTGTATCTTGATAAGAATACCAAACATATGTACGAACTGAACAATAAAGTGCGCCTGATAGATGTCTCTCAGTACATGATTGAGAACAGCAGCGAGTTCATGGGCTTTGTGAGCGGCATCATTTCACAGGATCACGATCTGCAGCAGATGTATTTCGATAACTTCTTAAAGATAGCATGCCTTGAGGGTCAGGATATCGGATCCGTCATGGAAAAATTGGAAAAACTCAGCAACAATTTCGATGTGGATTTCATCTTAAGCATATCCATGGATGAATCGCAGATTCCTGAAGATTTAAAGGACAAAGTCATCGTTTCCCTCTAATGGCTTTTTGGCCGTAAGAGTGTGGACGAGTGGTGCATTGATTGCAGAAATCATAAGATTTGATTACACACAAAAGCCTCGGAACGCAACTGCCCGGGGCTTTTGTTTGGAGGCGCGGGATTGGCAAAGGGCAGGAGACGGAAAAGGGGCGTTCCACGGAATGGCACCAGGAGGCGGCAGAATGTTCCGGGGAGGAAAAGGGCTCCGGCAAAGAAAGTAACCCAAATAAGAAAATACAGGAAACCGCTGAATCTGAATATCGGAATGCTGATTTTCGGAGTCATTTTCTTTTATGTGGTCGTCTGTGTCATCATATACTTCCAGACCAGCCACATCGTCCGATACGAAGTGCAGGAGGGCTCTCTTGCCACGGATACGGTCTACCGGGGGGTGGCGCTGCGGGACGAGACAGTGGTGAATGCCGAGACTGCGGGTTATGTGAGCTACTATGCCAGAGAAGGAGAACGGGTAGCGAAGAACAATCTTGTCTATATCGTGGATGAGACGGGACGCCTGAACGAAGAGCTGGAGAACCTGAGCCTGGGGGAGAATTCCCTCTCTGACAGGGAGCTAACGGACTTCAGAAATGAAATCGTGAATTTCGTCCACGGATTCGATCCTGTGCAGTACGGCAGTACATATGACTTTAAATATTCTTTGAAAAATACAGTGCTGAAGCTGGCGAACACGAATATGCTCCAGAGCGTCGGCGATTTGGGCGGTACCTCAGGAGGGAACATCATCAATTATTCCTACGCGCCGGATACAGGAATCGTGACCTATTGGACGGACGGCTATGAGACTTTGACGCCGAAGGATGTGACGGCGGATATCTGGAACGAAGACGAGTACGAGAAGAAGCTGATGATGGGAAATTCCCTGGTGGCCGCGGGGGACGCGGTCTATAAATTATCCACCAATGAAAACTGGTCCATCGTCATCCCTGTGGATGCTGCCAAGGGCGCCCGGCTTCAGGATGAGGGTTTCATAAAAGTACGTTTTCTGAAGAACCAATATGAATCCTGGGGAGAGACGAAACTCCTCACCAATGCGGACGGCAATACCTATCTGCAGCTGACATTTACCAACTCCATGGTCGCTTTTGCCACAGACAGATTCCTGGACGTGGAGCTGATTGTCGAGGACGATACCGGCCTGAAGATTCCCGTTTCTTCTATTGTAGAAAAGGAATTCTTCCTGATACCGGAGGAATATGTGATTCCCGGCGGCAATAACGGCGGGGACAGCATCATGCGGCAGACAGTTTTGGAGGACGGCACGCTTTCCAGCGAATTGCTGGAGGTGGAAGTGTATTATTTTGACAATGAGACGAAAGAATACTATCTGGACAGCTCCATTCTGGACTCCGGGGACAGTCTCTATAAACTGGACAGCCAGGAGATATTTACGGTGAGCAAAAGGGCAACGCTGATTGGTGTATATAATATCAATAAAGGATATGCGGATTTCCGACAGATAACCATATTGGACCAGAATGATGAGTATGCTATCGTAGAGCCAAACATGAAATACGGCCTGAGCGTCTATGATTATATCGTATTGAATGCGGAGTCTGTAAATGACAATCAGTTCATTAATCAGAAGACCGGACAGAACGGAGGTTGAAAAGTGGTAAGGGAAAATTTGGAGACTGTGAAAGGTATCATCAGGGCTTCCTGTGAGCGCGCCGGGCGGCCGGAAAGCGAGGTGACACTGATAGCGGTCAGCAAGACAAAGCCTCTGGAGCTTGTGCAGGAAGCATATGAGGCCGGTGCAAGGGATTTCGGGGAGAACAAAGTGCAGGATCTCCTTGACAGGATAGAGACGATGCCTTCTGACATCAATTGGCATATGATCGGGCATCTGCAGAGAAATAAGGTCAAGTATATCGTTGGCAGGGTGGCGATGATACACAGTGTGGATTCCCTGCGGCTGGCGGAGGAAATCAGCAGGGAATCCGTGAAGCGGCAGGTGGAGACGGATATCCTGATTGAAGTCAATGTAGCCGGGGAGGAGAGCAAGTTCGGTGTGTCAGTGGAGGAAACCGCTTCGCTGGTGGAAAAAGCCTCAAAACTGCCCGCTGTACATGTGCGGGGATTAATGACAATAGCGCCTTTTGTGGAAGATGCGGAGGAGAATCGTAAATATTTCCAAAAATTAAAGCAATTGTCTGTTGACATAGAGAACAAAAACATTGATAATGTTAATATGTCTGTCCTATCTATGGGTATGACAGGAGACTACTCTGTGGCGATAGAAGAGGGTGCGACATTTGTAAGAGTCGGCACGGGGATATTCGGAGAGAGAGCCTTTGCATAGAACATGGAAGGCAGCGAAAGGCATGGTGTAAGAAATGGGTGTAATGGATAAGTTTTTGAACTATATGAAACTGAACGGCGAAGAGGATGACGAGTACTATGACGACGACTATCTGGACGAAGAGGACGAGGAGCCTGCGCCGCCTCCAAGAAGGGCTTCCTCAAAGGTGAGAGATATGGACGACTATGAGGATGATTACGCGGCGCCGCCTCCAAAGAAGCAGCCTGCCTCTTCCAGCAAGATTACGCCGATTAAACAGTCTGCTTCCAGGAGAGTCAGCGGCGGAAGCAGCATGGAGGTCTGTGTCATCAAGCCTACCTCTGTGGAGGATGCCAGAGAGATTACGGAGACGCTTCTGGCGAACCGCACGGTGGTGCTGAATCTGGAGGGGCTGGATGTCGAGGTGGCCCAGCGAATCATAGATTTTACCAGCGGCTCCTGTTTCGCCATATCCGGGAATCTGCAGAAGATATCTCATTATATCTTTATCATCACGCCTGCCAGCGTGGACATATCCGGCGACTTCCAGGATATCTTCAACGATTCTTTTGAAATGCCGTTGAATACATAATGGCGGGATTTGCCAAAGACCAATGATAGAGAGGTTTGGATAGATATGTCAGAGAGAATGCCTGTTTTGTATCAGAAGAAGCCCTGTTATGATATCGTGTTCAGTCAGTCTTTTGATGAACTGTGGGAAGAATTGTCTGCCCTTGAATGCGGAGAGAAGAAAATTTGCATCGCCACGGATTCAAAGGTAGATGAGCTCTATGGGGAGGAACTGCTTCATCTCATAGAGGGCAAATGCAGGAAAGCTGTGAAATATGTCTTCCCTCAGGGGGAGGAGAACAAGACGCTGGATACTGTGAAAGGTATCTATCGTTTTCTGATTGAGGAGGGATTCGACCGCAAGGATATGCTGCTGGCTCTGGGAGGCGGCGTCGCGGGCGATATCACGGGGTATGCTGCGGCTACTTATCTGCGGGGAATTGATTATGTTCAGATTCCCACCACATTGCTGGCTCAGGCGGACAGCAGCATCGGCGGGAAGACCGGCGTGGATTTCGACGGCTATAAGAATATGGTGGGGGCTTTCAAGATGCCCCGGCTGGTATATATGAATCTGGGAACTCTGCAGACTCTGGATGACAGGCAGTATTTTGCCGGCTTTGCGGAGGTCATGAAGCATGGCCTGATAAAGGATGCTCTGTTCTATGAGTGGCTGATAGAAAATATGTATGAAATCTGTGAGCGGGATTTAAAGGTGATTCAGGAGATGATGGTCCGCAGCTGTAATGTGAAGCGGCTGGTGGTGGAGAAAGACCCCACGGAGCAGGGAGACCGGGCTCTGCTCAATCTGGGCCATACGGTGGGCCATGCAATCGAAAAAGCAAAGAATTTCGAACTGTATCACGGAGAGTGCGTAGCGCTTGGTACTGTGGCCTCCGCGTATATATCATGGAAAAAGGAACTTCTCACCATGGAGGAATATTATGAAATAAGGGATATGTTCGTGCCTTTCTATCTCCCTATCTCCGTGGATAATATAGATCCCCAGGAGATTCTGAGGCTGACGAAATCTGACAAGAAGATGGAGTCCGGCAAGATTAAATTCGTACTGCTGAAAAAAATCGGCAAGGCTGTCATTGACAGGACCGTGACGGATGAGGAGATTCTGGCGGCCATTGAGGAAATCAATTTCAGTGAAGAGGATGCCCATGCGTAAAGACAGGAATTATGTACTTTTATTGATAGATATGCTGATTGCGGCGGCGCTTCTGGCTCTGGATCAGTTCACGAAGTATCTGGTGACGCTTCGACTGAAAGGCCAGCCGGCCTTTGTACTCATTGACGGCGTGCTGGAGCTGCAGTATTTTGAGAATACGGGAATCGCGTTCAGCCTGTTCCAGAACCGGAAATCCTTTATTCTGATTACGGGTTTTCTTGTGCTGGCTGTAATCCTGTTCTTTCTGTTCCGGATACCCCGGCAGAAGAAATTCCGCATCGTCCATGTACTTATGTCAGTATTGATTGCCGGGGCTCTGGGCAATATTGTGGACAGAATCCGGTTCGACTATGTGGTTGATTTCATTTCTTTTGTCTTGATTCATTATCCTATTTTTAATGTGGCTGACTGTTATATCGTAGTATCTGCCATTGTGCTGTTCCTTCTGTTCATGTTCGTCTATAAAGAGGAGGATTTGGAGTTCTTGAGTTTTAAGAAAAAAGCGCAGGCAGAATAAGTCAAAAGGAGATTTCCAATGGAAGAAAGGCTTCCAATGGAAAAAAGCTTTCCATGGATGAATTCCGTTATGCGGATGAGTTCCGCTATGAGATAACTGAAGAACTGGAGGGTGAGCGAATCGATAAGTGTCTTGCTATGCTTATCGATTCTTTGTCTCGCTCTTTTATTCAGAAAATGATAAAGGAGGAGGCTGTCACGGTTGACGGCATCCCTGTAAAAGGGAGCTACCGGGTGAAAGCGGAGGATCAGCTGTCCTTTCGGCTGCCCAAAGCCGTGGAACCGGACATTCTCCCTGAGGCCATTCCTTTGGATATCCTTTATGAAGACAGAGATGTCGTTATCGTGAATAAGCCAAAGGGGATGGTGGTGCATCCGGCTGCGGGGCATTACAGCGGCACTCTGGTGAATGCCCTGATGCATCACTGCGGGAAAGAACTCTCGGGGATTAACGGCATCATGCGGCCCGGCATCGTCCATCGGATCGATATGGACACTACCGGATCAATCATTGTCTGCAAGAATGATATGGCCCATACTTCCATCGCGGCCCAGCTGAAAGAGCATTCCATAACAAGGCGGTATCACGCCATCTGCTGCGGTGTTCTGAAAGAGGAGGAGGGAATCATCGACAGGCCGATTGGCAGGCATCCCACCGACAGGAAACGGATGGCTGTCAATGAAAAGAACGGGAAAGTGGCTGTCACCCATTACCGGGTGCTGGAGCGCTTTAACGGCTATACCTATATCGAATGTGAACTGGAGACCGGGCGGACCCACCAGATCAGGGTGCATATGGCATCCATCAATCATCCGCTGCTGGGAGATGAAGTGTATGCGGGAGGCCGAAAATCCCCTTTCCGCCTGCAGGGGCAGACACTCCATGCAAAGACATTGGGCTTTCGCCACCCTGCCACAGGAGAATATATGGAGGTGGACGCGCCGTTGCCGGAGTATTTTCTGCATTTGTTAGAAATACTTTAAGTTTATTTCCTATTGTCTAAATCCTTTGTTTGTTATATAATATAATCAGATAAAAGCTTTTATTTTTTGATAAAGCTTTTATACTCTGAAAAAGCGAGGTGTCAATATGAATACAGTGATTACGATTGGAAGACAATTCGGTTCAGCCGGGCGTGAGATAGGCGAGAAAGTTGCGGAGCATTTCGGAATCAAGTGCTATGACAAGGAACTTCTGAGCAGGGCTGCGAAAGAGAGCGGCTTCTGTGAGGAGATGATTCAGAACCATGACGAGCGGCCCACCAATTCGTTTTTGTATAATCTGGTAATGGATACCTATTCTTTCGGCTATAACAATTCCTCTTTTGTGGATATGCCGATTAGCCATAAGGTATTTCTGGCCCAGTTCGACACAATCAAGAAGATTGCGGACGAGGGGCCCTGCGTCATCGTGGGACGCTGTGCGGACTATGCCCTGGCCGGACGCAGCAATGTGGTGAATCTCTTCATCTATGGCAGCGAGGAAGCGAAAGTAAAGCATATCATGGAGCGCTACAGCTTAAGCGAGAACAAGGCAAAGGACATGATTATCAAGAAGGATAAGCAGCGCCAGAGCTATTATAATTACTATTCCTCAAAGAAATGGGGCCGCGCGGACAGCTATGACCTTTGCATCAACAGCAGTGTCCTTGGGGAAGAGGGCACCGTGAACCTGATTATTCAGTATGTGGAAGATTTCGAGAAGAAAAATGACTGAAACACTTGACAGTATCAGGCATCTTATGCTATGATGTCCTAGTGTGCATTATATGGTTGCATTTATGCATGGTGTATGCGCGCAAATGCCGCATGGTTCGGTCGAAGCGCAGCTAAGGCTGCCACCAAAGCCAGCGAGTAAATGGACTTCGGTTCATGAATAGGAGGTGCCTAATATGTACGCAATTATTGTAACAGGCGGAAAGCAGTACAAGGTTTCTGAGGGCGATGTCATCTTCGTTGAGAAGCTCGAGGGAGAAGCCGGCAGCGCTATTACATTTGACCGCGTTATCGCAGTGAGCGATAATGGGTTGAAGGTTGGTCAGGATGTAGCCAGCGCAACTGTATCCGGGACTGTGGTAGAGCAGGGCAAGGGTCGCAAGATTATTGTATACAAGTACAAGAGAAAGACCGGCTATCACAAGAAAAACGGCCACAGACAGCTTTACACCAAGGTCAAGATTGAAAAAATCAATGCATAATCAGTTATGACGACTGTAGTGATCTGCAGGGACAAAAAAGGCTCCTACAGAGGTTTTTACTGTATGGGGCATGCGGGATACGCCAGGCGCGGAAAGCCCGATATCCTTTGTGCGGCCATATCGGCTCTCACTATCGGCACTATCAATTCCCTGGAGGAATTAGCCGGGGAGAGGCTTGCAGTCACAGAGAATGAGGAGACAGGGTTCCTGAAATGTGATTTTGAGAGTATCCTGCAGGAAAAGTCGTGTTTCCTGATGGATTCCATGGTTTTCTGTCTGGAAAACATAAGCAGGGAATATGGCGGGAAGTATTTACAAGTAAAATTCGAGGAGGTGTAGACCATGTTTCGTATGAACCTTCAATTTTTCGCTCATAAAAAAGGAGTCGGTTCCACAAAGAACGGCAGAGACTCCGAGTCCAAGAGATTAGGCGCGAAGAGAGCTGACGGACAGTTCGTGAAAGCTGGAAATATTCTTTACAGACAGCGCGGGACCAAGATTCATCCTGGCGTAAACGTAGGAATCGGCGGAGACGATACCTTGTTTGCAAAGGTTGACGGCGTCCTTCGTTTCGAGAGAAAAGGAAGAGACAGGAAGTGTGCTTCTGTTTATCCTGTAGAGGAATAGTTCAATCGACAGGGACTCCAAACAATCCGTTTGGAGTCCTCGTTTTTGCCTTATAAGAAAGTTATGCGGAGAGCCGCATGAGGAAGGTATCATTATGTTTGCAGACAGAGCCAAGATATATGTGAGAAGCGGGAAAGGCGGGGACGGCCATGTCTCATTCCGCCGTGAAAAATATGTGCCCGCAGGCGGTCCTGACGGCGGGGACGGCGGAAAAGGCGGGGATGTGATTTTTGTGGTGGACGATGGGCTCAACACGTTGATCGACTTCCGCAATGTCCGAAAATATAAGGCCCAGGACGGAGAACCCGGCGGCAAGCGCAATTGCCGGGGAAAGGACGGAAACGATATCGTGCTGAAAGTGCCTCCCGGGACTGTCATCAAGGAGGCGGCCAGCGGGCAGGTCATCGTGGATATGTCCGGGGACAATCGCCAGATTGTGCTCTTAAAAGGAGGCCGGGGCGGCAGCGGAAACCAGCACTACGCCACCAGTACCATGCAGGCGCCCACCTATGCCCAACCGGGGCGGCCGGCCAAGGAGCTGGAGCTTCTGCTGGAATTGAAGGTCATCGCGGACGTGGGGCTGGTAGGCCTGCCCAATGTGGGAAAATCCACTTTCCTTGCGAGAGTCACTAATGCGAAGCCCAAGATTGCAAATTATCATTTTACTACATTGAATCCCAATCTGGGCGTGGTGGATCTGGATGGTACGAAAGGATTCGTCATCGCCGACATTCCGGGATTGATTGAGGGTGCCTCGGAAGGCATCGGACTCGGGCATGAGTTCCTGCGCCATATCGAGCGCACCAAGGTCATCATCCATATCGTGGATGCGGCCGGTACAGAGGGGCGGGATCCCATAGAGGATATCTACGCCATCAATAAGGAGCTGGATGCCTACAACCCGGACATCGCCAAGCGTCCCCAGGTCATTGCCGCTAACAAGATAGACGTGATTTTTGACAGGGATGACAGCCCCGTGAATGCCATAAAGGCGGAATTCGAGCCGAAAGGGATTCCTGTCTACCCTATTTCCGCGGTCAGCGGAGAGGGCGTGAGGGAGCTGCTGTACCATGTGAACCAGATGCTGGAGGAGCTGGGGGATGAGGTGACCGTGTTCGAACAGGAGTTCTTCCCGGAGCAGAATGTCAGTATCCAGAATGAACCTTATACGGTGGAATATGACGCTTCCAGCGATGAATATGTGGTAGAGGGGCCCCGCGTGGAGAAGATGCTGGGATATACCAATCTGGACAGCGAGAAGGGATTCGCCTTTTTCCAGAACTTCCTGAAGACCAGCGGTATCCTGGAACAGCTGGAGGCGCTGGGAATCAGCGATGGCGACACAGTCCGCATATATGGACATTCCTTTGACTATTATAAATAGGCAGACCCGGCATAGCCGGATAAATTTGATGAAAAGGGAAAAAGAAGATTATGACAAGTAAGCAGAGAGCGTATCTAAAAAGCCTGGCCAGCAATCTGAATCCGGTTTTTCAGGTGGGGAAATCCAGCCTGACACCAGAGCTGACGGCGGCCATCGGGGAGGCGTTCAACAGGAATGAATTGATTAAGATAGCGGTGCTGAAGAACTGTGCGGATGACCCGGGTGAGCTGGCGGAGATGGTGGCAGGCAGGACTCATTCCCAGGTGGTGCAGGTCATCGGCAAGCGGTTCGTGCTGTACAAGCCGGACAGGGACAAGCCGAAGATTGTGCTTCCCAAATAAGGAAAGAGAAATGAGACGAATCGGTATTGTAGGCGGCACATTCAACCCTATCCATGTGGGACATCTGATGCTGGCAGAGTGGGCGCTGGATGCGGTGGATTTGGATGAGGTGTGGATGATTCCCGCGGGAATGCCCTATATGAAAGCCACGCAGCAGATTCTTCCCGGCGAGGAACGGCTGCATATGGCACGGCTTGCCGTCAGGGATAATGATTGTTTCAAATGCCTTGACATAGAGGTCAGGAGAGAGGGCTATACTTATAGTTATGAGACCCTGGAGGAGCTGCGCAGGAGATATCCTGATGATGCGTTTTTCTTTATTGTGGGGGCTGACTGTCTGTTTGCGATTGAGAAGTGGAAAGCGCCGGAGCGGATTTTTGCCAGCTGCACTCTGGTAGCTGCGGTCCGGGGAGAGAACACACTTCCGGAAATGCTGGAAAAGAAGACTGACCTGGAGCAGAGATTCTGCAAAGGACAGGAGATTCTGCTTCTGCCTTTTCTTCATATGTCCCTTTCGTCCACGGAAATCAGGGAACGCATCCGCAGGGGACAGAGCGTCAGGTATCTGGTGCCTGACAGTGTATTGGCATATATCAGAGAAAAGGGATTTTACCGTGAAAAAAGCGACTAGTTTGAAGAAGCTCAGAAGAGCGATGGAAAAGATACAGGACAGCAAACGTTTTGAGCATACTTTGGGCGTGGAGTATACGGCGGCAGCTCTGGCTATGCGCTATGACTGTGATGTTCGGGATGCGCAGATTGCCGGATTGCTCCACGACTGCGCAAAATGCCTTACGGATGAGAAACGTCTTTCTATCTGCAAAAAGAATAAGATTCCCATTACTGCAGTGGAAAAGAAGAATCCTTTCCTGCTGCACGCCAAGGTGGGAGCCCATCTGGCTTACAAGGAATATGGCATCAGAAATCCGGATATCCTGAACGCCATCCGCAGCCATACTACGGGCAGGCAGAATATGAGCACTCTGGAAAAGATTGTTTTCGTTGCTGATTATATCGAGCCTGGAAGGATACATGCCCCCAATCTGGCTGAAATCAGAAAGCTCGCTTTCGTTGATTTGGACAAGGCCCTGGTCCGGATTTTAAAGGATACCCTGGATTATCTGAGGGCCTCCGGCGGAGATGTCGATCCGATGACGGAGGAGACCTGGAACTGTTACAATAAGTGATGCCCAACAGGAGGATTTATGAAAGAAATGAACGCAAAGGAAATGGCAAAGATGGCAATCGAGGCGCTTGAGGACAAGAAAGCAGAGGACATCCGTATCATTGACATCAGTGAGGTGTCTGTCATTGCAGATTATTTTATTATTGCAAGCGGCGGCAACAGGAATCAGATTCAGACACTGTGCGACAATGTACAGGAGACCCTGGGTCGGGCGGGCTGCCCGGAACGGCAGACGGAAGGGTATCAGACAGCCAACTGGATTCTCATGGATTTCGGCGATGTCATCGTCCATATCTTTGACCGGGAGAACAGACGGCTTTATGACCTGGAACGTATCTGGCGGGACGGAAAGCAGATGGAAGTAGAGGATTTAGAAGGTTAAGGCTTTTACAAAAATGGGAAAGGGAAACTCATGGCGCGGAAGATTCCGTCCAGAGTTTCCCTTTTTCGTTACACTGATTCCCCTCTGTTGCCCAGGTGCATATAAAAGCTGATCAGATAGAGTCCGCAGACGCCTACGATTGCGTAGACGATTCTGGAAAGCCACGACATATCACCAAAGATAAAGGCTACCAAATCGAAGCGGAATATGCCAATCAAAGCCCAGTTGATTGCACCGATGATGGCAATGGTAAGGGCAGTACCGTCCAAAAATTTATTTCCCATTTGTCTCCCTCTTTTCTGCGCGGCATTTAAAGTCCCGGCTATAATAATATCTGCAAAAGGAGAGAATTTATACGGGAACGATATAAAAATTTATTGCACGAAAAATTTATCAGAGAAAACTACAGTCTTTAATCTATCAACGGTAGAAGCGGAACACTCCGAACACTTTGCCAAGAATCTGGCAGTCGTCTACGATAATGGGCGCCATAGTGTCATTTTCGGGCTGCAGGCGGATATGGCCGTCCTCCCTATAAAAGGTCTTCACAGTGGCGGAATCGTCAATCAGGGCTACTACGATTTCACCATTGCTGGCATTGCTGCAGGAATTGACGAACACTCTGTCGCCATTGAAGATTCCTGCGTTGATCATGGAATCTCCCCGGACATTTAAAATGAAAGACTCGCCGCTTGGCACGATATCTGCCGGAACAGGAAAATAATCCTCGATGTTCTCCTCAGCAAGAATGGGCTGGCCGGCTGCCACATTGCCGATGATGGGAAGATTTACCATCTCCGTCCTTATCATCTGAAAGCTGTCATCACAGATTTCGATGGCTCTGGGCTTGGTGGGATCTCTTCGGATATATCCATTCTTTTCCAGAGTCTCCAGATGGGAGTGGACGGAAGAGGTGGATTTCAGCTTCACGGTCTCGCAGATTTCGCGGACTGTGGGCGGATAGCCTTTCTTCAGTATCTCTTCTTTAATATAATCAAGTATCTCCTGCTGTTTAGCGGATATCTTTCCAGATGCCATATGTTAACCTCCTGATTTTAAACTGACTATTCTTTTATCTATTTCTACCTTATCACAAATACGGAAAAAAAGCAAACATATATTCCAAAAATATGTTCGCTTTTTATTGACAAACAGATGTTCTTGTACTATAATGCAAATCAGAACAAATGTTCCAGAACATATGAACGGATTCAGGGTAAGGAAAGGGACTTAAAAGATGAAAGAGCAGAAGAGTATCCGCAGGATGAATGATGGAGAGCTGAGGTTTTGGAGGTGTATGATTCGCATGCGCAGAGAGCGCAGGCGCAAGATGATGGCTTCTACCTTTTTCGTGCTTGCTGTAACCTGTGTCATCATGACAGGGAGCATATTCTATTCCTCTATCAGGAGTCATGCCGGAAATGGCTTTAAGTATTATACGAGCGTTACGGTTGAAGCAGGCGAGACCCTCTGGAGCCTCGCCGATGAATATATAGATTATGATTATTATAAGGATAAAAATAAATATATCTCCGAGGTACGGACCATCAACCATCTGGATGACGACTATACGATTATAGCCGGTCAGACTCTGATTGTTCCCTATTATTCCGAGGAATATGTGGAATGACGCCTATTTCCCATCAGAAGGCTTTTCGCGGAGCCTTACGTATTGGGCCGCTTTGCGGCGATTTGCGTCCTGCTGTGCCGCGTAATGCTTTCTTGTGGTATTAACATCCTTATGGCCAAGGACATCCGCCACGAGATAGATGTCTCCGGTTTCCTGATACAGGGAAGTGCCATAAGTGCTCCGCAGTTTGTGGGGCGTTATCTTCTTTAGCGTGGTGACCCGGGACGCGTATTTCTTTACAAGATTCTCCACGGCCCGGACGGTCATTCTTCGATTCTGCAGGGAAAGGAAGAGGGCATTTTCATGTCCCTCCAGAGGGATGATTTGTTCTCTTTCCTCCAGATAGTCCAGAAGCGCGGTCTCTACCTCTTCACCAAAATAGACAACAGCCTCATATCCGCCCTTTCGGCGGATTTTGATGCCGCAGACATCAAAGTTGATGTCCTGCAAATCCAGGCCGACGCATTCGGACACACGGATTCCGGTTCCTAAGAGCAGGCTCAGGAGGGCTACGTCCCGTATCTTGGTTTTTTTATGGTATTCCCGTTCTTTCTTGGTAAGCTTGCTGCCATCCTCCACCTGATCCAACAGAATCGCCACTTCGTTAGGCTCTAAACGTATGATTTCCTTGTCATGGAGTTTTGGCAAAGATACAAGGGCGGCAGGATTGTTCTTAATCATCTCTGACTTGTAGAAATAATTGTAAAAGCTGCGCAGAGCCGCAAGCTTTCTTGACTTTCCGCGCTCCGCGTTGGTGATGTCCTTGCCGTCTTTCTGATAGAGGGACATGTATTCCAGATATTCTTCGATATCCAGATGTGTCAGCTCGTCCAACATAGAGAAAGGAAAATCCTTGATTTCCATCTTTTGGCATAAGGCATTCTGGGAGTGGAGATACTCAAAGAACAGCCTGAGGTCATAGGCATAGGCCAATCTGGTGCGCGCAGAGGTATATTCTTCGATTCCGCGGAAAAAGGTCTTGCAGAAAGGAGGGAGTGTCTCCAGGACGGCCCTCATTTTCAGGATATTTTGTTTGTTCTGTTCATCGTGATAATTATTTTCATTTAATACAGCCATATGTAGTCCAACCTTTCATATTGCCGCTTTGTATTGCTGTGAACATCCGTTCTTTTACCCCGGGATTTTCCTGATTCAGCTGGCGGAGCAGATTTTTTACATATTCGCGCTTGGTGTATCCATCTGCCGGGCAAGGACTTTTCACCACAGGGACATCATGTTTATGGACAAAGCCGATGACGTCCGCTTCATTCATGTACAGCAGAGGACGGATGACTGTAAGCTGAGTCCTGTCAAGATAAGTGACCGGTGAGAATGTATGGAATCGTCCCTCGAAGATAAGCGACATCAGCATAGTCTCCACCACATCGTCCTTGTGGTGGGCATAGGCGATTTTCTGACATCCGGCTTCCTTGATGGCCTGATTCAGGGCGCCTTTACGCATTTTGGCGCAGAGAGAGCAGGGATTATCCTCTTTGCGCTCCTCGAAGATGATATTTGCGATGTCTGTCTGTACAATAGTATATTCCACTTCCAGTTCCCGGCATAAATCCTTGATTTTATCAAGATTAAGGTTCTGGAATCCTAAATCCACTGTGACTGCATGGATATCAAAATGTTTTGGATAAAAGCGTCTTAAACTGTGAAGCGCATATAAAAGAGTGAGACTGTCTTTGCCGCCGGAGATACCGATGGCAATCTTATCGCCGTCCTCTATCATCTGATAATCGTCCACGGCTTTGCGGACGTAGCTTAATACCTGCTGAAGCTTCATATGTGCACCCCCATACCGGCCCTGGGCCGATATTCTTCTTACTGTTACTATTTTAGTATTTTTTCTAAATAAAGACAATAGAAATTATAAAGTAATTTCCATAATATTTTATTGTCGGATGGACATACTTTTATCAGATGTCAAATGAAAGGGGTATAAAAATGGTTAATTTTTCAGAAAGTGTGACAAAAGATAATCTGATGAGGGCTTTTGCCGGAGAAAGCCAGGCGAGGAACCGATATACTTTTGCGGCTTCTCAGGCAAAGAAAAACGGCCTGTATGTCATCAGCGCGGTTTTTGCGTTTACGGCCTCCCAGGAAAAGGAGCATGCCGAAATTTTCTACAATCATCTGAGGGAAATGGCCGGAAGTACCATTACTGTGGATGGTGGTTATCCGGTGGATATCTCGGATGATGTATACCATCTTCTGGACAAGGCGCAGCACAATGAATATGAGGAGCATGACCCGGTCTACAAGTCATTCGGGGAAACCGCAAAAAAGGAGGGATTTGACCAGATAGCGTATTCTTTTTCGCAGATAGCGGAAATAGAGAAAATCCATGGAGACCGCTTTGGCAGATTTGCAAAACTGCTTAAGGAAGGGAAGCTTTTTGTGTCAGATGTGGAAGAGGAGTGGATGTGCCTGAACTGCGGCTATGTATTTAAAGGTACGAAAGTGCCGGAACGCTGTCCTGTGTGCCAACATGATAAGGGCTATTTCATTCGCTTTGAATTGTCTCCATATAGTGGACATTAATATATTATTTTTTTTGACATTTTTTGTAAAATCTTAGGAAAGCCTACTTGTTATGTAAAGAAATTAAGAGTATGATGGATAAGAGGGTAAAAATGGAATGAGTCAATCCATTGAGAGTAGACAAGAAAGGGCACCTATATGAAATTCAACAAAGACAGCAAGTATGTTCGATGGGGGTTGACAGCTTTCGCAGTCATTGCAGGGGGAATTGCTTTTTATTATTTTATTTTCCACAGTATGAACATTAAATCAGGAGTCAGCAGGATACTCAACATTCTGAAGCCGGTTCTGTTTGGGTTAGCTACGGCATACCTCTTGACTCCTGTGTTGAATTTCGTAGAAAACAAGCTTTTGATTCGGCTTTTCGGCAAATGCAAAATAAAGAAAAGCAGGAGAGGCAGAATATTGATTCGGGGAATCGGCATATTGATTACGGCCTTTCTGTTCGTGGCCTTGATCTATATGCTGGTTTCCATGTTGATTTCACAGATAATCCCCAGTGTGCAGGGGATTATTGATAACTTTGACTCTTATAGCACAAATGTTACAAGCTGGATTAACCAGACGCTGGAGGATAATCCTGAAATCGGAAATTATGTGACGAAGACTGTAGATCAGATAGAAAAGCAGCTGAACGATCGGATTAACGATATTATTCCGAGTACTGCGTCGCTCATCAAGACGGTGTCGCTCAGTGTCATAAATGTGCTTGATGTTCTCTGGGATTTTATCATTGGGTTCATTATTTCGATTTATGTGCTTGCCAATAAAGAACGATTTGCCGCACAGGCAAAGAAAATAACATATGCATTATTTGAACAGGATACGGCAAATATCGTCATCAGGAATTTTCGCTTCACCCACAGGACATTCATCGGATTTTTGAGCGGTAAGGTACTGGACTCTATTATTATCGGTATCCTATGCTTTGCGGGCACTACGATTATGGGGACTCCTTATGCAATGCTGATAAGCGTGATTATCGGATGTACGAATATCATCCCGTTCTTTGGGCCGTTTTTGGGCGCAATTCCCAGCGCTGTCCTGATTTTTGTGGTTGATCCCATGCACCCATTGAATTGCGTCTATTTTGCATTGTTTGCCCTGGCTCTTCAGCAGTTTGACGGCAATATCCTCGGACCTAAGATTTTGGGCAATTCTACCGGACTGACAGGTTTCTGGGTCATATTTGCCATCACTTTCTTCGGAGGCTTGCTTGGCGTATTCGGCATGATTGTGGGCGTGCCGATTTTTGCCATCATTTACGCGGCCATCAGAGCGTTCATCAATGCCAGGCTGGAAAAAAAGCGATTGCCGAAAGAGACAAATCTGTATGAAACTGTGGATTACATAGATGATAAAGGGATGCATTCCATGGTGGCGGAACCAAATGCTGTTCGCGCGGCAGAGACTAAAAAAGAGAAAGGTGAAAGTGAAGATAAATGAGATTTTTGGTGCAAAGAGTAAATGAAGCAGATGTATCTGTGGACGGACAGTGCATCGGCAGAATCGGACAGGGATTCCTGGTATTAGTGGGCATCAGCAGTGCCGATGTGGAAGGCGGCGCCTCTGAAAAGATAGCTGATAAGATGGTCAAAAAACTGATAGGACTTCGGATTTTCAGCGATGAAGACGGCAAGACCAATCTGGATTTGAAATCCGTCCAGGGGCAGCTGCTCATCATTTCTCAGTTTACCTTATATGCGGACTGCCGCAAAGGAAACAGGCCGTCCTTTGTGAACGCAGCAGCGCCAGACGCCGCAAATAATCTGTATCAATATATCATAGAAAAATGCAGGCAGGAAATACCGATAGTAGAATGTGGGAGTTTCGGCGCGCATATGAAAGTTTCGTTGGTAAATGACGGGCCATTTACTGTGATGCTGGATTCTGATGAAGTCTGCAGATAATTGTAATTCAAAAAAGATGAGAGGGAAGTAAACAATGAAGATTCTACATATGAAGCACAAGAAGGATGTGCAGGAACTCGTCAAACTATCATTGATCATAATTTTGGCAGTGCAGTTTTGTCTGATAATGTATAGCAATTTGACTATGATTGAGAAAAATCTTGATTGTGACACCGGTAAGCTGTTCAATCATATTGCAGAGATATGGAGGCAAAAACAATTGCTTTTGCCGAATTGGGATTATTTGACTACGCTGGAGTGGGACTGCAGCAGCCTGTTCGCCCTTCCATTTTATGTGCTGACAGGTGATATCATTCTATCCTTTGGTATGGCAAATATTTTGTGCCTGGGCGGGTTCCTATACATTGTTTTTTATCTTTTTAAGGGAGAAGATGCCTTATATCCGCTTTTGTGTGCGAATCTTCTGATTATTCCTTACCGTGTTGGGATGCTGGATTATTATAATATGCTCTTTTTTGGAGGTGCGCAGTATATTATCAAAGCATCGCTGCCGCTTATCCTGATAGGAATTATCATACGGACGGAATATCTTTCTACAGTGGGCGGAATGTCTGTCAGAAAATGGAAGAGTATCATTCCGCAGAAAACAGATGTGTCAGATTGGATTATATCAGTGGTATATCTTGCGCTGGTGCTTTTGACTTCAATATCCAGCGGACCGTATGTAATAGTATGTGGATTGTTCCCTGCATGCGCTGTCTATATTGGATATAAGTTTTGGAGATGGGAGAAAGTTCCATTTTATACTATTATACTGATGATTATGACTGTTATACTGGCATTGACAGGATGGAAAGTCAATGAGATTATAATGGACGGAGCCAGGGGAAACAACATGAATTTCTGCAGTGTTTATCAATTGCTGGGGAATGTGGCCTCTTGTTTCTTCGGGATGTTCGAGTTGTTTGGCGGTGCCACAGAAAATACCATGCTTCCAATCCTTTCGGTGGCCGGTATTCAACTGCTGGCAAAATGCGGTTTGGTTCTGATCATGCTTGTAGCTGGCGTAGCTATGCTGGTACAATGGAAAAAAGAAGTCTCGTTAAAAGCAGAAATAGGGCAATCTATAGAAAAAAATCAGTTGCGTCCTTTTTTATTGATTTCTGTGTTTGTATGGAATCTATTTATATTAAATGTTACAAATACTCGAGGGGGCTCCTCCACATATGAATATCGCTATCATCTGATTGGGATGCTGCCTTTGCTGTGTGCTACAGTCATCTTTATACTCAGGAGTATACAGAGTTTCCGGAGAAAGCAGCAACAAATTTGTCTGTATTGCGGAGGAATACTATTTCTTTTACTTTTGTGCCTGACATCCTATAAGGATTTATATTCCAGAGAAGAACAGAATGGCCAACTAAAGGAATTCTGCGCCTATGTTAAAGATTTTGATGTAGAGTATATCTATTTGTTTGAAGGGTCAAATGACGTAGATATGTGCAGAGTAATCGATGAGACATCAACCTATATCTGCCTTTTAGATACTGGTCGTACATGGGCATATGATTACTATAAGCAATATGTGGATGGTCCCGTGCAGACAGAAAATGTCATTGTTGCAGTGGATATAGAAAAATACTCATTTGGTGATACATTTGAGTATGCGGGTTATGAACTTGAAAAATTCGATTCTGTGGCAAAATGGGAATTATATGTATTTAAAGAACCATAAATGCTAATCCAAAGTTTAACGAATAGTTTGCAGACACAAAAGAAGCAGAACTATTCGTTAAACTTGTCTTTTGCGAATAGTTGGATGCCGTTCCGCACTATATATTCTCCGCAAAGAAATAAGCCGCTATCTGCGCACGTGAACTGAAAGACTCTGTTTCCAACAGCTGTTTGATTTCTTCTTTTGAATAGAATCTGGCGTCGATTTGTTCATTTTCTGAAGTGTGGTCCTCAAAATCACCTTCAACTTCCACGAAAGCAATGTAAGTGGTGGTATCAGAAATGGCGACGGCGGCAAAGGACGGAGGAAGAATTTTCTTGATATTTTTGACTTTCAGGCCGGTTTCCTCGTAAAGCTCCCTTGCGATACAGTCTTCAATTGACTCATCGGGTTCCAGCATCCCGGCGCAGAGATTATACACTGTGCGGTTGACTCCCATTCGGAATTCATGGAGCAAAAGCATCCTATCCCCATAAGTGGCTACAATGGACACTCCGCTGGGTTTGCCGCCTACATCCTCGATTCCGGCAAGTTCTCTGCGGCTGACTATTTCATATTTCTTTTCCCTGCCGGCTTTGTTGCGGTAAGTGAGTTCGTAATTTTTAAGATATTTTCCGTCCCTGACTTTTTCAAATTTCAAGAATTCCATAAAATCCTCCTATAGATTTCTATTGCTTTTTATCAGAAAACTGCAGTTGCTCCCACAACGGCTTGCTGATTTTCTTCCTGGTAATCTCCACCAGCCCCAGCGGCGTCATGTCGATTACGGTAGTGAGTACTTTATCCTGTTTTACAAGGGATTTCAGCACATGAAGCAGCTGCGAATTGTCGCTGGAGGAGCGCATGTTGATGAAATCCACGATAATGATACCCGAGAGATTTCGCAGGCGAAGCTGGAATGCCACTTCTCTGGCGGCCTCCAGATTGATTCTGCGGTAAGTGTCCTGGGGATTCTTTCCGTCCTCACATTTCCCGGAATTCACATCTATGACTGTCAGGGCCTCTGTGGGTTCAATGACCAGATAGCCGCCTGATTTCAGCCATACCCGTCTGTCCAGCGCAGTCCTCATCTTCCCCTCGACGGCATATAATGCAGAAAGCGACAGCATGCTGTCCTGATACAGGCGTATAGGGATTTCCAGGGCGTTTTCTCTTTTATATTGCATTAGCTGCTCATAGGACGATTCCTGATCTGTAATGATTTCCCACTCGGGATTTTTGGCATCGCAATAACAAGGCACATCCGCCGTCAGGTCTTCTGCAGCTCTGTCTCTATAACCAGCAAACTGCTGCAGAACGGTTTCTATTTCTGTATCGGCCCTTTTAAGGCAGGAAAAACAGCTTCGGTACCTGGCGACATAAAGCAATCTGATATACTGTGCGGTCAAGTCATAAAAATGCGTCAACAGCTCTTCTTTGCTCTCCGACTCTTCCGTTTTTGTCCGGACTATCATGCCCGTGGAAGGCAAGATGAAAGAATCCATATCGAGTCCTTCTGACTTCAGCCTGGTCAGACAGGCATCTGACAGCAATACGTGGCATTCCTGCGCCAGATATCCGCTTTTCTCTCTGGTGTGCTTTTCTTCCATGGAATGCATTTGTTCTATGGAATGCCTTTCTTCCATGGAATGCTCCTGTTCCATATTCAGGATACCTGCCTCCAGCAGGAAATGATTCAGCCGCTCTTTCTGCTTCCTGCTGAGTTTTGTAGAATAGCACACTTTCTTAGAACCCATTGACAGGACAAAATAATCATTGGACAGGGATATCTGCGTAGTCACAGATGCGCGTTTGGACTTCTGAGCGTCGCGGATGACCTGCACAAGAATGTCATCTCCCTCCAAAATCCGCCCATCGGCAATACGGTTCAGCGGCTGAAGAACTGTGTTTTCCTTTAAAGAAAGAAAACACAGTTCCCCTTTTTCGATTTCCACGAAACAGGCATTGATATTGTTCACTACGTTTTTAACTTTGCCGATGTAGATGGAGCCTATCTTGCTGGGGATTTTTGGAAAAAAGGAAGCTTCCGCCAGACGGTTGTCCTGTATCGACAAAGCGCAGCGCTGTCCGTGGTAAGAGGTGAAGAGCAATTTCCTCTGACTTGCAGTTGTCTGGCGCAGTTTTGCCTCCTCTTCTGTAAGGGTAACAGAGGACTTTTCCACAATTTTTCTGCTCATGACTGCTCAGTTCCTTTCTTAAACCTCCGAATAAATATGACATCCAGTCTTTCTATTCATGAACCAGAATTTCGATATCAACAGACAATCCCGATTTCATCTAACGCTACCAATCTCCTTTCCTCTTCCATATATACCTCTTCTCTGGTAACTATCAGCGCATTCTCCTGTAATTGCTCTCCATATTCGGCAAGAAGAGCCTCTATAATCTGAACCGGCTTAATATTCCCGCCACTGGAAGCATCTACACACATGTGAAGCGTTATAGAGCGAGACCCTCCCGTTTCCGGATTCTCTTCCATGGAAGAGGGGCATTCCATGGTAAGCCGATAGATACCAGGCCTGATATCCACTTCTCTGCTCCCTTTCTTAGTCTCCTTGGTAATCAGAATCTCTTTCCTGTCCAGAAAAGCCGGCAATACTGCCGCGATATCCGTCACTGGTTCTCGCCCCTCGCGAAAACGTACAGTATAAGCGGCTGCAGCTACGCTTGCCATGGCGTTTCCGGCGTTGTCCGGCAGTACCTTGACGGATATGGCTTCGATTCCGGGAACGCTGACTGCATTAAGGCGCTCCATCACATCCTGACAGGATGTGATGGAGCGGACCTCGATATCCATATATTCCCCATTGCTGGTAAGCCCAACGCCTAATGGAGCGGCAAAGGCCATAATCTGATGCGGACTGAATCCATTGGAATATGCCACATCAATCCGGGCCCTGCGTATGGCCTTTTGGAAAAAGCGCATCACATCCAGATGCCCGGTATAGCGGACAGGACCATATTTCCTGAATTTAATACGAAGTCTCATAATCTTTATCCTTTCCCGACATTTCCTAAATAAACGATATCAAATATGTGTCCGGCCTGCTATCTGAGTTCAAAGCAGATTCCGCCCCCGAATCTTGCCGCGCCGCAGCCCTGACATTTCTGCTTGCAGTTTTCGGAGATTTCCTCCCGTTTCGCTTTCTCCCACTCCCGCTTCAGGAATTCCTTAGTGACACCGCAGTCGATGAAATCCCATGGAAAGATTTCATCCAGAGGCCGCTCCCTGTGGGTATAAAGAGAAACGGACAATCCGCATTCCTCCATCGATTCCAGCCATCTGTCATTGTCGTAGTACTCTCCCCAGGCATCATAAAATCCGCCCTTTTCATAGACCTTGCGGATGACCTTGCAGAGCTTTCTGTCGCCTCTTGCCAGGACGCCCTCCATGACGCTGGCGTCTGCCTCGTGCCAGTTGTACTTGATGCTTTTCTGGTTCAGCTGTTCGGAAATGGCAGTCCTTGTCAGGTAGGCTTTGTCGAGGAATTCCTCTTTGGTGCACTGGGGCGCCCACTGGAAAGGGGTAAAAGGCTTTGGCACGAAAAAGGAGGTGCTGGCCACAATCTGCACTCTCCCGCCTGCTCTGCGTTCCTTGGGAACCGTCTCAAAGTAAGTGGCCGCAATCTTATTGGAGAGCTCCGCAATCCCCCGGATATCCTCTTCCGTCTCTGTGGGCAGGCCCAGCATGAAGTACAGCTTTACCCTGGTCCAGCCGCCCTCAAAGGCCAGCGCCGCTCCCTTTAAGATGGCCTCTTCCGTCAGTCCTTTATTGATGACATTTCTCAGCCGCTGGCTTCCTGCCTCCGGCGCGAAAGTCAGGCTGGACTTCTTCACATCCTGCACCTTACTCATGACGTCCAGGGAGAAAGCGTCAATCCGCAGGGACGGCAGAGAGATATTCACATGCCTTTTGCTGCACTCCTCTATCAGGAAATCCACCAGCTCGGGCAGTTTGGAATAATCGCTGGAACTTAGGGAACTTAAGGAGATTTCCTCGTATCCGGTATTCTCCAGCATTTCTATGGCATATTTCTTCAAAGTCTCTACATCCCGTTCGCGCACAGGGCGGTACAGCTGACCTGCCTGACAGAAGCGGCAGCCGCGGATACAGCCTCTCTGGATTTCCAGCACCACGCGGTCCTGGGTCACCTTGATAAAAGGAATCACTGGTTTCGTGGGATAATAGGTGTCCGTCACATCCATGACGATTTCCTTGCAGACAGTTTCGGGGATGCCCTCTTCCAGAGGGAAGAACCGCTCTATGGTGCCGTCCTCCTTATAGGTGACATCATAAAAACGGGGAACATACATACCGGGCAGCTTTGCGGCTCTGCGGAGGAATTCCACACGTCCCAGATTTTGGTCCCGGCATTCCTTATACAAGTCCAAAAGTTCCCGGTATCTCGTCTCTCCCTCTCCGATGTAGAATATATCAAAGAAATCTGCCAATGGCTCCGGATTGTAGGAGCATGGCCCTCCGCCGATGACGATGGGACAGTCCTCCCCTCTCTCCATGGCATTTAAGGGAATCTGAGCCAGGTCAAGCACCTGGAGCACATTGGTGTAGCACATTTCATACTGCAGGGTGATTCCCAGAAAATCAAAATCTTTCACAGAATCCTGAGATTCCAGCGCAAACAGAGGGATATGCCGCTCCCTCATGACAGCATCCAGATCTACCCAGGGGGAATAGACCCGCTCGCACCACACATCCTCCATGGAATTGAACATATCATACAAAATCTGTATTCCCAAATGGGACATGCCGATTTCGTAGACATCAGGAAAACACATGGCGAACCGGACTGACACCTTGGAAGGGTCTTTCATGACCGAATTATACTCGCCTCCTATATATCGGACGGGCTTCTCTATGCTCATCAGGATGTCGTCGTTTAAAGCTAATCTGCGTTCCGTTCCCACCACATTGCCGGAAGCGGGATACAGGCCCTTCGGCTTGTTCTCGTGCTGTATTGTCATGTCTGTTCTCCTCACCTGTCTTTGGTTCTGTAGCAGGACAGAACCGGAATCGTCTGTTCCCTAATTCCATGCATCTTTCATTTTCTTTACATCTGCGCCCGTTATCTCCCTGTCGGAGTAGCGGGCCTGTTCATACAAATCCGCCATGCCGTCCAACGCCAGTTTCCGCGCCCATTCCCTGGCAGTATAGAGAGACAGGCTGTCCTTGTCCTGGGCGTCCATCCGCGCCGAGGCAGCCGGCAGCTTCTTTTTGTACAGTTTCCGTATCCGTTCTCTGGGAGAAAGCGAATTGAACAGTCCCTGTTTCTTTCTGTCGGTATTCTTTACGATTTCACATTTTTCCCGGAAATCATAGGCCTCTCCTGTCTGGATTTCCTGTTCGCGATAACGGAATACCATATACTTCTGAACCAGCTTGAACAGTTTCCAGAGCAGCATGCCTGTCCCCGCAAGGATAGCAATGCCGAATACCACCATGGTTATGGCCTCCAGCACTTCCCAGAACCAGAAAGCCTCCTCTGCGGGAGGCAGTTCCATGCCGCCCATTCCAGCGGGAGGCGCCTCCTCTCCCACAGGCAGCGGAACCTCTTCCGAACCGGAGGAACGCGAGAACAGGAAACGCAGGAAACGAAGCAGCATATCCCCTATGGGCCTCAGGATACCGGCCAGCCATTCAAACTGGGTGCTGAATATCAGAATGCCCATTCCCAGCAGCGTATAGCCCAGGACCAGCCCCATGCCGGAATGGAACATTTCCGCTGCGGGAAGAAAGCCCGCGCTGCTCTTATTCATGGACAGGAATTCCAGATAGTGTTCCATGAAATAAATGATGAAATAGAGCGCGATTCCCGCAATCAGAGGCCAATGGTAGTAATTCTCCCAGCCCCGTGTGCCCTGATAATACTGGAACAGGGCAGTGACAGCCGACAGCACCACGCCAGCCGCCAGAGGGATGCCCTCGGAATACACGGTATTATGCTTCAGGCGCAGCACAAGGGACTGGATCAGATACCCTATGACGCAGATGGTACAGACAATCCTGGTCAGGACGGACTGGCCTGAGAGCGCGAAAACGAGAGCCAGAACTCCCGCATGGGCCATCAGAAACAGGATGAGGTTTTTCACCGTATAGCGGAATACGAAGAACGCAAGGGGAATCAGGCTGCAGAGAGCCCACATGCCTAAGCCGGGATCTCCCATATCCAGCAAAGCTTTCACCACTCCCATAACTGTCAGCGGCAGGGGAAAGAGCAGCCAATGGTTCATCTGTTCTGTCAGTAATTCATTTACGATTTCAATGCGTTTTATGTTCATTTATATACCCCTATGCCCACCTCCGGCAGGCATGTCAATCAATATTTAGATATTTACATCCAAACTTGCCGGCTTACACGTCAAAATAGATGACTTCAATCCGCTTCTTAAGTTCCGGAGGAAGTTCCGGCTCTTTGCTGCCCAGTACGGGATAGAACCAGGTAAAGGGATTGTCCATCTCCTCATACCTCGTCAGAAGCGTCACAAAATCATCATATTGGTTCGGCGCCACGAAACAGGTAAACGCTCCTTTGGACTCCTGAAAAAGTTTCTCCTCAAAGGTCTCCACAAAGCCGGCAGCCGGCTGAGAGGTGTCGACTCTGGCAAGCGCACGGTAGATGAAGTCCATCTGTCCCATGCTGGCCTTGCCGTCAACGCTCAGCGGCTGACGGGTCAGCACATCCACGCCGTTTCCATAGCAGGACACCTGCATGCCCTGCTGCAGAAAGAAAAGACACAGAGACACCACGATTCGCAGGGACATCTCCACGGCTTCTTCTCTTTTCAGGATATTGTCATCCTGTATGTTAAAGAAAATACGGACGCTTTTCAGGGAAGTATAATTGCGCTGGTTTACCTTGAAATCGCCCGTCTTGGCCGTAGCTTTCCAGTTGATGCTGCGCATATCGTCGAAAGGCTGGTATTCCCGGATGCCCCGGTACTCAAAAGGATCCTCCAGCAGATGACGCTTTGTGAGCATTTCGCCATTGAGCTGGACGAATGACTGGCGCAGGCGGCTGCTGTCATAAGGCTTCGGATATACATAAAGCTCTGCCTTTACGGGCTGATCAGCTACCATCTGACCCAGGAAAAATAAATCGGAGGCCACAAGGCTGATTTCGTCTATGGTATAGTAGCCTCTCTTTCCCCCTGAGAACTTCAGGGTGCGCGTCACTCTCTCGCTGCCGCTGATGCGGAATACGTCATTGCGGTAGTACTGATCCGTAGTGCGGGAGCCTTTTTCATTGCCGAATATCAGATGTCTGTCCGTTTTGAATTTCACTTTCAGCATGGTCAGCGGCAGCCGTTTTCTGTTTTCTATGATTTCCTTCAGCTCACCCTGCTCTCCCTCAAAGATGTGGTCCGTCCCGAAACTGATGGATATTCCCAGATGCTTTTGCCAAAGTTTCTCATAGAGACGTCTCTGCACGATAAAAAGGAGGTAGGCGATGAGGCCGATTCCCAGTATTTTTATCATGATTTGAACTCCTCAGTGGGTACAGGGATATTTGACACAAGCTGCTCCATCCATTTCCTGGAATTCTCCGTGCCGCCGGAGCCGTAGCCCAAAACCACACGGTGGGCGAGCACGGGCACCGCCAGCGCCTTGATGTCGTCCGGCGTCACATAATCCCTGCCGTCCAGATAGGCATAGGCTTTTGCGCAGCGCAGCAGAGCCAGATTTCCTCTGGGGCTGACGCCCATGACAATCTGCTCTCCTTTTCTGGTAGCTTCCACAATGTCAACCATGTATTCCTGCACACATTTATGTACGAAAACTTGTCCGGCCTCCTCACGCGCTGTGGCCAGTTCCTCCAAAGCCAACACGCTTTCCAGTTCAGCCAGAGGCTCCTTATCCATGTACTTCTCCAGAATGGCCAGTTCTTCCGCCCTGTCGGGCAGTCCCATGGACAGGCGCATCATGAAGCGGTCCATCTGGGCCTCGGGCAGAGGAAAGGTGCCCGTGGTCTCCACCGGATTCTGGGTGGCAATGACGAAAAAGGGCTTGCCGGGAACATAGGATTCCCCATCGATGGTCACCTGACGCTCCTCCATACACTCCAGCAGTCCTGCCTGGGTCCTGGGGGTAGCGCGATTGATTTCGTCGGCCAGCAGGATATTGGTAAAGACAGGCCCCTTGCGGAGGATGAACTCATTCTTCTGCCTGTCGAAAATATTCAGGCCTGTGATATCGCTGGGCAAAAGATCAGGCGTGAACTGGATTCTGGCAAAATCGGCGCTGATGCTCTTTGCCAGCGTCTTCGCCAGCTTTGTCTTGCCTGTGCCGGGCACATCTTCCAGCAGTACATGTCCGTCCGCCAGAAGCGCCGTCAACAGCAGCCTGGCAGTCTGTTCCTTTCCCACGATGACCTTTGAGATATTGGACAGAATCTTATCTCCTAACTGCTTTCCGTGGAGTGCCCCATTTTCGTTATTTCCCATTTTTCTTTTCCCTCTCTTCCCTGGAATGCCTTTTTTCCATATTTATGAAATATACATTTCCTGCGCTGAATTGACTATTTCTATTTATTTTATCATAATGCAGTCCAAAATGCCATATTTTTAAATAAGCTTTCTTTATCTTTTAAGGGAATCTGTTTATGAGTGACACGACTATGGAACAAAAGCTGCGGCTGGTGCAGCAGGTGCGCTCCAGGTACCAGGAGGACCAGTATGATTTATCCAACAGGGAGCGGATTCTGTATGGCAGGACCAGTATCGGTCCTGAAAGGATGGGATATTCCTCTCCTTATGATAATCCTTATCAGGAGGGAGATATGCCGCAGGGTGTTTCTTCTTTTCGGCTGCGGTTTTTCCTTGCCGTATTTCTGGTGATGATAGTGATTGTCATGGACACGAACGGCATGACAGTGGCCGGGATCACCTCTGAGAAGATATATGAGGTGATTTCGGCCGACTATGAGGAAGTGCTGGAGACATGGGTGGAGACTATCTCGCAATCCGGCACTCAACGGAATGATACATAAAAATTGATGGCTCTACAATGTGCCGCAGAGATATGAGCAGGCGTTCAGGATAGTATCCTGCCGTTTCCCTGCGATGAAATAGAAATCCAGTTGCCTGTCATTTTCTGTGTACAAATAGGAGCCATAGGCCGGAATGTCGCAGAAAAAGGCCGGGTGGCCCGTAGCTGCCAGGATTCCGTATCCTTTGTCGGAAAGGAGGAAAGGAAGCTCTTTTTCTTCCGGTCTGGAGATATACCTGGAAACGCCGCGCAGGCTTAAAAGCGGCTGTCCTTTTCCGCCGAAACCGTAGAGGTGTTCGTCTTTGGCCGGATCCAAATACAGCCATGCGCGCAGCTTTTTGCCGGGGGCTGTTTCCAGCTGGCGGCATTCTTTTGGACGCTCAGCCAAAAGCAGTTTAGATGCTTTTGCGTTTTCACCCAGGGCCAGATAGCGGACTGCTCCGTTCGTCTTGTCTACCTGAAGCGCCAGCTCGTCCGTGGTCAGTTCTACCTGTTTCCCATTATCCTTGTACATCCAGAATTTTTCTGTCCGATTCACGGCGATGCCGGGATGTACGCCCTTTTCAGGCTGGCCGTCTCTGACAAAGGAGACCCGTATGATAGCGCTGCCCACCGGACTGAGGCGCAATGTGCCGTAGCGGCTCTGCAGGTAGAGGCCGTCCGGCTGTTTCGCGACCCAGCGGATGGAAAGATCGATTTTGGAATGGCCCATGGGACGCAGCTTTTCTGTGGACGGGATGTCACCGAAAGCCGGGAGCGCCGTACTACTGGCAGGCAACAGCTGCTTCGGTTTTATGCCGCTTTTCCGGGAAACGTCAATTTGTGCACTTATATTCTGAAAACTATTATTTCGGGAAAATTCGGACTGCGATGCAACGGCTTTTTGGTTTTTGAATGCTTCTCTTCCATGTTCTTCGGATTCCTGCGTCAGATTCCGGGATGTATTCTGTATGACAGAGATTCTGCCTCTTTGGTGCGCCCCGCCAGGTTCCGAGGTTTTCTTTTCGACAGTAAGCTTTGTCCGTTCTCTGCCGGCGCCTGTCCGCCTGTCTGCCGCTTTTGGCACAGGAGCTGCTTCGGACTGAGCCATTTTCATGGATTGTCCCTCTCCCATGGAGCATTCTTCTTTCACGAAACATCCTGCTATGGGCTTCTCCTCTTCCGCTTTCTCAGGAACCGGATCTGCAATCAGCCCTGTCAAATCCTCCGTGTGGAGCACACATAACTCATGCAAAGCTCTTGTAGCGGCCACATAAAGCAGTTTCGCATGTCCGTCATCTACAGGGTATTCCGCCCTGGTGGGATCCAAAATCAGCACAGTATCGAATTCCAACCCCTTGGTATACTCCACTGGCAGCACCATGACACCGCTTCCGAAGACAGCCTTTTCCAAATCACTCTCCATCACCTCGATATACTGCCCCAGCTCCTTTGCCGCCCAGTCCGCTCCGTGCTGATTCCTGCAGACTACCGCAATCGTCTCGTAGTCCTTTTCCTGCCATTTCCTGCAGATATCCGCTGCCTCCCGGATAATCTCATCCTCGCTTCTCTGCAGGACGGATACAGGACTGCCGTGGCGGATGATGGGTTCCACCGGGTAACTGGAAAAACTGCCATGATGGAGAATCCGGGTGGCAAAATCAGAAATCTCCACGGTATTTCGATAGCTCTTTTTTAAGATTCCAAAGCTGTCCATCTGATCCGGCAGAAGCAAGGCCCGCAGCTCCTCCCAGTCGTTCAGGCCAAAGCCGAAGTGGATGTTCTGGGACACGTCCCCCATGACAGTATAGGTGCAGTCCTTGATGCAGAAATGCAGCACGGAATATGCCATCATGCCGAAGTCCTGCGCTTCATCGATGACGATATGATGTGCCTCGCTGATGACCTCGGTCTCCTTAATCCTTTTATAAATATAGGCCAGAGCCGCCAGATCGTACACATCGAATTCATCCGCCGGAATGTCCACTGCTTTTCCTTTGAGGGCCTGCAGTTCCAAAAACTTCCGATAAAGTTCATAGATGGAGCCTTTCCACACCTTGCCGCCGTACCTGCCCCGGTAGGCTTTCAGGATGGCCTTGCGCTCGGCCTCCGTATATTTGACTCCCTTGCCCAGGAATTCCTCTTTTATCTTGATGATCAGGCGGTCGTTCAGCATATTGATTTTGTTCTGCATGGAAATCCTGGGATTCTGGAGGATATAGCGTTCCACTGCCTCGCCGTTCACCAGCAGGACCAGATTGTGAGGATCGACCTTTTTGCCTACGGTTTCGTCATAGACTCCGTTTTTGCCGTCCCGAAGCCCCTCCACGAACTGCCTGGGATTCAGGTAAATGGATTCCCGCAGAATACTGTCCCATTCCAGCTTGGCGCAGTAGGCCTCCAGATCCCTGAACCAGGTCAGGCTTCCCTTGATGCTGCCGCGCTCTCCGCTCTGATTGTTTCTCAGGATGCGGTATTTTTTCTCATCCCAGTCCTCATATAGAAGCCGGACGAAGAGCTCTTCCATGGTCATCTGCCGTATGCCGTACACATCCAGATCGGGCAGGACTCCCGTGATATAGTTCAGCAGAATCCGGTTGCTGCCCACGATATAAAAATCGTCCGGCTTGAAGCGATCCGCATAATTGTACAGGATAAAAGAAATCCGGTGCATGGCGACAGTGGTCTTTCCGGAACCGGCCACACCCTGGACGATGATATTGTGGTGCGGGGACTTGCGGATGATTTCATTCTGCTCTTTCTGGATGGTTGCCACGATTTCGCTTAGCACGGCCTGTTTGTTTTTGGCCAGATACTTGGTCAGCAGGTCGTCATTGGCAACCACTTCGCTGTCGAAGTAATCCAGCAGTTTCCCGTCTTCTATCTCGTAGGTGCGCTTCAGCTTCAGGTCGATATCCACCTGCCTGTCCCCGGGGGCTATATAGCTGCATTTCCCCAGACCATTCTCATAGTAGGCATTGGCCACGGGTGCGCGCCAGTCTATGACCACCTGATGGGTGGCGTCTTTGGCGATGCCGCCCTTGCCGATATAAATGGATTCCATCTTGTTCAGTGCGTCGTCGTGGAAGACGATCCGCCCGAAATAGGGCTTACTCTGGGCTTTCTCATTCCGCTCCAATGCGCGCTTCATATGCACATGCATGGTAGTGAGATTCTCCAGGGCGTTAATCAACTCCGGGTTGTCATCGTGGAAATGATCCAGCATGTCATCGATTTCCGCACCCATGTCCTTCACCTTTCTGCCATAGTTTTCCAGATTACCGCGGACAACGGATAGGGTCTGTTCCAGAAAGGCCTCCTCGGCCTGACGGGTGGTGCCTTGTATTCGTTCCTCTTGCTTCATCGGTCGCTCCTTCCTTTTGTCAAGATTCCTGCGTGGGTCAGTCGCCTATTGCCTGTGGATTCAGGTGTAACTAAAATTATAAAGAAAATTGAAAAAAATACTAGACTTTTCTTTTATTATTTGGTAAAGTGTTATATAGAATCGTACCTGAAAAAAACTGCTGTTAACCGGCAGTTTTTTATCATTATTTCATATAATTTTGAGCGCGCCGAACGAAAAACCATGAAGCCGTACAGACCTCATGGTTTTTGCAGCATTTATGGAGCAGCCGTCTGTCAGTCTTTCAATTCATCATAAAACGTATAGCCGCACCTTCCGTTTTCTTTTGTGTGGTACAGAGCCTGATCCGTCTGCTGGAACAGCTCATCGTGGAACCCTTTCTCTGAAAACGCGATTCCCACACTGAGGGAATATTTCGGGAAAGGCCCCCGGGAAAGCTCTTCTTCTGTGGGGTGCTGCAGGAGCCCGTTGATGGCGTTTATTTTGCCGCTGATGACCTGTTTTCTGTCCGGGCCTGTCTTTTCCATGATGACGGCAAATTCATCTCCGCCTATCCGGAGGACATAATCTGCTTTTCTGAAATTCTCTTCCAGCAGCTTGGCGACTTTAATCAGGGCCTGATCTCCCACGTCATGACCGTAAGTATCATTGATGGACTTGAATACATCCACGTCTATCAGCAGAAACGCAATCGTATCGGAAGAATTGCGGAGCTGTTCCTTTAACTGTTCGAACGCCTGCCGGTTCAGGAGGCCGGTGAGGGCGTCCCGCTCTGCTTTCTGGCGGAGCACATCCTGCTGCTCCATGGTCATCTCATAGACATTGTTGTATGTAGCCGCAAGGTATTTGAATTCATAGGCCCCCGTGATTTCCAGGAAATGGTTGTTCTTGAGGCAGTTCACGTAAATCCGGATGGGCCTCAGAATCAGGATTGCAATCATGATGTAGGAAAGAATCACCAGCAGCACTACCAGGACCGTATAGATGCTCTGGCGAATCAGGGCCTTTTCCATCAGGACCTGACTTTCCGTCTGCTCTTTCTCACAGATTTCAATCACGCTTTGGGTGACGCTGGACATCTTCTCCTCTATCTGCCTTTTCATGTCCAGATATTCGCCCCCGAACACCAGTTCCAGAGCAATGGAGGCCTGTTCCTGCGCTGTGGAAGCCAGCTCTTCCTCCGTCAGCTGATAGTCCTGTATTTCCTGTGCCAGGCCGCCCATATCCGCCCCGGACGACAGGGCCACCAGCTTCATGGAATGAATCTCCAGCACCATGAGCTCATTGGACAGTTCCATGGCCTCCTTTGAGGTATTCAGTACATCCTCATCCCTTCCGCTCAGATGCGTCTCCAGCTCGTCCAGCGCCAGGTCCCTTCTCCTTGTCTCATGTACTTCCGCAAAATATGCCTCCGCATAGCTGTAGTCCTGGGTCATTGCATAGAGACGCACCTGCTCGGTCAGATAATTTGATCCCAGCAGCAAATCCCCGGCAGCTTCCTGCGCAAAAATATATTTTTTCGTCTGATTCGTCAACGCAGAGTAACCTTGCATGACCTGGACGATGCCGAAACCAATCATAACAGATATCACAAGCGTGACGGCCACCAGCCACAGGCTGAGGGTCTGAATCCGGAGCCCTTTGAGGGTTCCTGCACTATTCTTTGATGATGCATTCATAGAATGCTTTTCCTCCAACTTTACTTATTCCATCCCCCGCGCCCGGGGAGTTCAATTCCTGTCAAAATGATAGAATGGTTCCGTCTCCCGGTTCCGGTATTCATGCTTTTCATAGTATCCAATCAGATCGCCGCTCTCATCGCGCAGCGCCACCATATAGACATCCTTGTTCTCCTTTTCGTTATAGGATGTGTATATCATATTGTGGTCCGCGCTTTCCCGGAACCAGTCGATTACTTTTTGGATCATTTCTTTTGAGGCCGGGCCATGGCAGTGGAGCAGGCTCCTGCCTGTCAGTTCCGCTCCGCCCCATCTGGCGTAGCGTTCTGTGGCCGCCGGGTTCATGTAGATGATTTCATGTGCCAGGTTGCAGATTACTACCGCGCAGCGGTCCGTCTCTATCATAGCTTTGAAATACGGATGTAAGTTTCTCTCTGTTGACATTACAGTTCTCCTTTTGTGAATTTTCTGGGAAAGCATCGCTCCCCTTTATCATTATAGGCTATACTTGCCAATTTTACAAGATATTTGGAGCTTAAGATTCCGGTAAATAAAATCAGAAAAAGACATAAAAAATACCCCGCACGAATTCCCGCACAGGGTATTTCATTTCCTGATCTTTTATGACAGGGCCGCAAATCCTTTCTCCAGGTCGGCGATAATGTCGTCGATGTGTTCTGTGCCGATGGACAGGCGAATTGTGTTGGGCTTGATGCCCTGGTCGGCCAGTTCTTCCGCCGTCAGCTGGGAATGGGTGGTGGTGGCCGGATGGATGACGAGGCTCTTCACATCTGCCACATTGGCCAACAGGGAGAAAATCTCCAGATGATCGATGAACTTGTGGGCCTCTTTCTGGCCGCCCTTGATTTCAAAGGTAAAGATGGAAGCGCCGCCGTCAGGGAAATATTTTTCGTACAGTTCATGGTCAGGATGGCCAGGCAATGAGGGATGGTTCACATGCTCTACCTGAGGATGGCCCGCAAGGTATTCCACTACTTTCTTAGTATTCTCCGCGTGGCGGTCGAGGCGCAGGGAAAGAGTCTCCACGCCCTGCAGGAGCAGGAACGCGTTGAAAGGAGAGATAGCGGCGCCGGTGTCGCGCAGAAGGATGGCCCGGATATAAGTCACGAAAGCCGCGGGGCCTGCCGCGTCCGCAAAGGAGACGCCATGGTAGCTGGGATTCGGGGCGGCGATTGCGGGATAGTTCCCGCTGGCTTTCCAGTCGAATTTCCCGGAGTCTACGATGATACCGCCCAGGGTAGTCCCATGTCCTCCGATGAATTTGGTGGCGGAGTGCACCACGATATCAGCGCCGTGCTCGATGGGCCTGATCAGATACGGGGTGCCGAAAGTATTGTCGATGACAAGGGGCAGGCCGTGGGCATGGGCGATTTCTGCGATTTTGTCAATGTCAGGGATATCGCTGTTGGGATTGCCCAGGGTCTCCAGATAGACTGCTTTCGTCTCGGGCCTGATTGCCGCCTCCAGCTCCTGGAGATTGTGAGCGTCTACAAAGGTAGTTGTAATCCCATAATGAGGCAGGGTATGCTCCAGAAGATTATAGCTGCCTCCATAGATGGTCTTCTGGGCCACGATATGTCCGCCGTCCTGGGCCAGGGCCTGAATGGCATATGTAATCGCAGCCGCACCGGAGGCCAGAGCCAGAGCCGCTGCGCCGCCCTCCAGGGCCGCCAGCCTCTTTTCCAGCACATCCTGGGTGGAATTGGTCAGACGGCCGTAGATATTTCCTGCGTCTGCCAGACCGAAGCGCGCGGCCGCATGGGCGGAATCGCGGAATACATAGGAAGTGGTCTGATAGATGGGGACAGCCCTGGCATCGGTGGCGGGATCCGGCTGTTCCTGTCCTACATGTAACTGAAGGGTTTCAAATCTGTATTTGCTCATGGTGTTTTCCTCCTGGATTCATCGTTTTAGAATTGCTTATTGGAATTCCTTGGTTCATAGAATACACCTATTTAACTACTATGTCAATAGGTAATTAAAAAAGAAGAAAGAAAATTCGGTTATCATTGCAGTCAAATCCAAATTCTGCTACAATTCTTAAGGAAATAAAACTATGTCTGCAGTCTGCGGATTGCGGCGGAAATGGAGATTGCGATGGAGAAACAAGAGAAAAAGCAGGATATGGGAAGCGGCAGCATTCCGAAACTGATGCTGAACCTGGCGGTTCCTGCGGTGGTGGCACAGCTCATCAATATGCTCTACAACATTGTGGACAGGATTTATATCGGTCATATCCCGGATGCCGGCGCGTCTGCCCTGACAGGGGTGGGGCTGTTTCTCCCCATTCTGATGATGATTAATGCGTTCGCCATGCTGGCCGGTTCCGGCGGCGCGCCCAGGGCGGCCATAGCCATGGGGAAAAAGGATACGGAAGGCGCCCAGAAGATTCTGGGGAACTGCTTTTCCATGCTCATGATATTTGCGGTTCTGCTGACGGTGATATTCTATGTGTTCGCGCCCTGGCTGCTTCGCCTGTTCGGCGCCAGCGATGTGACTCTGCCCTACGCTCTCTCCTATGCCCGGATATATATCCTTGGAATCATCTTCGTGATGATTGTGATGGGGCTGAATCCTTTCATCACCACCCAGGGCTTTGCGAAATTCAGCATGATTACCACAGTGGCAGGCGCTGTGTGCAATATCATCCTGGATCCCATTCTGATTTTCGGTCTCAATATGGGTGTACAGGGCGCGGCCATAGCCACGGTCATCAGCCAGGCCGTCAGCGCGCTCTGGGTGCTGCGTTTTCTGCTGGGGAAAAAGACTATGCTGAAGCTTTCTGTCTTCAATATGAAGCTGGAGGCGCCGGTCATCCTGCCTTGCCTCGCGCTGGGCATATCCTCTTTTGTGATGCTCAGTACGGAGAGCATCCTGAATATCAGCTTCAACAGCAGCCTCTCCCGCTTTGGCGGAGATGTAGCCGTAGGGGCCATGACAATCATATCCTCCTGCAGTCAGCTTGTGCTGCTGCCCCTGCAGGGAATCTGCCAGGGCGGACAGCCGATTATGAGCTACAATTTCGGCGCGGGCAAAAAGGAACGGGTAAAACAGGCGTTTCGATGCCAGTTCCTCACCTGCACCGCCTACGCCTCTCTCATGTGGCTGCTGATGCTGCTCTTCCCCCGGATGTTCGCCGGCATCTTCAGCAGCGACGCGTCTTTGGTGGATTATACAGTCTGGGCCATGCGCATCTATATGGCAGGCATTTTCTCCACAGGCGTGCAGATTGGCTGCCAGCAGACTTTCATGGCGCTGGGACAGGCGAAAATCAGTCTGCTGATGGCATGCCTGAGAAAGCTGGTGCTGTTGATTCCGTTGATTTTCATTCTGCCGCTGGTCCTTTCCAATCAGGTCTTAGGCGTATTCGTGGCAGAGCCTGTCAGCGACATCCTGGCAGCCGGCGTCACGGCGACCATGCTCTTTACCAGGCTGAACGGGATTCTGGACAGAGGCGCAGGAGGACAGAAAGCGCAGGCTTAATGCCTGCGCTTTTCAATCAGTTTCTAACGGTTTGCCAGTTCCGTGGTAATCTCCTCCCAGCTGATTCCTTTTTCCGCCATCAATACCATCATATGGTACAGGAAATCGCTCATCTCGTACTTCACCTCATTGGAACCCGGGTTCTTGGCGGCGATGACGATTTCCGTGGCCTCCTCGCCCAGCTTTTTCAAAATCTTGTCGATTCCCTTGTCGAACAGGTAATTGGTGTAGGAACCCTCCTTGGGATGGAGTTTCCTGTCCTTTATGACATCAAAGACCTCTTCAAAGACCTGCAGGGGATTGGCGGTCTCTTCCTCCTCTTTTCTGACGATTCCGTTGAAGAAACAGCTCCTTGCCCCTGTGTGGCAGGCTGCCCCCACCTGAGAGACTCTGGCTAAGAGCGTGTCCATATCGCAGTCCGCATCGAGGCTCTTGAGATACTGGAAATGGCCGCTGGTCTCGCCTTTCAGCCACAGCTGTCCGCGGCTTCTGCTGAAATAGGTCATCCTGCCGGTGCGGAGGGTATGTCCGTAGGCCTCTTCGTTCATATATGCCATCATCAGTACTTCCCCGGTCCGGTGATCCTGTATGATGACAGGAATCAGGCCGTCCGAATTTTTCTTAAGGTCTTCCCATTGCAGAGCAGCTTCAAAAGTTTCCACCAAAACTCCATTCTCCTTACATAAGCCTTTCAGCGCCAGGATGTCCCGGTAATTGTCGTTGATCGTGTTCCCGGTGACGCCGCAGACATTTTCGTACGCAAAGATTTCCATCAGTTTATTCAGGGCAATCTGATTCACCTCCACCAGAAACGGCAGCTGTACCGCATCCATGGTAGCTCTGATCTGATGAGGATTCAGCAGAATCAGGCCTGATACATAGCTTTCCAGCAGCTCCCTGTTCTCCGCAAGATTATCCGCATTGTCGCAGGAAACGAGAATCTTTTCCCTGCCGAACCTCTGGGAGGCCTCTTTTGTGATGGCGATATTGCTGTCTTTGGTGTAATCCAGGACCGCGCGCCTGCAGCCGGCATAAAGCAGCTTTTTGACATCCTCCAGGCGCTTGATATTTCCGGCGCCTGTGACCTCCATCTCAGCTGCGGCACAGATTTCCTTGATTATGTCCAGGGCATCCTCGTGTTCCTGATCCTCCTGGGACATGTCGAATACTACAAGACCGTCCGCGCTGTTTTCATTATACAGATGCACCAGGCGCAGAGGATCTGTCTCCACTACGGAGGTATCTGTCAGCCGCCTTACCGCGTGGCCGTTGTAAAGGTAGATACATGGTACAAATTTTTTTACTAGCATATCAGTGACCTCATTTGTTAAATTTCTGCAGATGTAAGGATTGCCATATCAAAGGCTTCCTTTCGTGCTCAGCACATCCGCGGTCCGCGGCTCAGCGCATACCGCCATATCCAGAGCCTTGGCAAAGGCTTTGAACATGGCCTCTATGATGTGATGGGCGTTGCTGCCGTCCAGCTGCTTGATGTGGAGATTCATGCCCGCACTGTAAGAGACAGCATAAAAAAATTCCCTGATCAGTTCCGTGTCCAGACCTCCCACCCGGGGAGTCTGCAGCCGGGCGTCAAAGTTGAGATAGGGCCTGCCGCATAAGTCTACGGCACACAGAACCAGCGCGTCGTCCATGGGGAGGATAAAGTGGCCATATCTGCGGATTCCTTTCTTGTCCCCCACTGCCCCTGCGATGGCCTGTCCAAGTACGATGCCGGTATCTTCCACTGTGTGATGTCCGTCCACATGGAGATCGCCCGCCGCACGGCATTTCAGGTCGAAGAAACCATGCCTGGAGAATCCCTCCAGCATGTGGTCGAAAAAGCCGATGCCTGTGGCGATTTCGGCTTCTCCTGTGCCGTCCAGATTTAGGGAGATGGAGATATCGGTCTCCTTTGTCTTCCTGTCTATCTGCGCAGTCCTTGTCATAGGCACCCCTCACTTTCCTCAAACCGCACCCGGATGCTGTTCGCATGTGCCGTGAGCCCCTCGCTCTCGGCGAAAATTTCGATATCCTTATGTACTTTTCCCAATGCTTCTCTGGAATATGAGATGATGCTGGTCTTTTTCATAAAGTCTTCTACGTTCAAAGGTGAGAAAAACTTCGCCGTACCGTTTGTTGGCAGGATATGGTTAGGCCCTGCAAAATAGTCGCCCAGAGGCTCGGAGGAATATTCTCCCAGGAAAATGGCTCCCGCATTGCGGATTTTCGTCATTACTTCATACGGGTTGGCAGTGAGGATTTCCAGATGCTCTGAGGCAATCTCGTTGGCGGCGTCGATGGCGTCTTCCATAGTTTCGGCCAGCAGGATATAGCCGTAATTGTCCAGAGATTTCCGGATGATTTCCTTTCTGGACAGTTTTTCCGTAAAGACGTCCACCTGGGCGGAAATCTGCTCTGCCAGTTCTTTTGAAGTAGTGATCAAAATGGCGCTGGCCAGCTCGTCATGCTCTGCCTGAGAAAGCAAATCCGCCGCTACGTATTTCGGGTTGGCAGTCTCGTCCGCCAACACCAGAATCTCGCTGGGGCCGGCGATGGAGTCAATCCCCACATAGCCGTACACTGCCTTTTTAGCCAATGCCACGAAGATATTTCCGGGGCCTGTAAGCTTGTCCACCTTTGGAATGGATTCCGTGCCGAAAGCCATCGCGGCCACCGCCTGGGCGCCGCCTGCTTTGTAAATCGTGTCCACGCCCGCGATGTCCGCGGCTACCAGCGTGCCCGGATTCACCTGTCCCCGGGCATCGGGGGGCGTGGTCATGATGATTTCTCCCACTCCCGCCACCTTTGCGGGAATCACGTTCATCAGGACGCTGGAGGGGTAAGCGGCCTTTCCGCCGGGAACATAGATTCCGGCCCTTGCCACAGGAGTTATCTTCATGCCGAGAATCGTGCCATCCGCTTCGGGGCTGAACCAGCTGTTGCGCAGCTGCTTCTGGTGAAAGCTTCGGATATTGTCGGCAGAGCGTCTGATGACGTCCGCCAAACCGTCATCCAGCAGACCGTAGGCGGCATCGATTTCCGCCCTGGTTACTTTGATGTTATCCGCATTCAGGGCATACTTGTCGAATTTCAGGGTGTACTCGAACAGGGCCCTGTCTCTGTCCCTGCGCACATCCTCCAGGATGCCGTTTACCGTGCTCTCGTATTCGGAATAATTATTGGGGCTCCTTTTCAGCAGGTCGCTTAATATATTCGCTTTGGTTTCCGCTGTCAGTTTTACGATTCTCATGACTGTAAATCCACCTTTCTGCCCTTCAGGCTTCGTTTCCGCTTAACTTTTTCCGCAATCTCAGCACCAGTTCCTGGATTCTCGCCCGCTCCATCTGCATGCTGACCGGGTTGACGATCATTCTCGCGGAGAGGGGACAGACTTCTTCCAGCACTCCCAGGCCATTCTCTTTCAGGGTGGATCCGGTCTCCACGATATCTACTATGACTTCCGACAGTCCTACCAGCGGGCCCAGCTCCACAGAACCATTCAGCTTGATGATGTCCACGGTCTGATGTTTTTTGTTATAAAAATAGTCCTTGGCGATGTTGGGATATTTACTGGCCACGCGGATGCGCTCATGGTGCAGAAGCAGCTCCCTGGCGGATTCCGGGCCGCAGACGCACATCCTGCACTTGCCGAAACCAAGATCCAGCACCTCGTACACATTCCGGTTCTCCTCCAGCACGGTATCCCGCCCGGCTACGCCGATGTCCGCGGCGCCGTACTCCACATAGGTGGGCACGTCCGGGCCTTTGGCCAGGAAGAACTTCAGTTTCCACTCTTCATTTACGAATATCAGCTTTCTTGTATTTTTATCCTTCATCTCTTCACAGGAAATTCCCATTTCCTCGAAGAGAGCCAGGGTCTGGTTCGCGAGCCGTCCCTTGGCAAGCGCGAAAGTCAGATATTTATTATTTATGCTCATCTTGCGCCCTCCTTGGAAATCTCCCGTTCCAGGGGATGCCCATTACCCACCGGGAGCAGCACCGCCGCGATTCCCTCGCTGCGCAGTTTCCGGGCCTCCGCCAGCTTTTCGGCATAGTCTCCCGCATCGTAGTAAACCTTTCGGATTTCATCCGGGACAGGCAGCCGCACATTCTGTCTGGAAAGCGCCTCCATGATGCTGTCCACCACGATGACAAAACCGACCGCGGGCGCGTCTTTGCCGAACTGCTGCAGCAGCCTGTCATATCTGCCGCCTTTCACCACAGCCTCGCCCACGCCGTAGGTATATGCCTTGAAAATCATCCCCGTATAATAACGATATTTGCTGAGCATGCCCAGGTCGAAGGACACATAGGATTCCACGCCATAGAGCTGCAACAGGGAATAAAGCTTCTCCAGGCGGTGGACAGCGGCCAGGGAACGGGTATTTTCCACCATGGCCCCAGCTCCGGCCAGAGACCCCATATCGCCGAACATATCAGCCACCTTTAAGAGCCTGCTCTGATAGGGCTTGGCCACATTACTCTCTGCCAGAAGCTCCTGGGCCCCGAAATAATTCTTCCCGGAGATAAAGGAGCGCAGTTCCAGCTCCGTATCCTCATCCAGTCCGGCCTCTTCGCAGAGGCCCTTGAAATATTCCACATCGCCGATTGCGACCTGAAAGCGATTCAGTCCCGCGCGGAGAAGAGCTTTGATTACCATGCATATCATTTCGGCATCCGCCTCTACGCCAGAATCCCCTATCAGTTCCGCCCCCAGCTGGGTCACTTCTTTCAGCTTTCCCTGAAGATTGGAAGTGTTGGTGAAAGTATTGCCTATATAGCTGAAGCGGAGAGGATGCTTTTTCTCAGAGAAATACTTCGCGGCACAGCGGGCGATGGACGGCGTGAAGTCCGGCCGCAGCACCAGAGTATTCCCTTCTTTGTCAAAGAATTTATACAGTTCCTTGCTGGGAGTCGTCCCGATTTCTTTGGAAAACACATCAAAAAATTCAAATGTGGGCGTCTGGATATCCTCATAGCCGTAGAGACGGATGCATTCTCTCAGCTGCTGCTCCACATGGAATTTTTCCGCATATTCCTTTCCGTAGATATCCCGCACTCCCTCCGGCGTATGCAATAATTGCTGGCTCATAAGCTACCCAAACCTTTCCTGTGCCGACGCTGCATTGACTCGGTTGGTCGTCCTGACTGACCCGGTCAATATTATGCTGCTTTATCACGGCAATGTGCTGCCGCATTATCATAACGATGTATCGAACCACATTAGTATATCGGATGATTCTGTCGCTGTCAAGCCCTGTCCTCCAGGTCTTTCTGAAGGATATCCAGATAGGGAACCAGAATCCCGTGCTTGTGCGGCAAAACATATTCAGGATTCAATTCCTCATAACGGAAGCTTTTCCGGCCGCCCTCCTTTGCCCGGTTCCAGAAAAAGAGAAGCATCTGTAACGGCAGATAATACAGGATATCCTTATGCGTATAATATATCAGGAAAAAAGAGATGCCTCCCTGCTTTTCAAACTTTTCCATGAACGATACCTGATGCGCATGGATGTTCTGCAGGGCAAAGGTATCCGTGGCGCATTCCTTGGCGTCAAAGCAGACGGGAAGTCCCTGTACGGCTCCGATATAGTCCACCGTACTCTTCTGCTCGAAGTAGGCCAGCGTAATCTGGCGGCTCTCTTTATCTATCTTGATGGGCGTGATGGGCGTGGGCACCTTCTGAATCAGGGCCAGTCCGGCATCGGCATATTTTTCATTGGTCCTGTTGATCATCTCTTCCAGCGCCTGTCCCCGCAGGCCCCGGGAATTCCATGTGGCCATACCGCTCCTCTATTTTCTTCCATTTTTCAAATTTTCTAAAAGTTCTTTTTCCAGCCTCATAAAAAGGTTCGGGCTGGGGGCTATGACAGTTCTCCCACTTAAGGAACTGCCGACTCCGGATGCGATTTCCGGGAACGTGACCCTGCAGGCGTGAAGCAGTTGATGGGTCAGGCCATAGCGCCGTTTTAAATCACGGTTGACAGATTCCAGACCATATTTGGCGTCTCCCGCCAGCGGATGGCCTATGCTGGCCAGATGGGCGCGAATCTGATGGCTCTTTCCGGTTATCAGCTCTACCTCCAACAGAGTGTAATCTTCCGTGACGGTAACGGGTGAATATGCTGTGTGGATAAGGGCCGGCTTTTCGGCCTGATTTCTGCATTCTGGCTCATCGGACACAGACACTTGATTATTCCGGGAATCCTTTATGAGATAGCCCTGTATCGCGGCCGATTCCATCAGTGCGCCGACGCAGATGGCCCGATAATATTTCCGCACAGCGCGTTCCTTGATGCATCTGTTTAAGAATTGCAGCCCTGCCAGGCTCTTCCCGCCCAACACGATGCCGCTGGTATTCCTGTCCAGCCGGTTGCAGAGAGCCGGACGGAAAGTGGTAAGCTCATCGGTCAGGGCAGGGTTTTCCGCCAGCAGATATCCCACCATCCATTCGCTGAGGCTCAAATCGCCGTGTGCCGCTTTCTGCGTCAGGATGCCGGCAGGCTTGTTCAGTATCAGAAAATCCTCATCCTCGTACAATATCGAGATTCCCTGCAGCTTTTCATAAGCCTTCTCATATTCCTTTTCCGTAAGAAAGGGCGATTTTCGGGCAGGCTGTCTGTCTGTGCAGGTGTCCCGGCCCGGCGCTCTGCCGGAGAACTTCGCGAAAGTCTCATCTGAAAAAAAGGTGCAGACCTCATCCCCCGGGAAAAGAATCTCTTTCCCCTCGGCCTTTTTTCCATTCAGGGTGATGTTCTTCTTGCGCAGCATCTTATATAGAAAGCCGCTGCCTGCCAGGGGCAGATATTTATGTAAAAACTTATCCAGACGCTGTCCGGCCTGATTTGCTCCAATCGTTACTGACTGCATATGATTTCTCCAAAGCCCTTTCTCATGGCCGGCCCTACCATCTCTTCATGTTCCGTTTATGTTTTTCCAGATAGATGCTCTTGAATTCTTCGATGGAAATGCCGTAACAGAGCAGGATGTCATTGTAGTACATCAGGGCATCGGCCATTTCCTCGATGAAGTGAGCTCTTGTGTCTCTGTCGTCCATGATTTTCCGGACTCCCTCTTTCTTCATGACGTCAGCCGCTTCGCCTAACTCTATCATCATCCACAGCAGCTGATTCTTTCCCTGCTCCGGAGACAGCGGATTCCATTTGTCCTTGTATTTCTCCTGCAGCTGGCACTGTATCTCCCGCATTTCCTGTAAACTGAAATCTTCCATGGTAAATTTCTCCTATCCGTTTTCTTTACAATGAGACGCTTTTCAGGGTGGCGATAATTGCCTGTGTCGGCACCTCATCAGACGCCAGGTTCTTCATCTGTTCCAACCGTTCCGTATATTTTGACAGATTTGTAAAAATTTTTACAGTGGCGTTTTTATGGCCGTCCATTTTCAGGATATCGCCGATGTGCTTATAAAACTCGTTTTCCGGGAATGCGCTGTCCTCGGAAAAGCCGCATACCGTGTTGCCGCAGACAGCCAGGTGGCTCACCATATAATTTTTCTTATAGGAGGTGAATACCGTATCGTACAGGCAGTCGAGCCCCTGAATATGCTGTTCGATTTCTGCCGCCGTCTCGTCGCTGCAGCTTTTGAACCGCAGGAACATAATCGCTCCTACTGTGCTCTTGCTGGCGGGAAGACAGCCAAGTATGGCGACGATGCTGAGGAGGTTCGCACGGCTGCCGGTCTGGAGGTACCCTGCGGCGAACAGGGATATGGAGATGGCAAAATAGAGCACAGTGCGCATAATCTCATATTTTTTCTGGGTATCTAAATAATTCTTCGTCCCTTTGACGCTGCCTGTAGAGAACATTCGCTTCAGCTGCATGATTTCACAGTCCTTTCTTCTTCATTTGCGCCATTACATGTAAGATGGCGCTGTGCGGCACAGCCTTGGAAAGCGCCCATAATGCCTTGATGGGCAGGCTGCACACGGATACGGGGCGCCTGTAATAGGAATCTTTCAGGGCAAGCGCCACTACCCGGCTGGCTTCTGCCATGGTATATTTTTTCACGGCAAGGGTGGAGCCTGTGGCTTCTGCAATGTCAAAAAAAGGCGTATCCACAGGCCCGGGACAGACGCTGGTGACATAGATGCCGGCATTCTTAAGTTCCTCGCCCAGAGCCCTCGAAAAGCTCAGCACATAGGCTTTGGTGGCGGCATATACCGCAAAACCGGGCTGAGGCAGGAAAGCGGCGCTGGAGGCCATCTGGATGATGCGGCTGCCCCGCCTCATATAGGGAATCATGCGGTGCGTCAGGTCTGTCAGGGCTTCGCAGTTCAGACGCACCATTCCTGTCTCCAGGCGAGGCTCCTGTTCACAGAAACTTCCCATGATTCCGTAACCGGCACAGCCTATCAGTATCCGCACCACCGCATGGGACTGGAACACGGCTTCCTCCAAAGCGTCAAGGGATTCCTCCCGCGTGATGTCCATGGCAAATATCCTGGTCCTGTGTTTCAGGTCTTTCGCAAGCGCCTCCAGTTTTTCGCGGCTTCTCGCCACCAGCCAGAATTCTTCTGTCCTGTCGAAATGTCCGTCCATCTGCCTCGCGAATTCCCGGCCAATGCCGGAGGAGGCGCCTGTGATGATAATGATATTCATTGGCATTCCTTTCTTGCTTGTCATTCAACTCATTCTATAAAAATCAGGGGACATTCAAAATAAGTCCGCAAAATCTTCGATATAATAATCGGCCAGCTCCTTTTTAGCGGCTCTGGACTGCACGGAATACTCATCTTCCACGGCGCAGACGCGCATGCCGGCATTTTTCCCGGCAAGGATTCCGGCCACGATATCCTCGAATACCAGGCAGCGCTCCGGGGACACGCCAAGCCCCTCTGCCACGGCCAGATAGATATCGGGATTCGGCTTTCCGCGCAGCACGTCGGTGCCGGTCATGATGCAGGAAAAATAATCCCGGAGATTATGTACTTTCACCACATTTTCCACCAGTACCCTGGAATTGCTGGTAGCGATGCCCAACTGAATACCGAAATTTTTACAGCCGGCCAGAAATTCCGGGATACCTTTTTTCAGGGGAACCTCGTACATGTATTTATCCCATGCCATCCGATTCCACTCTTCCATGATTTCCTCCAGGGATTCCGGAATAGAAAAATGCTCCTTGAAATAATGGGCAGTCTCGCTAAAACTCATGCCCTCTATCTGTTCCTGCAGATTCTCCGGCAGGGCAATGCCATAGCGCCCCAGATATTCGATGTCGATGGCTTTCCACATCCACATGGAATCCACCAGCGAACCGTCCATATCGAATATGACCGCATCGATATCCTGCAGCATTTCATGTTTCATTTTCGGTTTCCTCCTGTGCTTTTTGCTTCCTGCCTCCGCTCTTTCTCAAAGTTTCCAGTTCTTCCCCGGACAGTTCGCGATACTCTCCCGGGGCCAGGTTCGGATCCAGGGTGAGTCCGCCGAATGCTGTCCGCCGCAGCTGCAGCACCTGGTTGTCCACAGCCTGGAGCATCCGCTTCACCTGATGGAATTTCCCTTCATGCAGGGTAAGGAGAATGATCCGCTCCTCCAGAACCGTTACCCGGGCAGGCAGAGTGAGGTTCTCTTCGCCGATGTCAAGGCCGTTTTCCAGCCTGCGGATGTCCTCCGGCAGCAAGACATGTTCCAGGACTGCCCGGTAAGTCTTATCCACATGCTTTTTCGGGGACAGCAGCCTGTGGGCCAGGTCTCCGTCGTTGGTAAGGAGCAATAGGCCTGTCACATCTTTGTCGAGTCTGCCAACAGGGAAGATGTCTTCCCTGGCGTCCTTTCCCAGGAGGGACACTACCGTCCTGGCCGTGTTGTCGCGACTTGCAGACACCACGCCCTCCGGTTTGTTCATCATATAGTAAACAAATCTACGGTATTGCAGTGCTTTTCCGCGAAAGGCGACTCTGTCCGAAAATTCGTCGATCTGCTGGTCCGGATTTGTCGTCGGGGTATCGTTGACGGTTACGGTTCCCTGACGGATGAACACTTTTACCTGGCTCCGGGAGCCGATATTCATTTCACACAAAAATTTATCCAGGCGCATGCCAATCTCCTCCTGGGAACGAATGTCCCTGTTCCGCTGCGCATATAGTATCAAAAAGGTTATCTTTCTATGAAACTGCTTACTGTAATGTTTCTTATGCTGCTAATCTGTATCCTGAGCCATTCCCGGATGAGCCTCTCCTATGCCTCCCTGGGGTTGGGCTTATGGTTTGAAAAAATGATTCCGTCGCTTCTGCCTTTCATGATTCTGTCCGGCGTTATGGTGCGGATGAAGCTGACGGACAAAGTCGCCATGCTGATATACCCAATTGCCGGACCGCTCTACAAAGTACGCAAAAACGTATGCTATGCCATGATGATGGGGTTTTTCTGCGGCTTTCCCATGGGGGCAAGGGTGGTGGATGACCTGTATAAAAGACAGATGATTACCAAAAGGGAGGCGGAATACCTCCTGGCTTTCTGCAACAATATCGGCCCGGTGTATTTCTGCAGCTTTGTGCTGCCTCTCCTGGGCAGAAAACTTGTGTTTCCTTATCTTTTCGGCATGTATGGGATTCCGGCTTTGTACGGCCTTGCGCTGCGTCATACGCGCTTTCGGGACTTGGATAACCCTAAGTCCCGGCAGGAATCCGTCCGTCCTGCGGCAGATTTGGTGGCCTGCGAAGATGGTTCTGCGGGTATCTGCCGGGATGTTTCCCGAAAAATTTCCCCCGGGGAAAGGCTTCTGGAGGAGATTGACAGCTCCATCCAGGCCTCCGTGCAGAGCATGCTTTCTCTGGGCGGTTACATGATTCTGTTCAATCTGCTGAATCTGGTTCCGCATCTGCTCCTGGGCCATCCGCTGACCGTGCTCTCGCCTTTGCTGGAAATCACAGGGGGCCTGCAGATGCTGGGGGAGTCCGTTCCGCTGTACAGCCTGATTGCGCTTTCCTTTGGGGGGCTGTCCTGTATCGCCCAGACCTACAGCTGCATCAAAGGTTCGGATTTGCCGATTGGCGATTATATTTTACATAAAATCATACTGACATTGCTGAACGGAATCTTCTATCTGTGCTGGTTCCTGCTCCTGCCCGGTTCATTCCTGCGCTGATTCGCTGCATATGCCCGGATACAGGAAAGAACCAGTTCCCTTGGAATGCTTTTCTTCCATACGAAACTGGTTCTGCCAATGGAATTTTTTATAATACATCCAATTTGTCGTCATCTTCAGGGTCATCCAGATGTATATCCAGATTCTCCGCGGGGTGGAGCGCTCTGAGGTTGGATTGAATCAGATCGCGGTATTGACCGAGAGAGCCCGCCAGACGCTCATAGTCAGAATTAGTGGACTGGATGGCCGCGGAGATGATGGAATCCAGTTCCGTCAGCCTGTCCTCCGTGTACAGGGAAGCCTGCATTCGAAGCTCATTGGCCTCCATGGTAGCCTTGTCCAGGATTTCCTGGGCCTGCCTTGCGGCAGTGGCCACGATTCCGTTGGCCTGTGAATAAGCCTGCTGCATGATCTCATGCTCGCTGATCAGCTCATTGGTGTGTACGGTGGCCTCGTCTATCAGCGCCTGTGCCTTTGACCTTGCATCGTTTAGGATCGCATCTTTGTTGCTTATGATTTTCTGATACCGTTTGATTTCTTCAGGTGTACGCATGCGCAGCTCACGGAGCAATTCATCGATTTCATCCTTGTTTACGATAATCTCTGAATTCGACATGAATTTGGGCTTGCAGCTTTCGATATACTCCTCCAGTTCATCAATCAATTGTTCTATTCTGCTGCTCATAAGCGTCACTCCTATACTATTAAAGAATATGGTATTTCTCATAAATCAACTTCGCCACAAACTCGGGAACGCACTGGCTGATATCGCCTCCAAAGCTTGCGATTTCCTTTACACTGGAGGAACTGAGGTATGCGTATTCCAGGCTTGTAGTCAGAAAGATGGTGTCCAGCTTTCCGTCCGAAAGTTTCCGATTCGTCTGGGCAATCTGCAGCTCATATTCAAAATCCGTGATGGCCCGCAAACCTCTGACCGCCACATGGATGTCATTCTCTCTTGCGTAATTGATTAAAAGACCGGTGAAGCTGTCCACCTGTACATTGGGGATATCCTTTGTAGCCTCTTTTAATATCTTAACACGTTCTTCCACAGAAAACAATGGTGTCTTTACTTTGTTGTTCAGGACGCTGACAATCAGCACATCAAATACTTCGGAAGCGCGTTTGATGACATCCAGATGCCCAAAGGTCACGGGATCGAAGCTCCCGGGATAGACGGCACGTTTCATGATTATACCCTCCTGCACATTTTGGGAAGAACGCTACACTTCCCTCTTCATAAAGATATGTTTGTTGGTCTTATAGCGTTTATCTTTCGTGATGGTGAAGCCCAGCTCCGTAACCCAGGAAAAATCTCTGTCCAGAACCGCCTCCACTATGATGATGGTATCCTCTGTCACATAGGGCATGTTTTTCAGAACCGCCAGAGCGGCTTTTTCCTCCCCGCTGTCATAGGGCGGATCCATGAAGATGATATTCGCTTCGCTCTCCCGGATGCTGCCCAGAGCACTGCAGGCGTCCTGCTTCAACACGACGCCTTTGTCCGCCATTTTCGTAAAGGTCAGGTTCTGCTGGATACAGGAAATCGCTTTCTGGGCATTGTCCACAAAATAAGCCTTCTTTGCGCCCCGGCTCAGGGCCTCGATTCCGATGCTGCCGCTGCCGCTGAACAGATCCACGAACACGCCCCCCGGAATGTCCCACTGCAGCATATTGAATAAAGTCTCTTTGATACGGTCTGTAGTGGGCCGGACGTCCAGCCCCTCAGGTGTCTTCAGGGGAAGGCTCCTGGCTGTTCCCGCAATCACTCTCATTGTAATCCATGCCTTTCCGCAGCCTGTACGCTGCACATCATACTCTTATTTTAGTTCCCTTGCTGTCACGTTTGGCTGTCTTTAACTTGTTCAGATTGATGGTTTTATCCTTGTATACAATGGAAGAAGAGCACTCCATGGAAGAAGAGCATTCCATGGAAGAAGAGCATTCCGTGGAAAACTCCGTGGAATTGGAGGTATAATATACATTTTCCACGAAATCTTTCGCCCCCAGCTTCATGCCCCGCACTCCCATCGCGGCCTTTTTCTGTTCAGGAACCTCTTCTATGGCAAATTTCAGGAAAAAACCCTCTTTTGTCTGCAGGACCACATAGCGCTGCTCTCCCAGAGGCATGACACTGATGACCCGGTCTCCCTCGCCAAGCTTGGTAGATGCCACTGTGCGCTTGGACACATCGAATTCCCCGCCGCTCACCAGCTTTATCATGGACTGCTCTGTGACAAAAACCACCTGGCGAAGGTTCAGCTGTGTCTGGCTGGTGATATAGACAATCGCCTCTTTTTCGGAATTGTAGTTGCTGATATTATCTATGGGCACACCCTTGTCCCTGAACTTCCCGAAAGGCAGATCCATGACCTTGATGGTGTGGAGCTGTCCTGCGGAGGTGAACAGGCATATCTTGCCGGTATTCTTACAGGGGAAGAGGAACCGGTTCTCGCTGTCAGCCGCTTCCTTGTTCCGCTCGTAGGTGGCGGTGTCGATGATTTTTGCGTATCCGAAGCGGTCCATGAGGAAGATGACTTCTGTTTCCTCTATCTCTTTTTCCTTATAGACGGCCTCTTCCACATTATCTATGACGGTTCTGCGCTTACGGCTGTATGCTTTTTTGAATTCATCCAGCTCGTTGATGATGACTTGGGCCATGGAATCCCTGCGGTCCAGGATATCCTCATAGCGGTAGATGTTCGCCATAGTATCCTCATGCTCTTTGATCAGGGCTTCGATTTCCAGGCCGATCAGCTTGTACAGGCGCATCTCCAGAATGGCATTGGCCTGCCGTTCCGTAAATGCAAGCTGCGCGGCCATGATTTTGGATTCCTTGGACTTGAACTTGATTCCCGCTGTCTTACCCTCTACCAGACAGGCTTTCGCCATGTTCCGGTCTTTGGAGCCCCGCAGGATTTCTATAATCAAGTCAATGACATTACAGGCCTTGATCAGCCCCTCCTGTACTTCCTTGCGCTCCAACTCTTTGGCCAGCAGATTATTATACTTTCTGGTGGCAATCTGGAACTGGAAATCCATGTTGGCTTTCAGAATCGTCTTTAAGCCCATAGTCTCCGGTCTGCCGTCGCTGATAGCCAGCATATTGACGCCGAAAGTGTCTTCCAGCCGGGTCTTCTTGTAGAGCAGATTCACAAAGTTCTCGGCATCGGCATCTTTCCGCAGCTCTATGACGATTCGGATGCCCTCTTTGGAGGACTGGTTGGAGATGTCCACGATGTCCTGTGTCTTCTTCGATTCCACCAGTCCTGCCACATCGGACAGGAACTTGGAGATGTTCATGCCGATCATGGGATAGGGAATCTCGGTGATGACCACATTGGTCTTGCCGCCCTTTTGCTTCTCGAATTCTACCTTGCCGCGGATTTTGATTTTCCCAACGCCGGTCTCATAAATCTGGAGCAGATCGTCCTTGTTGGTGACGATGCCGCCGGTGGGAAAATCGGGGCCTTTCAGATACCGCATCAGCTCTCTGGTGGTGATGTCCTCGTTGCGCATATAGGCTTTCATGGCGTCCACCACCTCGCCCAGATTGTGGGGCGGCGTACTGGTGGCCATGCCTACGGCGATGCCCTCGGAGCCGTTGATGAGGAAATTGGGCAGTTTTACAGGCAGAACGGAGGGCTCTTTCTCCGTCTCATCGAAATTCGGGACGAAATCCACCACGTCCTTGTCCAAATCCGCCAGATAAGCTTCCTGGGTTACTTTCTGCAGCCTTGCCTCCGTGTAACGCATAGCGGCCGCGCCGTCTCCCTCGATGTTGCCAAAGTTGCCGTGGCCGTCCACAAGGGGCAGGCCTTTTTTGAAGTCCTGAGCCATGACCACCAGGGAGTCATAAATGGAACTGTCGCCGTGAGGATGATATTTACCCATGGTATCGCCCACGATACGGGCGCATTTCCTGTAAGGTCTGTCGTAGCGGATGCCCAGCTCATACATATCGTAAAGGGTACGCCGCTGCACGGGCTTCAGTCCGTCCCGGACATCAGGGAGCGCTCTGGCTATGATGACGCTCATGGCGTAATCGATGAAGGACTTCTGCATCTCTTCGGAATATTCTGTTTTTATGATTCTGCTGTCTTCCATTTATTCTTAACCTTCCCAAATTATATCATATATTATTCTGTTTGTAAAAGAAAATGATTATGGCTATTCCTTAATTATTCTGCTTGCAGCGTCACTGCATCCTTGTGATACCAGTCAGCAAGCGCCTGATTGACCCAGTCTGACGAATCCTCTGTAATATCGTTAAAATAGAGAAGATACGGCTTTATGGAATAAGGCGGCAGAACGACTTCACTGTTGGTCTCATTCTCCAGCAGCTGACAGCGCTGCTCATATTCCGCATGATACTGCTGTGCTTCTCCGGCGCGCAGAGATTTCCAGGCATTAAGACTGGTCACGGTATTGCCTCCCCAAACATATAAACTGCAAAGCAGAAGCAAGCCCACAGCCATCCACGCAGGCAATATCCAACACATCCCTGCAGCAGTTTCCACTTGTTCCGTCTCCGACTTTATGCCCAAGAGATTTTTCCATCTCCTCTGAGTCCATCCAATCCAATAAATTTCATTGCCATACAGAAAAATGAATAGCGAGAAACGATATAAATTTTGAACTCTTCCGGCCCCCGTGATACCCAAAGCATAAATAGTAGGAGTAAATTGTGCCGCGAACAAGCCAAAGGATAAAAGGCTTATTAGCGCAGGGAAAGGATATCTATAGTCTTTCTTCTGTGTTATCTTCAGGATAATCGGAACCAGCAGGATACCCAATATGATATATGGCAAAACAGTACATGTCATCAGATATTCTGCAGCCGCTTTGCAGGACAGCAAAATGCTCTGTACGGCAGACTGATGATTCATTCCTGCGCTGTTCTGCCGGATTAGGTTTCCCGGAGCCGCGACATTCAGGATAAACACCAGAAGATAGAAAGCAAACTGCCCCAGCACTGCAAAACGGTATTTATGATGTCTGACAAAAAAATAAGTACAAGTAAACAGATGAATCAGAAATGTCACCAAAGCCGTAATATAATTACTCCCGCCAATAGCAAGATTCAGGACCACAAACAAGAGATTTATCAGCACAAACTGTAGCCGGGAAAATTTGCTATGATAAAAAACAACCAAGCAACCAGCCAGCAGTACGGTCAATGCATAAATAAAGGTATATACTATCGCGCCAGTGAACCAATAATAAGCTTCTACTGGAACAGTAGTCATAAGAACCTGCATGGAAATACAGCTTATGGCAATAATCACAGAACGTCCATAATCCGCAAGGAACACTTTACGCAGAGTCACTACAAAAGAAAAAAACTCACAGATGACAAGGCCTCCTAGCGCAAGATAGGTTCCTGCAAAATATGCATCTTGCGAAAAGAAGCCCAATAAACTGGATAACAGCCATACACTGAAATATGTTCCCTGCCAGGTATGATACATCTCATAGGCATACTGGGCCTGTGCACAAAAAACTTTCCATATGGAATGGCTTTCCTGCCATAGAGGAACCGAAACCGATGAAAATACATAATCGTCCGCACCGCTGAAATTGTAATGGCTAATCCTGAAGAGCGGAGCCAAAATCACAACAAGAAAAATAAGCAATCCTCCTGCTAAAATCTTGATTTGCAGACTTTCAGATTTAATTGACAATTTTCTCTTGTTCTTTTTCATGGATAAACTCCCATAGATTTCTGACTTGAAATATTTATAGTTGCAGGCCGCCAGAACTTGTTCCTGATTATCAAGCCTGCAGTTCTAAATATCCAGCTCCGCGTCCACAGCATGTTCATAAATAAAAGTCTTCCTCGGAGGAACTTCCGTCCCCATCAGAAGCTCCGTCACCTCCGAAGCCATCCTGGCGTCCTCGATCTCCACCAACTTCATCCGTCTGGTCTCCGGGTTCAGCGTAGTCTCCCAGAGCTGCTCCGCGTCCATCTCGCCAAGTCCTTTGTACCTCTGCAATGTGAAAGCCCCTTTGTGGGTCTTGCGATACTTTTCCAACGCTTTATCGTCATAGAGATACTGCTCTTCGCCTTTTGCGGGCATGGCTTTATACAGGGGCGGCATGGCGATGTACACATGTCCCTCGAATATCAGCTCCGGCATGAACCGATAGAACAATGTCAGCAAAAGATTCGAGATATGGGCCCCGTCCACGTCCGCATCCGCCATGATGATGATCTTGTCATAACGCAGCTTCGAGATATCGAAATCATTTCCATATCCTTCCGAAAACCCGCAGCCGAAAGCATTGATCATGGTCTTGATCTCTGCATTGGCCAATACCTTGTCGATGCTGGCTTTCTCCACATTCAGAATCTTGCCCCGGATAGGCAATATCGCCTGGAACATACGGTTCCTGGCCATCTTGGCGCTGCCCCCCGCGGAATCTCCCTCCACGATGAAAATCTCGCACTGGGACGGTGTCTTGGACTCGCAGTTGGCAAGCTTTCCGTTGGAATCGAAAGAGAACTTCTGCTTCGTCAGCATGTTCGTCTTGGCCCGCTCCTCCGACTTGCGGATTTTCGCGGCTTTCTCCGCACAGCCAATGATATTCTTCAGCGTGTCCAGATTCCGGTCGAAGAAATGGACAATCTCCTCTCCTGTCACCTTGGACACCACCTTGGCCGCGTCCTGATTGTCCAGTTTTGTCTTGGTCTGCCCCTCAAATCGGGGATCCGGATGCTTGATGGACACCACTGCCGTCATGCCGTTGCGCACATCCGCGCCTGTGAAATTGGAATCTTTTTCCTTTAAGATTCCCAGCTCTCTGGCGTAGGTATTGATTACGTTGGTGAACATGGTCTTGAAGCCTGTCAGATGGGTGCCGCCCTCTGAATTGTAGATATTGTTGCAGAATCCCAGTACATTCTCATGGAACTCATTGATATACTGAAACGCCACCTCAACGGAAATCCCCTCGCTCTCCCCGCTGAAATAGACAATATCGTGAACCGCCTCCTGGGACTTGTTCATGTCCTTAACGAAGCCCGTGATTCCATCAGGTTCATGGAAAGTCACTGTCTCCGGCACTTCCTTGCGCTTATCCTCAAAAATAATCGTCAGATTCGGATTCAGATAAGCCGTCTCATGAAGCCGGCTCTTCACATCATCCTCCTTGAACCGTGTCTTGTCAAAAATCGTATCATCCGGCAGGAAATTGATGATTGTCCCGGACTCCCTCGTCCTTCCTATCACCGGGAGCAGCCCGTCCTTAAGCGGCGTAATCGGGTTCCCCCGCTCATACGTATCCTCATAGATACAGCCGCCCGTCTTGACCGTCACGGTCAATCTGGTGGAAAGGGCATTCACCACCGAAGAGCCCACTCCGTGGAGGCCTCCGCTGGTTTTGTATGCTGAATTATCGAATTTACCGCCTGCGTGAAGCGTGGTGAACACCAGCCGCTCCGCGCTGATTCCTTTTTCGTGCATCCCCACCGGAATGCCTCGTCCATTGTCCGTCACCGTGGCCGATCCGTCCGCTTCCAGGGTCACCCGGATGGTATCGCATACCCCCGCCAGATGCTCGTCCACGGCATTGTCCACAATCTCATATATCAGATGATTCAGACCCTTGGTGGAGGTGCTGCCGATATACATTCCCGGCCGTTTCCGCACAGCCTCCAACCCCTCCAGCACCGTAATGCTGGAGGCGTCATAATTACTTACAGTTGCCATCTATAAACCTCTCTGTCCCAAAACTTCCATGCCCTGAACCGTTCCATGATAAACTGCATGAAAAACAAAAACATGGAAGAACATACGTTCCTATTCTATAATAAACGAAATGTTTCAAAAAAACAAGTAGATTTTTCCGAAACTTTTTTTAGGCTTTAATCTTTCTGCAGCAGGCGAAAGCAAGCGCTCCGGGCCCGATATGACAAGCCACGCTTAAGGATAATGCATCGATATGGATATCATACCCCGGAAAATGCTTCAATATCTCTTCTTTGTACACTTTAGCTTCTTCCAGGTTCGCCGTATGGGCAATCTGCAGCCAGATATGATTGTCTTCCGTCATTCCGCCGAAGCGCTTCTCGATATCGGCCTTGATGGCATTTATCATGATGCTCTTCCCCTGGTTCGTGGTCCTGGCCTTTGCGAAAGCGTCCAGCTTCTCGCCCTGAATCTGCAGCACAGGCTTCAAGCGCAGCATCGTCCCGATGGCCGCGGCCGCGGGGGTTATCCGTCCGCCTTTCTTCAGATAGTACAGTGTATCCAGCATGATATAAATGCTGCTGTTGAATTTATCCGCCTCCAGGAATTCCTTGATTTCCTTCGCATTCTTTCCCCTGGCGGCCAGAAGCTTCGCATCCAGACAGGACTGCCGTTGGGTGACGGAAATCCGCTGGTTGTTCACTACCTGCACCCGCCCATGATAATCTTCTGCCAGAAGCATGGCGCTCTGGCAGGAGCCTGACAGACCGCTGCTCATGGGGATATGGACAAGCTCATCATATTCTTCCAGAACCGTGTCCCACAGTTTCATGACAGATTCCGGCGAGGGCTGGCTGGTGGCGATATTGGCGCCTGAGGCAAGCTTTTGGTAGAATTCTTCCTGAGTCAGGTTGATATCCTCATAAAAAGTCTCCTCATCAATCATAAAAGGCATGGGCAGCACATAGACGCCTGTCTCCTTTCCCGCCGCTTGTGTGATTCCGCTGTTACTGTCTGTTACGATTGCTATCTTTGACATAATTTCCCCCATTCCGCCCGTGAAAGTTTCTAAAAACAGGGCATGCTCTTACTGATATTTTTTCGGCAAGATTATTTTACTGTTATATCGGGAGAAAGTCAACTTATATCCTGTAAAAAATACCTGCGAACACGATTGCCAGAACAGCACAGACAGCCCCCACTGTCAGCAATATCCGCTTTGGCGAGGTTTTTCCCTCTCTGCGCTGTGTCTTTTTTTCCGTATAATAGGTAAAATAGTCCTTGCGCTCTTCAAATCGGTGCTTCATCGGGGAAAACAGCCGGACTACCATGTAGCCCAGATAGCCGAAAGCATGGAAATTGCCGGCATCGGCAATCCATGTGAGCAGCCCGAAGCCGATATAGAATACAGCCGCCACAAAAAAGCCATCGCTCAGGAAGCGGAAAAGCATTTTTTTGTCCAGCCCGTAGAAATCGGTTTCCATCAAAGTGACAAGTATGGCAATGGCAGCTGCCGCCGCCATTGCCATGCCGTATCGAAGAAAAATTTTCCTATCTTTCATATGTTAATTCTTCAGATTCCTTTCCTGTGTCCCCGCCAGACTCCTGCGGTACTTTTCCAGCTCCGCCGTATTGCAGCTCACAAAATGCCCCGGCGCCGCCTCCTGCAGGACGGGAGCCTCCTGGGAATAGTCATGGGCCTGATCCGGCACATAGGTGATCCGCCTGCGCTTCTTCTCATATTCCGGATCCGGCAGGGGAATGGCCGAGAGCAGGGATTTGGTATATGGATGGAGAGGATGCCCGAACAATTCATCCGCTGGTGCGATCTCTACGATTTTACCAAAATACATGACGATAATCCGGTCGGAAAAATACTTTACAACGGACAAGTCATGGGCGATGAACAGAATCGTCAGACCCAGCTCCTCCCGCAGCTCATTCAGCAGATTGATGACCTGCGCCTGGATGGAGACGTCCAATGCGCTGACCGGCTCGTCCGCGATGATCAGGTCAGGATTCATGATGATGGCCCGGGCGATGCCGATACGCTGCCTTTGTCCCCCTGAGAATTCATGGGGGTAACGTCCCGCGTGCTCCCGCACAAGGCCTACCTTTTCCAGCATCTCATAAACCTTTTTATCGATATAGTCCTTGTCCTTGATTCCCTGAATGGTCAGTCCCTCTGCGATGATCTCGCGTACCGTCATGCGGGGATTCAGGGAGGCGATTGGGTCTTGGAAAATCATCTGTATCCTGGTGACGATGTTTTCTTTCTCGGCGTCCTTTATCTTCTCGGCCCGCTCTTTTTTCAGCTGCTCCAGAAGGACAGTATTTCCTGCGGCAGCTTTTTCTTTTTCATCATACGCTTCGGCAATCCCACGGAGGATACGCTCTCTATAGAGCCTGATGCAGTTCTTATGGTCATTTTTAGCCTCCTGGATAAGTCGTTTCTGCTCCTCCACAAAGGCGGACAGACGCTCCTTTTCCGCCCTGATTTCATCCGTTTTCCCGGCTTTCTTCAGCTTGTTGACGGTATCACGGCTCTTCCTGCGCTCCAAAGCGATAGCGTCTGTGTAGGAACGGGTGCCTGCCACGATGCGCTGGCCCTTGAAATACACATCTCCCGATGTGGCATTATAAAGCTTGATGATGGAACGGCCCGTGGTGGTCTTGCCGCAGCCGGATTCCCCCACTATTCCTACGACCTCTCCCTTTTTCACAGAAAAGCTGATATCGTCCACCGCCTTGAAATCACGCTTGCCGAAATACTGTTTCAGATGACGGACTTCCAGTATGTTTTCCGTGGAATGTTTTTTTCCCATTGTCTTGAACTCATTGCTCATAATCCGGCACCTCCATTTCTTTCATTGTCCTGATGCGGTTCTGGATGTTCTCCGGCAGCCCGATTTTGGGCGCATCCGGATGCAGGAGCCAGGTGGCCGCGTAATGGGTGTCGGATACCTTGAAGAACGGCGGCTGCTTCTCGAAATCTATCTTCATGGCATACTTGTTCCTGTCCGCAAAGGCGTCGCCTTTGGGCGGGTATATCATATTCGGCGGCGTCCCCGGAATCGCCTCCAGGACATCCTTTGTGTCCAGCGAGGGCATGGAGGAAAGCAGCGCCCAGGTATATGGATGCTTTGGATCATAGAAAATATCCCGCACCGTTCCGTACTCCACAATCTTGCCGGCGTACATGACTGCCACCTTATCCGCCATATTGGCCACCACTCCCAGGTCGTGGGTGATGAACAGGACGGAGATATTCCGCTTCTTTTTGACTTTATAGGAAATTGCGTCTTTTGGAGTGGCAAAAAGAAACGTACGTTTTGCGAACATATGTTTGACAAAAAAATAAATGTGGGCATAAAAAACAGGCGGTACGGAATTTTAAAAGATATAGAATCCATCTTCTCCGAAATCGTC